>NZ_DASZCQ010000192.1:0-48346 GCF_035942955.1 Actinophytocola sp. | reverse complement strand
CGGCCGCACGCTGGCGGCCCGCCTCGTGCAGCAGGTCGCCGCCGCCCGCCGCCGCGCCACCCCGTCCTGGCGAGCGGCCGCCCGCCCGGTCGCCGACCCCGTCGACGTCGACGTCCTGCTGGTCCGCCGCCCCGGCGAGGTCGACCCCGACCCGCTGGTCGACGATCTGCTGACCGGCACCGCCCGCCCGCGCCGCATCCTGGTCGGCGAGGACGGCGTCCGGCCCGCCCCGGCCCGCCCCTACGACCTGCTGTGGCACGAGGCCCCGCTCGGCCGCGGCCTCACCCGCAACACGCTGCTCACCCGGTCCACCGCCGAGTGGCTCCTCATTCTCGACGGCGGCATGCGCGCGTCGCGGTTCCTCATCGAGCGCTTCCTGGCCGCCGCCGACGGCGTGGACGTCGTGCACTGCCCGGTGGCCGACCCGGTCGAGGGCCTGGTCGGCGCCCTGCCCGCCGAGGAGCGCCGGCTGGGCACCATCCCCTACCTGGGCAGCGGCTACCTGATCCGCCGCCGGTTGATCGACGCGCTCGGCGGCTGGACCGAGGACCCGCTCCTCGACGGCCTCGAGGACCACCTGCTCTGGCGCCGGATCGCCGCCGCCGACCATCCCTCCGCCCTGGTCCAACAGATCCTCATCCGCCGCACGCGCCCCGACCCCGCTCCCCGTCCGGTCGACCTCGACCCCCACCGGGTTTGGGCCCAGGTCGTGTCACACTTGTGAGCCTGGGTTCAGAAAAGCCGGCCCCCACCGGACAACTGCGGGGTGACTCCGCGCGCGGGAGACGAGTTCATGGGTACCGACAGCAAGACTCGCTGGCAAAGCGGTTTAGCGAACGAGCTGGAGCATTGGAGACATTGGCTGGAGGGCGGTCCCGAGGCCTTTGCCGGTTGGGCCTTCAACGACTACGAGTGGAGAACGAGCCCCGACTCGGATTTGCGCCAGCAGCCGCACATCACAAGACACCTGGAGCGGTTCGCACCTCCGGGCGCCGAGGTCACGATTCTTGACGTCGGGGCCGGCCCGCTCACCTGTGTGGGGAAGAAATGGCCGGACCGAACCGTGCGCGTCGTCGCGGTCGACGCACTGGCGGATCAGTACGACAAGCTGTTGGAGCAACTGAACATCACACCCCTGGTCCGCACCAAGGCCGCCGAGGTCGAGCAGCTGACGCGCGTGTTCCCGGCCAACTATTTCGATCTCGTCTACTGCCAGAACGCCTTGGATCACGTGTACGACCCGCTGCGCGGCATCCACCAGATGCTGGAGGTCGTCAAGCCGGAACACGCCGTGGTGCTCATGCACAACGTCAACGAGGGCGAGCGGGAAGAGTATTTCGGGCTGCACCAGTGGAACTTCTGCCGCGAGCAGGATGACTTCGTGATCTGGAATGGCGACGGGCGGACCAGCGTGAACGCGTCATTGGCCGGAATCGCCGAAGTGCGTTTCGAGGACTCGGACCCGAACCTGCTCATCGTGTCGCTCATCAAGAACGGCTAACGCTGTATTTTCTAGCTCGGGCTGTGTTTTCTAGCTCGGGCAAGGCCGCCCTGTCGCCTTCGGCGAGCGGCCTGGGGTTGGGTTGCTTTTGGGGGTTGCGGGCCGGGGTGGGTGGTTGGGTGTCGTGGGTGGTTGGCTGACGACGACAAGGGCAGGGCGAGGAACGAGCCCTGCCCTTGTCGTCGTGTGGCGGCCGCCCTCGCCAACGATTTGTCGACCTCAGCGCAGTTTGACCTTGGCGCACTTTCGAACGGAATGGCTAGGCGCATTCGGGGCGGGGGCGCCACCACAGCGTTAGGACGCGTCCGTTGGGCAGGGGGTGGGATGCACGGGCGGTGAAGCCCGTGGCCTGTGCCGCCCGCGCCATGGCGGCGGGATCCACCGGCGGCGGGAACTCGTCGACCGTTCCGGTCGCGGTGAAGAGCAGGCAGGCGGTGCTGGCGTCGCCGCTGAGACTGTCCTGGAACCGGGTGAGCCAGCGCTGGTGGTCGGCGAGGGTGTTCCCGATCTCGACCGGCCTGATCTGCGCCATCGCCACGCCGTAACCCTTTTTCCGGAGCATGGCGAGCTGAACCGTGCTGGTGTTGAACATCCGGTCGCGGACGCCGAATGCCGTCGTGCCGCCGAGGGCGTTGTTGTCGACGATCTGCTGGGCGGCCCAGTCGCTGGCCGCGGACCATTGCCGCGCGGTCTCGGCGCTGACCGGTTCGCGGGCCTCCGTCGGCGGATCCAGACCCGCATAGATCTGCGCCGTGCCGCGGCCGTCGGTGACCTTCACGCGGCCCACCCCGGGCAGGTCCATGGTCCACACCCCGCCGGTCGGGGCCCTCAGGTCGAGCGCCGGCACGGCGGCGATGAGACCCACCACCGCGGCTACCGCCGGGAGAGCCCGTCGCAGGCGAGGGTGTGCACGGTGCAGCCCCCACACGGCGACGACGACCATCGCCGGTGTCAGCAGCAGGGTGTACCCGTTTCCGTTGGTCCGCGAGGACACGAATGCCGCAAGTCCCTCGGCGACCACCAGCATCACCGGCATTGCCGGCGACGTGACGGCCAGCTCGAGGAACGACCGGGTCCCGTCCGACCGGGCTCGCCGGAGCGCGAGATAGCTCGCCGAGATCAACCCGACGCACAGGACCAGGGTGTGCGGCAGGTACTGCTCGGCCAGAACGGTGTGCAGCCGGGCGAGCCAGGCTGCCGGGTTGAACACACCGGCCGCGGTGCCGTACTCCGCGGACTGCTGGCCGTAGCCGAACTCCGTCAGGTACCGGAAGACCACCGGGCCGCTGGACACCAGCCACGTCGAGGCGACCCCGACGGCGACGGCGAGGGCGACCGCGCAGTGGATGAGGCGTCGGCGCCGATCCGGCCCGACCGTCACCTGCAGGAGCGCCGCCAGCACCAACCCCGGTGCGAAAGCGATGGTCATGGTCCTGGTCAGCGGCATGAGACCGAGAAAGACGCCGAACGCGACGGAGAATCCCGTGCTCGACAGCCGCTCGGAGCGGACAAGGCAGTACAGCGCCGCCATGGCGACCGCCATCGCCGGCACCCCGAAGTGGTATGCGCGGGCCTCGAGAAGCACGCCGGGCGCGGTGGCGATGAGCAGCAGCGCCGGCCAGGCGAGCGCGCGGCCACCGAGTCGGTTCGCCAGTCCATAGGTGAGCAGGACGGTCGCCAGCCCGGCGAACAGCGGCACGGCGAGCGCCACCGTCGGGCCGGTCCCGGTGACGAAGAACTGCAGCGAGGTCAGGGCCGGGACCAGCGGGGCCGAGATACCCGGCCACCACACGGCCGCCACCCATCCGCCGAAGCCGTCGCGAACCGCCGCGTAGTGATCGTTGAGGGCCAGCGACAGGTAGCTGGCCTCGTCGACGTCGACGATCCCGTGCTGGCGGTAGATCGCGACCCAGCGGACGTTGACGGCCAGCCAGACCACCGAGGCGAGCAGGAGCATCCAGGTGTTCGTCCGGATCCGACGGACCGACCGGATGGCGACCGCCATCGTGCACCCCCATGGCGGTGAGCTGGACGAGCACAACATAGCCGCACATCAGGTGTGACAGCGCGCGGCAATCGGGTGAGACTGGTGCCGTGCCGGAACTACCTGAGGTCGAAGCGCTGGCTCATCATCTGCGTGAGCACGCCGTGGGGCGGACGGTCGCGCGGGTGGACGTGGCGTCGTTGAGCGTGCTGAAGACGGCCAGCCCGCCGTGGACGGCGTTGCACGACCGGGAGGTCACCGGGGCCGGGCGCCACGGCAAGTACCTTGACCTGGACTGCGGCGGGCTGCACCTGATCACACACCTGGCCAGGGCCGGGTGGCTGCGCTGGGCGGACACCATGGGAGCGGCGCCGCCGCGGCCGGGCAAGGGCCCGCTGGCCCTGCGGGTGCATCTGGGCCGCCCGGGCGAGGGACCCGGGTTCGACCTCACCGAGGCCGGCACCAAGAAGGGCCTTGCGGTATGGATCGTGTCGGACCCGCGGGAGGTGCCGCAGATCGCCGGCCTCGGGCCGGACGCCCTTTCGCTCACCCGCGACCAGCTGGCCGGGCTGCTCGCCGGGCGCTCCGAACGCCTCAAGACCGCGCTGACCGACCAGAAGCTGATCGCCGGCGTCGGCAACGCCTACTCCGACGAGGTGCTGCACACCGCCAAGCTGTCCCCGTACGCCACCGCCGGCAAGCTGCCCGACGACGCGATCGACCGCCTGCACACCGCGCTGCTGTCGGTGCTCTCCGACGCCGTGACCCGCTCGGTCGGCCAGGACGCCGCCCGTCTCAAGGGCGAGAAGCGCTCCGGCCTGCGGGTGCACGCCCGCACCGGCCTGCCCTGCCCGGTCTGCGGCGACACCGTCCGCGAGGTGTCCTTCGCCGACAAGGCATTCCAGTACTGCCCCACCTGCCAGACCGGCGGCAAACCCCTCGCCGACCGCCGAATGTCCCGGCTGCTCAAGTAGCTCAGCCGGTCAGCAGGACCTCGAGGGTGCGGGGGCCGTGCACGCCCTCGACGCGGTTGAGCTCGATGTCGCTGGTGGCCGACGGGCCGGAGATGAACGTCAGCGGGCGCAGCGGGTCGAGCGTGGCCAGCGCCTCCGGGACGGTGCCGACGATCTGCTCGGTGCGCACCACGCAGAGGTGGTAGTCGGGGATCAGGGTCAGGGCGCGGCGGCCCTGCTCGGGTCCGGCGTCCAGGACGATGGTGCCGGTCTCGGCGATGGCGAGGGCGCAGCCGGTGAGGACGCCGGCGGCCTCGTCGAGGGTGGCCACGGGCAGGGGGGTGTCCTCGTCGTCGACGTGCCAGTCGATGCCGGGCACGCACCACGAGGCGGGCACGTCGGGTGGGACGACCATGGGGCTGGCGCCGCGCAGGCGCAGCACCTCGGTGATGGTGGCGGGCAGGTCGGGGGTGGCGACGCGGCGGACGCCGGCGCGGTAGTCGGCGACCCGGGCGGCGAACAGGCCGGGCAGGTCGTCGATGGGCCGGCTGAGGTCGTAGTCGCGGGGGATCTCCTTGGCGGCCGGGCGGTCGGCGAGGGCGCGGCGGATGCGGCCGAGGATCTCGGTGCGGGGGTCAGCCACGGGTCCTCCTCCACCAGGCGCGGAACGACTCGCGGGGCGGGACGGGGGCGTCGCGGCTGTCCGTCCACTTGGAACCCGGCCAGGGCAGGTGGGTGATGCGGCCGCCCCGGCCGAGCAGCCGGGCCAGCGAGCCGGCCTTCTGCGCGGCCTCGTAGCGGCGCGGGTTGCCGAGGATCCAGGCGAGCGTGGCCATCCCGGCGGCCTCGGGGGTGCGTTTCCCCTTGGCGGCAACGGTTTTCGCGCGCAAGTGGACCAGCACCGACGGGATGTCGATGCGCACGGGACAGACCTCGAAGCAGGCGCCGCACAGGGAGGAGGCGTAGGGCAGCGACGCGGCCTGCTTGTCGTGCGGGTCGTCGACCAGCATCGGGGTGAGGATCGCGCCGATCGGGCCCGGGTAGACCGAGCCGTAGGCGGCGCCGCCGGTGCGCTCGTAGACCGGGCAGACGTTGAGGCAGGCCGAGCACCGGATGCAGCGCAGGGCCGAGCGCCCGACCGGGTCGGCCAACGTGGCGGTGCGGCCGTTGTCAAGCAGCACCAGGTGGAACTCGCGGGGGCCGTCGCCGGGGGTGACGCCGGTCCACACCGAGGTGTACGGGTTCATCCGCTCCGCGGTCGACGAGCGGGGCAGCAGCTGCAGGAAGACCTCGAGGTCGCGCCAGGTTGGCACGATCTTCTCAAGGCCCAGCACGGTGATCAGGACCTCGGGGAGGGTGACGCACATGCGCCCGTTGCCCTCGGACTCCACCACGACGACCGATCCGGTGTCGGCGACGGCGAAGTTGGCGCCGGAGACGGCGACCCTGGCGGAGAGGAACTTGCGGCGCAGGTGCAACCGGGCCGCCTCGGCCAGCGCGCCGGGGGCGTCGGTCAGGTCGGCCGGCGCGTCGGGCATGGCGCGGGCGAAGATCTCGCGGATCTCGGAGCGGTTGCGGTGGATGGCCGGCACTAGGATGTGCGACTGGCGGTCCTGTCCCAATTGGACGATCAGCTCGGCGAGGTCGGTCTCTACCACGCCGATGCCGCCCGCCGCCAGCGCCTCGTTCAGGCCGATCTCCGCGGTGGCCATGGACTTCACCTTGACCACCTCGTCGGCGCCGGCGAGCCGGGTAAGGCGCAGCACGATCTCGTTGGCCTCGTCGGCATCGCGGGCCCAGTGCACGACGCCGCCGTGCGCCCGGACCGCGCTCTCCAGCCGCTCGGCGTATGTGTCCAAATTGGACAGCACGTCGTCCTTGATCGCCTCGCCGGCCCGGCGCAGCCGCTCCCAGTCGGGCAGCTCGGCGACCGCGGCGGCCCGCTTGGTGCGGATCGTGTGCGTGGCGTGCCTGAGGTTGCGGCGCAGCTGGGGATCGCGCAGCGCCTCGGCGGCGGCCCTCGGGAACGTCGGCGTGCCCAGCCAGGTCACCGGGTTGCGGGCCATGGGTCCTCCTCCGTGCTGGCCAGGATCTCCGCGAGGTGCACCGCCCGCACACCGGAGCGCAGCCGGGTCAGGCCGCCGCCGATGTGCATCAGGCAGGAGTTGTCGCCGGCCGTGACGAACTCCGCGCCGGTGCCGAGCACGTTCCACATCTTGTCGGTGAGCATGGCGGTGGACGTGTCCGCGTTCTTCACCGCGAACGTCCCGCCGAAGCCGCAGCAGGACTCGGCCTCGTCCAGCTCGATCAGCTCCAGCCCGCGCACGCACTCCAGCAGCCGCACCGGGCGATCGCCGACGCCGAGCATGCGCAGCGAGTGGCAGGTGGGGTGGTAGGTCACCCGGTGCGGGAAGTACGCGCCCACGTCGATCACGCCGAGCACGTCGACGAGGAACTCGGTCAGCTCGTAGACGGGCAGGGATCCCAGGCCCAGCTTGGGATGGATCTCCCTGACCATGCCGACGCACGAGCCGGACGGCGCGACCACCGCGTCGTAGCCGTCGAAGGCCCTGGCCAGCGCCGCCGCCATGGGCACGGCGTGATCCCGGTAGCCGGTGTTGAAGTGCATCTGACCGCAGCAGATCGCGTCCAGCGGGAAGTCGACCGTACAGCCGAGCCGCTCCAGCAGCCGCACCACCGCCCTCGCGGTGTCCGGGTAGAACGTGTCGGTCAGGCAGGTCGGGAAGAGCGCCACGCGTGTTGTCTTGGCGACCACGATCAGTACCGTATCCCGGTGACCCTTGCTCCTTCGCTGTCGACAACCGAGCATTGACGCGTGGCCGACCTGCTGAACGAGCGAGCCGTGGTGGGCGCGGTGGCGCTGCTCCTCGTGCTCGCGGCCTTCCTGTTCCTGGTGCGGAACAGGAAGTCCGACGGTTCGGTGGCCGACGCCGTGCTCGACGCGGTGCAGCGGCTTTCCAAGGCGGCGCCCGAGCTGCGTAACGGGCTCACCGAGCAGGCGGCCGACCAGGCCACGAAGCACCTGGTGGAGATGCTCAAATGCGTCGCCATCGGCATCACCGACTCGTCCGGCCGGCTGCTGTCCTGGGACGGTGGCGCCAACGAGCACTACGAGGACCTCACCGGCGCCATCGACGTCGCGCTGAGCAAGGGGCATCGGGAGCACATCAACCACACCGACCTGCCGTGCGACCACAGGGGACGCTGCCCGATGCGAACCGCGGTGATCGTGCCGCTGATCATCGACGGTGAGGTCGAGGGCACGCTCATCGTGGTCGGCGGCGTCAACAGCAAGCGGTTGATCCGGGCCGCCGACGAGGTCGCCCAGTTCATCTGCATCCAGCTGGAGCTGGCCAAGCTCGACGAGTCCAAGCAGCAACTGGCCCGCGCCGAGCTGCGGATGCTGCGGGCGCAGATCTCCCCGCACTTCCTGTACAACGCGCTCAACGCGATCTCCTCGCTGATCCGCACCGACCCCGAGCAGGCAAGGGACCTGTTGCAGGAGTTCGCCGACTTCACCCGCTACTCGTTCCGCTCGTCGGGGCTGTTCACCACGCTGGCCGAGGAGCTGCGCAACATCGACCGGTACCTGACCATCCAGAGCCAGCGCTACCAGGAGCGGCTCAACGTGCGCATCAAGATCGCGCCAGAGGTGCTCAACGTGGTGGTGCCGTTCCTCGTGCTGCAGCCGTTGGTGGAGAACGCGGTGCAGCACGGCATCCAGCCCAAGCCGGGCGGCGGCACGGTCACGGTCATCGCGCAGGACAACGGAAACGAGGCGTTGATCAGCGTGGAGGACGACGGGGTCGGCATGGACGCCGACCGGTTGTTCGCCGACCTGCGCGACGCGCACAAGACCGGCGCGCACGTCGGCCTCGGCAACATCAACCAGCGGATGCGGTCGGTGTTCGGCGACGAGTACGCCCTGATGGTGGAGACCGCACCGGGCGCGGGGATGAAGGTGATCCTGCGGGTGCCGAAGTTCTTCCCCGGCGTGCGGCCCGATCTGCCGGAGTACTCCCCGTCGGCCGACGACGCCGAGGAGCCGGGGGCGCTCGCCACCAGGGCCGACACGTAGGGTGAACGGCATGAGCGGAGCTTGCGGAGCGAATCGTCGATACCGTCCCGCCGCCGAGGGACGAGGCGGCGGGACGGCCATCACCGAAGCTTGCGAGGTGCACCAGTGAGCGTCACCGACAAGCTGGTCTCCAGGCTGCCGAAGATCGGCGACCGAACCGGGCACGCACCCGTGGTCGCCGTGGTCAAGCTGCACGGCGTGATCACCCCGACGCCGTCTCCGCTCGGCCGGGGCACGATCAACATCAACACCGTGGAGTCGGCGCTGAACCGGGCGTTCGACCACGACCGGCTGGCCGCGGTGGCGCTGGCGATCAACTCACCTGGCGGCGCCCCGACCCAGTCCGCGCTGGTGGCCGAGCGGATCCGGCTCCTTGCCGGGCGCAAGAAGGTCCACGTGCTGGCCTTCTGCGAGGACGTGGCCGCGTCCGGCGGCTACTGGCTGGCCTGCGCGGCCGACGAGATCTACGCGCATCCGTCCTCGCTGGTCGGCTCGATCGGCGTGGTCTCGGCCGGCTTCGGGCTGACCGGGCTGCTCGAGCGGATCGGCGTCGAGCGGCGGGTGTACACCGCGGGCAGCAACAAGATGCGGCTCGACCCGTTCCGGCCGGAGAAGGCCGAGGACGTGGCCTGGCTGGCGGGCCTGCAGAACCAGCTGCACGACCAGTTCGCCGGCTGGGTGCGCAAGCGCCGCGGGGACAAGCTGGACTCCGACCACGAGGACCTGTTCTCCGGTGAGGTGTGGACCGGCGCGCGGGCGGCCGAGCTCGGGCTGGTCGACGGGCTGGGCAACCTGCGCGAGGTGATCGCCGAGAAGTACCCGGGCGCCGAGATCAGCGTGGCCGAGCCCAAGCGCCCGCTGCTGGCCCGGCTCGGCATGGCCGGTGCGGCCGGTTTCGGGCTGTCCGGCGCCGACCGGATGCTGGCGGCCGTGGAGGCCCTCGAGACCCGGGCCGCGTGGTCGCGGTTCGGCCTGTAGTCGGCTTCACCCGGCTGTGTGGCCCCCGAACTGACCATAGACAGGCGCCCGTCGCGCTCGGCAGGATTCTTCTCACCGTGAGTACCGCACATACCACCCGTGGTCTCGTCGTTCTCGCCGTCGACGACGAGAAGGACGGCATGGACGTCCTCGACGAGCGCCTGAGCAACAACCGCCACGTGCGGCGGATCATCAAGGCGTTCGACGCGACCGGGGCGCTGCGCGTCCTGAGCGGCGACGACGACGAGCTGGCCGAGCGCCGCCAGCAGGGCCTGCCGATCGTGGATGCGGTCTTCTCCGACCTGAAGATGCCCGGGCTGACCGGCATGGAGATGGCCAAGGTGCTCACCGGGTTCAAGCCGTCGCCCGTGCTGGTGTTCGTCACCGGGCACGGCGAGGGGGAGCACGCGGTCGAGGCGTTCGAGCTCGGCGCGGTCGACTTCATCCCCAAGCCCTGCGACCAGTCGCGGATGGACCGGGCGATCCAGCGGGTGCTGTCCAAGCTGCGCGGCGACGGGCTGATCGGGGAGGCCACCGCCGTGGCCGAGCCGAGCGAGGACGAGGTGATCCCGGTCGAGCTGGCCGGCACCACGAAGCTGATCCCGCGCTCGACCGTGCGCTGGGTGGAGGCGCAGGGCGACTACGCGCGGCTGTTCACCGCGGAGGGCTCGCACCTGGTGCGGATCCCCTTGGCGCAGCTCGAGGAGCGCTGGGAGAAGCACGGGTTCGTCCGAATCCACCGGTCCTACCTGGTGCCGGTCAACCTGATCACCGAGCTGCAGCTGGGCGGCAACGGCTACCACGTGATCATCGGCAACGGCGAGCGCAAGCTCCCGGTCAGCCGCCGGCACACCCGCGAGCTCAAGGACCGGATCACCCGGCGCGGAGTGGGGTTGTGAGCAGGCACGCGGCCGGGCCGGGCAAGCACGAGCAGCAGCCGAAGTACGTCGAGCCGCCGACCAAGCCGCGGCGCAAGCGGGTGGTGCTCGCCGACTCGCGCGCGCCGGTGACCGTGCTGCGCACCGTGGTCGAGCTGGAGGAGCAGACCAGCTACGGCGAGGAGCTGGTGCGCCAGTTCATCCGCATCCAGCTGCGCACGGCGGTGCGGATGTGGGGGTCGGTGGTGCTGGTGCTGGCCAGCCTGCCGGCGCTGTTCCACTTCCTGCCGCACCTGTCCGAGGTGACCCTGACCGGGGTTCGGCTGCCCTGGCTGGTGTTGGGCATCGCCCCGTTTCCCCTGTTGTTCGGCGTCGGCTATTGGTACAACGTCCGGGCCGAGCGCAACGAGCGCGATTTCGTCGACATGGTCGAGAAGTAAGGTTCTCGGCAAGCACTACGAGCTGGGAACCGCACCGTGGAAGTGAACCTGTGGGCCGTCGCGACCGTCATGCTGGTCGCGGTCGCCACCTTCTACATCGGTTACCGCAGCTCACGGCTGGCCAGCACCACACCTGACTTCCTGGTCGCCCGCCGGGCCATCCGGTCCAGCCGCAACGCCGCCGCGGTGTCCGGCGAGTACCTGTCCGCCGCGTCCTTCCTCGGCGTGGCCGGGCTGGTGCTCAAGGACGGGGTGGACGCGCTCTGGTACCCGATCGGGTTCACCGCCGGATACCTGGCCCTGATGGTGTTCGTCGCCGCGCCGCTGCGCCGGTCCGGCGCCTACACGCTGCCCGACTTCTGCGAGGCCCGGCTGGGCTCGCGCGGCCTGCGCGGGCTGTCCACCGCGTTCGTGGTGTTCATCGGCATGCTCTACCTGGTGCCGCAGCTGCAGGGCGCGGGCCTGTCGATCACCCGGATCCTGCCGTTCCCGCACTGGGTGGGCGCGTTGATCGTGGCCGGGGTCGTCGTGGTCAACGTGTTCGGCGGCGGCATGCGCGCGATCACCATCGTGCAGGCGTTCCAGTACTGGCTGAAGCTGTTCGCCATCGCCGCGCCCACGTTCGTCATGTGCGCGCTGTTCATCGGCGACGGCGGCATCAGCAGCTCGGCGACCACGGGGCTGACCGAGCCGTACCCGCCGACGTTCACCAGCGCCACCAAGATCGACGTGCGGACCCCGGTGATCCTGCAGGTCAAGGAGCACACCTGGCTGTTCGCCGAGGGCGTGGTCGACGACGGGCCGGCGCAGGGCTCGACGTTCTGGGCGCCAGGGGACCACAAGGTGGGCGCCGGCACCCAGCTGCACTTCTTCCAGGGCTCGGCGGTGCCGGTGGTGGCCGGCGCGCCGGCGGACAACGAGAGCTGGCTGAGACCGGTGGCCGGGACGTCGGACCTGTTCCTGACGTACTCGCTGATCCTGGCCACGTTCCTGGGCACGATGGGCCTGCCGCACGTGCTGGTTCGCTTCTACACCAACCCGGACGGCCGGGCGGCCCGGCGGACCACGCTGCACGTGCTGCTGCTGCTGTCGCTGTTCTACCTGTTCCCGATGCTGGTCGGCGCGCTGTCCCGGCTGTACACCCCCGAGCTGCTGGTCACCGGCCAGACCGACCTCGCGGTGCTGGCGCTGCCGACCAAGATCGCACCGGGGGTGCTCGGCGAGATCCTGGCCGCGGTCACCACCGCCGGCGCGTTCGCCGCGTTCCTGTCCACGTCCTCCGGGCTGGTGGTGAGCGTGGCCGGGGTGCTGTCCACCGACGTGCTTCCCGGGCGGGTGCGTGACTTCAAGTTCGCCACCGCGATCGCCGGGGGCGTGCCGCTCGCGCTGGCCATCGTGCTGCGGCCGAGCGACATCTCGCTCACCGTCGGCCTGGTGTTCGCGCTGGCCGCGTCCACGTTCTGCCCGATCCTGCTGCTCGGCATCTGGTGGCGGCGGCTCACCTGGGTGGGCGCCGCGGCCGGCATGGTGGTCGGCGGCGTGCTGGTGCTCAGCGCCCTTGTGGTGCACACGATCAGCGGCTACACCGGCGGCTGGGCCTCGCCGCTTTTCGCCCAGCCGGCGATCATCACCGTGCCGGTGGCCTTCCTCACGGTGATCCTGGCCAGCCTGGCCACCCAGCGCACCATGCCCGCCGACGTCAACCGCATCCGGCTGCGCATGCACGCCCCCGACCGCCTCGGCTTCATCCGCGACCGCGACATCGCCCGGTTCGGCACGGCCGAGGAACGGGCGCGTCTGGC
This sequence comes from Actinophytocola sp., assembly GCF_035942955.1. GTDB lineage: Bacteria > Actinomycetota > Actinomycetes > Mycobacteriales > Pseudonocardiaceae > DASYTH01. Next base: position 35,711 of record NZ_DASZCQ010000192.1, on the reverse strand, counting down.
CAACGGGAGACACCGCCAGTGAGGGTCATTCAAACGCCGACTAGCGACGGCGGGCCACCGGGCGGTGTCGCTTCCGACTAGCGAGGGTAAGCCGGAGGCCTGCCCGAGCGGTCGGCCCGACGACCACAGCAGTACGCAACCACCGCCGCAGTTTTGAATGGCCCTCACCTTGAAGACACACAGTAGAGCGGCTCACGCTTTCGTATGAGTGCGGACCACCCTAGTGTTCCCCTACGAGCAGCTTCGGGTGCATGGGAGCACGGATGTCGGCGACGGTCTTGGGCGTGGCCCGGCACATCGCCGAGCAGCTCAAGGACGGGCTCTCCGGCCAGCGGGTGCGCACCGCGGCCAGGGGCGTGCGGCGGCTGCTGAACGCCGACGCGGTCGGGCTCGCCGATCTGTCCGGGTCCACGGTCTGGGCCGGCTCGCCGCCCGTCGAGGCCGCCGAGCTGGTCAAGCAGGTGCTGCACACCGAGACGCGTACCGGGCGCCCGCCGCTGGTCGCCGTCCCGCTGCACGTCCAGGACGAGCTGGCCGGGGTGCTGGTGGTGTCCGGCGACGTCAAGCGGGGCACCGTCCGGGAGGCCGCGGACTGGATCGTCGAGGCGCTCGAGCGGGCCCGGCTGGAGGCCTCCGCCGAGCAGGCCGCCCAGGCGGAGCTGCGGGCGCTGCGGGCGGAGATCTCCCCGCATTTCGTGTACAACGCGCTGACCGTGATCGCCTCGCTGGTGCGCTCCGAGCCGGACCGGGCAAGGGAGCTGATGCTCGACTTCGCCGACTACATCCGGTACAGCCTGGCCCGGCACGGCGAGTACACCACCGTGGCCGACGAGTTCCACGCCATCGAGACGTACCTGGCCCTGCAGCGGGCCGTGCTCGGCGAGCGGCTGCGGGTGCTGGTGCGGGTCGCGCCCGAGGTGCTGGCCGTCGCGCTGCCGTACCTGGTGCTCCAGCCGCTGGTGGAGAACGCGGTGCGGCACGGCATCGAGCCGCGCGCCGGGACCGGCCTCGTGCAGGTGCGCGGCGAGGCGGAGGGCAACGACTGCGTGATCAGCGTGGAGGACGACGGGGTGGGCATGGATCCGGTGCTGGCCGAGGCGATCCTGGCCGGGCGCGGCGGCTCGGACAGCGTCGGGCTGGCCAACGTGGACCGGCGGCTGCGCAATGTGTACGGCCCGTGGTACGGGCTCGTCGTGGAGACCGCCGAGCGCGCGGGCACCCGGGTCGTGGTGCGGATTCCCAGGTTCCAGCCGGGAGTGATGCCGGGATGAGCGGTCTCAAGGTGCTTGCGGTGGACGACGTGCCACCGGCGCTCAACGAGCTGTGCACGCTGTTGCGCGAGGCGCCCGAGGTCGCCGAGGTGGCCGGCGCGGGCGACGCGCTCAGCGCGCTGCGCATGATCCAGAGCGGCCGGTTCGACGCGGTGTTCCTGGACGTGGCCATGCCGGGGCTGGACGGTTTGGAGCTGGCCTCGCTGCTGGCAAAGCTGACCGACCCGCCGGTGATCGTGTTCGTCACCGCCTACGAGCAGCACGCCGTGGCCGCGTACGGCATCGGCGCGGTCGACTACCTGCTCAAGCCGGTGCGGGCCGAGCGCCTGGCCGACGCGCTGGCCAGGGTGCTGCGCGTGGCGCCCGGCGGGGCGGCCGATGCCTCCGACGAGGCCGCGGCGCCGCTGCCCGACGCGATGGCCGCGCTGCCGGTCGAGAGCGCGGGGCGGACCCGGTACGTGCGCCGCAACGAGGTGCACTACGTCGAGGCGCACGGCGACTACGTGCGGCTGTACACGCACTCCGGCGTGCACCTGGTGCGGATGCCGATCTCCCGGCTGGAGGAGTACTGGGAGGCGGCCGGGTTCGTCCGGGTGCACCGCAGCTTCCTGGTGGCGCTCGGCGCGGTGCGGGAGCTGCGCAGCGACTCGGTCGGCGGGCTGCTCGCGCACACCGACCTCGGCGACGTCCCGGTCAGCCGCCGGCACGCCAGGGAGCTGCGCGAGCGGCTGCTGCAGGCGGCCCGGCGCGGCCAGCTCGACCGGACCGGGCGGCCGTAGTGCCCAACCGGCGAGTGGCGGTGATGAGCCCGCAGACCCGGCACGCGCACACCCGGCGCCGGCTGCGCGGCCGCTGGCGGGTGCCCAAGCTCGACGCCGCCGACGCCGAGCGGGCCCTTGCGCTCTACCGGGCCCAGCGCCGCAGGGCGATCGCCCCGCTGGTGCTGCTGTTCGCCGGCATGCTCGGCCTCCCGGTGCTCTTCGCCGCCCTCCCCGCCCTCGACGACGCCCGCCTGCTCGGCATCCCCGCCTCCTGGCTGGCCCTCGCCGTCCTGCCCTACCCCGGCCTGGTCCTGCTGGCCCGCTGGCACCTGCGCCGAGCCGAGCGGATCGAGGACCGGCAATGACCACCCACAAACCCCGGCGTGTCCCGCGCTCAGGCAGTCGTGTTCCGCGTCCAGACAGCCGTGTCTCGCCTCGGAGTAGCCATGACGCGCGCTCACGGAGCGGATTTCGCCGCACTTCCACCACTCAGCCCCCACCCCGTTGGGTGGGGGGAGGTTCGTGGGCTCGTGGCCCAGTCTATCGGCGAGTGCGGCAGCGGGACCGCGAATGATCTTGGCTGTGGACAGGCGGACATCTGTGGACAGGTGCCGCCTTGTCGGCGGTGGGCGCCCGCGGCGCGGGCGAGGTTGTGGTAAACGGTGATCTTCGCGTTCGCGGTGGCGCCGGTGGTGCTGGTGACGCTGCTGATCGGGCTGCGCGGGGTGGCGGCCATGCGGACCACGTCGGACTTCCTGGTGGCCTCGCGGCGGGTGTCGCCGCTGCTGAACTCGGCGGCGGTGTCGGGGGAGTACCTGTCGGCGGCGTCGTTCCTCGGCGTGGCCGGGCTGGTGGTCAAGGACGGGGTCGGCGCGCTGTGGTACCCGGTGGGGTTCACCGCCGGGTACATCGCGATGCTCGTGCTGGTGGCCGCGCCGATGCGGCGCTCGGGTGCGCTGACCGTGCCGGACTTCGCCGAGGCCCGGCTGGCCTCGCCGGCGCTGCGCCGCGTCGCCGCGGTGGTGATCCTGGTGATCGGCGGGCTGTACCTGGTGCCGCAGTTCCGCACCTCGGGGCTGGTGCTCAGCGTGGTCAGCGGCACGCCGTACTGGGTCGGCGTGGTGATCGCCGGCGCCGGCGTGGCGATCACGCTGGCGCTGGGCGGAATGCGCGCGGCCACCTACGTGCAGGCGTTCCAGTTCGTCCTCAAGCTGGTGCTGTTCATCGTGCCCGCGGTGTGGCTGCTGGTGGCGGTCGGGCCGGCGGTGCGCAGCGACGCCGTGCATCCGGTGGAGTTCACCCGGTTCGAGCGGGACACCCCGGTGACGTTCCGGGTGGGCGTCACGATGGACGTGTCCGAGCCGACCTCCGTGCGCACCGACGGCGGACCGGCCGTGCTCGCCCCCGGGCCGTGGCAGGTCGCCGCGGGCACCCGGGTGATCTTCCCGGCCGGCGCGTCGGTGCCCGAGGTCCGCGGTGAGCCGCTGCCCGGCGGGTCCGGCTGGCAGCGGCCGCTGCTTGACCTGCAGAACGCCGGCTACCCGCTGCTGGGCACGTGGGCGCTGCTGGTGTCGCTGATGCTGGGCACGATGGGGCTGCCGCACGTCCTGATGCGCTTCCACACCAGCCCGGACGGCCGCTCGGCGCGGCGCACCGCGGCGCTGACCGTGGGCCTGCTGAGCATGTTCTACCTGTTCCCGGGGATCTACGGGGTGCTGGCCAGGGTCCTGGTGCCGCACCTGTACCTGTCCGGGGCCACCGACACCGCCGTGGTCGCCATGCCGGCCCAGGTCGACGCCGGCGTGGCCGGGACCGCGTTCACCGGCCTGCTGACCGCGGGCGCGTTCGCGGCGTTCCTGGCCACCTCGCTCGGCCTTGTGCTGGTGGTGTCCGGGGCGATCGCCTACGACCTGCTGCCCGGCGGCCTCGGCGCGCTGCGGATCGCGGTGTTCGGCGCGTCGACGGTGGTGGTGCTGCTCGCCCTCGTGGCCATCCGGTTGGACGCCGGCGTGCTGGTCACCTGGGGCTTCACCGTGGCCGCGTCGACCTTCTGCCCGCTGCTGGTGCTCGGCATCTGGTGGTCGCGGCTGACCGTGGCCGGGGCGATGTGCGGCGTGCTGGCCGGGTTGCTCGGCTCGGCCGGGGCGATCGCCGCGACGCTGTTCGGTCCGCCGCTGTCCGGCTGGCCGGCCATCCTGGTCGCGCAGCCGGCCCCGTGGACCGTGCCGCTGGCGTTCGGCACGATGATCATCGTGTCGCTGCGCGGGCGGCCGCCGGCCTGGGCGGCGGCCGCGATGCTGCGGCTGCACCTCAACGAGGACCGCGCGGCGTCCGGCGGGCCGGCCGCCCTGCGTGACCTGCGCCACTCGACCCGATCAACACGCCGTTCGTCGACCGTTCGTCGCAGCCTGGGGCGGTTGGTCCGCTGACGATTTCGGTGCCCGCGGCGGGTTCTTAACTTGACTCAAGTTACCCACGCATTGCGGGAGGTGTTCGTGAGCACCACAGAACAGACCCGGGGACCGGACTGGTCCGCCGTCGAGCAGAGCGCGGACTTCGCCGTGCTCCGCCGCAGGTTGCGCGGCTTCGTCTTCCCGATGACGGCCGCGTTCCTGGTCTGGTACCTGCTGTACGTGCTGCTGTCCGACTACGCGCACGGCTTCATGTCCACCAAGGTGTTCGGCAACATCAACATCGGCCTGATCTTCGGGCTGCTGCAGTTCGTCTCCACCTTCGTGATCACCTGGCTGTACGTGCGGTACGCGAACCGGAAGCTCGACCCGATCGCCGACAAGATCCGCGCCGAGATCGAGGGAGGCGCGAAGTGATCAACCTGGCGCAGAGCAGCGGGGCCGAGGCCAACCCGGTGCTCAACATCAGCATCTTTGCGGTCTTCGTGGCGGTCACGCTCTACATCGTGTTCCGGGCCAGCCGGACCTCGAAGACGGCGGTCGACTACTACGCCGCCGGGCACTCGTTCACCGGCGCGCAGAACGGTATCGCGATCTCCGGCGACTACCTGTCCGCGGCGTCGTTCCTGGGCATCGCCGGCGCCATCGCGGTGTTCGGCTACGACGGGTTCCTGTTCTCGATCGGCTTCCTGGTGGCGTGGCTGATCGCCCTGCTGCTGGTGGCCGAGCTGCTGCGGAACACCGGCCGGTACACGCTGGGCGACGTGCTGAGCTTCCGGATGCGGCAGCGCCCGATGCGTGCCGCCGCTTCGGTGTCGACGCTGGCCGTGTCGTTCTTCTACCTGCTGGCCCAGATGGCCGGCGCGGGCGGCCTGGTGGCGCTGCTGCTCGACGTCACCGGCAAGGGCGCGCAGGCGCTGGTGATCGCCGTGGTGGGCATCATCATGATCACGTACGTGGTCATCGGCGGCATGCGCGGCACCACCTGGGTGCAGATCATCAAGGCCACCCTGCTGATCACCGGCGCGCTGGTGATGACCGTGTGGGTGCTCGGCAAGTTCGGCCTCAACCTGTCCAGCCTGCTCGGCGACGCGGTGACCCAGGCGAAGAGCCCGGTGCTCGACCCCGGCCTGCAGTACGGCGCCACCGGAACGTCCAAACTGGACTTCGTGTCGCTGTCGATCGCCCTGGTGCTCGGCACCGCCGGCCTGCCGCACATCCTGATGCGGTTCTACACCGTGCCGTCGGCCAAGGAGGCCCGCCGTTCCGTGGTCTGGGCCATCGCGCTGATCGGCATCTTCTACCTGTTCACGCTCGTGCTCGGCTACGGCGCCGGCGCGCTGGTCGGCAAGAGCGTGATCAACGCCGCGCCCGGCGGGCAGAACTCGGCCGCGCCGCTGCTGGCCTACGAGCTGGGCGGGACCGTGCTGCTCGGCCTGATCTCCGCGGTGGCGTTCGCGACGATCCTCGCCGTGGTGGCCGGCCTGACGATCACCGCGTCGGCGTCGTTCGCTCACGACATCTACGCCAACGTGATCAAGAAGGGCGAGGTGGACGACAAGGCGCAGGAGGTCAGGGTCGCCCGGATCACCGCGTTCGTGATCGGCGCCCTTGCCATCGGCGGCGGGATCCTTGCCCTCGGCCAGAACATCGCGTTCCTGGTGGCGCTGGCGTTCGCGGTCGCCGCGTCGGCCAACCTGCCGACGATCGTGTACTCGCTGTTCTGGAAGCGGTTCAACACCTCGGGCGCGCTGTGGAGCATGTACGGCGGATTGATCATCTGCATCGGATTGATCATCTTCTCGCCGGCCGTGTCCGGTAAGTCGACGTCGATGTTGAAGAACGCCGACTTCGACTTCTTCCCGCTGGCCAACCCGGGCATCGTGTCGATTCCGGCGGCGTTCCTGCTCGGCTGGCTGGGCACCGTCCTGTCCAAGGAGCGCAACGACGCCAAGTACGCCGAGATGGAGGTCCGCGCGCTGACCGGGGCGCACGCCGAGAAGGCGGTCGTGCACTAGCCGCCCCGGAGTGCCTGAAGGGCCCGCACCCGACGGTGTGTGCGGGCCCTTCGGCAGCTCACGCGCGCCGTACCGGGGCCCGTGGCAGCATCGAAACGTGATGCCCCCGAACGTGCCCGCCGTGACGGTGGCCGAGCTGCCGGACGGGGTGACCATGCTCGACGTCCGGGAGGACGACGAGTGGACCGCCGGCCACGCGCCGAACGCCGTGCACATTCCGATGAGCGAGCTGGCCGGCCGGCTCGGCGAGCTGCCCACCGACGGCAGCGTCTACGTCGTCTGCCGCAGCGGCGGGCGCTCCGCAAGGGTCACCGCCTACCTCAACGCCAACGGGTGGGACGCGGCCAACGTGGACGGCGGCATGCGGGCCTGGCACGCCGCCGGACGACCGATGGTCAGCGAGCTTCCGGGCGCCGAGCCGGAGGTCATCTGACCCATGCACCCGCACGAGCCGCGTCCCCGTTGGGTGGCCACCACGCCACCCCGCCCGGTGCCGCCCGTGCGGGTGCGCCGCATGCCCTACCTCGGCCCGCCGTTCTACGCCTCGCCGCCGCGCTGGGGGTTCCCGCCGCTGGCCTGGCGCTGGCCGACGTCCGTGCCGGGCACCCGCACCCGGGTGCCGGTCAGCGTGGACCGGGTCCGGGCGCTGGCCAGGCAGGCCGCCGTCGCGCTCTGGATGATGGCCGCGGTGGCGGTGTTCGCCGCGGCCGCCGAGGTGTGGCGGTACGTGCTGCTGGTGCAGAGCCGCACCGGGGCGCTGTCCCGCAGCGTCGTCACCACCTCCGACGCCCTCGTGGTGGCCGGGGCCGTGCTGGCCATCGGGATGGGCCTGCTCGCGCTCGGCCTGACCCTGTGGTGGCTGATCCAGGCCCGCGGCGCCGCCACCGACCTCGGTGGCCACGAGCCGGCCCGGCCGGACTGGCAGGTGCTGGCGTGCCTGGTGATCCCCGGGCTGAACCTGGTGGTGCCCGGGTCGGTGCTGGCCGAGCTGGAGCACGCCGTGCTGCGCCGCCCGGTCACCGACCGCCCAAGGCCCGGCCGCCTGATCGTCTGGTGGTGGGTGACCTGGGCGCTCAGTGGCCTGCTGTTCACCGCCACCCTGCTGTGGCGGCTGCGCTCCGGCGTGCAGGCCCAGGCCGACGGCGTCCTGCTCAACGCCGCGACCTACCTGGCCGCCGCCGCCGTCGCCGCGCTCACCGCGCTGGTCGTGCGCGCGCTGACCGCCCTGCTCGCCCCCATCGACCCGGCCAGCGTCCGCCTCATGCGGGTCATCAAGATCGACGGCGCCCCCGACCCGCCGCTGCGGCCCGGCCGCCCCGCGGGCGCCGTGCGCTGAGATTCCGTTACCGGAATTCCCGGTGCGATCATGTGGACACCCACAGTGACATGGGGAGTCCTCGTGAACACGTACCGCAAGCCGCCGCTCCGCCGTCGCCGCCTCGGCAAGCGGCTGCGCGCCATGCGCGAGCGGGCCGGCCTCACCCTCGAGCAGGCGGCGGCCCGGCTGGATATGAGCCGCTCCGGGGTGTTCCGCCTCGAGACGGGCGCGAGCCGGCCCAACATCCACGTGCTCCGCTCGATGATGGATCTCTACGACCAGTGGGAGGAGGGCCTGCTCGACGCGGCCCGCGACGCGATGAAGCCCCGCTGGTTCACCGCCTACGGCGTCGCGGACATGGGCTACGTCGACGTGGAGACCGAGGCCAGCCGGGTCTCCGAGTACACCTGCCAGCACCTGCCCGGCCTGCTGCAGACCGGGGACTATGCCCGCGCGCTCATCGAAGGCAGCCGGCGACGCCGAACCGCCGAGCAGTTGGAGAGCGAGGTGTCGGTGCGGTTGATCCGCCAGCACCGGCTCACCAACGAGGAGGAGCCGCTCGAGCTGGTCGCGATCATCGACGAGGCGGCCCTGCGCCGCGAGGTCGGCGGCCCGCAGGTGATGCACGCGCAACTGCGGCAACTGATGGAGATGGCGGAGCTGCCCACGGTCCACCTGCAGGTGCTTCCGTTGGAGGCGCAGGCGTACGGCGTCATGGACGGCGCGTTCACGTTGCTCGACTTCCCCGAGCCGGAGGACCAGGCGCTGCTCTACCACGCCTACGTGACCGGGGCGCTGCACATCGAGAACGAGTATGAGGTCCGCGAGGCTAGACTGACGTTCGACCAGCTTCGCTCCGATGCGCTCAACCAGGCGGATTCGGTGGCGCTGATCGAGCGACTGGCTCTGCAGCTCTACGTTCCGGCATGAAAGAGGGCGAGCCACGTGTCCACTGTGGACCTGCAGGGGCTGACCTGGCGCAAGAGCAGCCGCAGCGGAGGGACCGGCACCAACGACAACTGCGTCGAGATCGCCCTCGCCGGCCCCGTCATCGCCGTCCGCGACTCCAAGAACCCCTTCGCCGGCGCCCTGACCTTCCCCGCCACCGCCCTGACGGAGCTGCGCGCTTCCCTGTAGCCACGTTCGAGTGAACCCCTCTAGGGGGTCTTAACCTTGACCTTCAAGTGGCCCTAGCGTAGCTTTGTGGTGTTCAAACCGATGAAGCGGACCAAGGTGGTCTCGGCGCTGCGGTCACACGGATGCGAGCCTCTTCGCAACTCGGGAGGGCATGAGGTGTTCGCGTGTCCCTGCGGGGAGCACACGGCACCGGTACCCCACCACCGCACGATCACCGCCGAGTCGTTCGCAGCATCGGCAAGCAGATGGCATGCCTTCCGGACGGGTGGTTGCGATGAAGACCTATCAGGCCACGGCGCGCCGCGAGGACAGGTGGTGGGTCGTCGAGGTGCATGGCGTCGGAACGACCCAGGGTCGCTCCACGGCCGAGGCTCAGCGCATGGCAACGGATCTCGTGGCGATCATGAAGGAGGTCCCACTCGAGGACGTGCGCGTCGAGATCGAGTTCGAGGTGCCCGGCGATCTCGGCGAGGAGATCAAACGTGCCCGGCAGGAGGCTCGTGAGGCCGAGCAGGCCCAGCGCCGCGCCGCGGAAAAGGTGCGCCGTGCCGTCGGAAACATGTTGAGCAGCGGAATGTCCAAACAGGACGCGGCCCGGATCCTGGGAGTCTCCGCCCAGCGAATCAGCCAACTCACGAGGTCGGCGTGACGGTCACCGGCAGGGTGCGCAGCCCGCGGATGACGAACTCGGGGCGGCGTTGCGGTTCCTCGGCGAGCCGCAGGTCGGGCAGCCTGGTGAGCAATGCGTCCAGGGCGGCGGCGATCTCCACGCGGGCCAGCGGGGCGCCGACGCAGTAGTGGATGCCGGCGCCGAAACCCAGGTGGGGATTGGGGGTTCGGCCGACGTCGAGCCGGTCGGGGTCGGCGAACACCGCGGGGTCGCGGGCCGCGGCGCCGAGCAGGGCGGCGATCTTCTCGCCGGGGCGCACGACGTGCCCGGCGATCGACGTCTCGGCCGTCGCGGTCCGCTCGAACAGCTGCAGCGGGGCGTCGAACCGGATCAGCTCCTCGACCGCGAGCGGCGCCAGGTCCGGGGTGGCGACCAGCCGGTCCCACTGGTCGCGGTGACGCAGCAGCGCCAGCACGCCGTTGCCGATCACGTTGACGGTCGCCTCGTGCCCGGCCATGAGCAGCAGCACCGCGGTGCCGACCAGCTCGTCGTCGGTCAGCCGGTCGCCGCCGTCCCGCACCGCGACCAGGTCGCTGATCAGGTCGTCGCCCGGCTCGACCGCCCGCTTGCCGGCCAGCTCCCGCAGGTACGCCACGAACTCCACGGCCGCCCGCTCCGCCGCGCCGGCGCGCCGGGCCGGCAGGCCGTACTCGTACATCTTCACGATCGCGTTGGACCAGGGCTGCAGTCTCGGCCGGTCGGCTTCCGGCACGCCGAGCAGCTCCCCGATCACCTCGATCGGCAGCGGGGCCGCCAGGTGCTCGAGCAGGTCGGCGGCGCCGTCCGCGGCGATCGCGGCCGCGAGCCCGTCGACCATCCGCCCGGCGAGGTCGCCGACCCACGGCCGCAGCCGCACGGTGTGCCCACGCGCGAACGCCGCCGAGATCAGCCTGCGCAGCCGGGTGTGCCGCGGCGGCTCGCTCTCCAGCAACGAGTTGCGGTGCAACAGGTTGAACGCGGCGAACCGCCCGGCCGGCTCCTTGTCCACCCAGATCCGCCCGAGCGGCCGGGCCCGCAGCAGCTCCGAGCACGCCGCGTGGGACACCGCAACGGCCAGTCCGAGCCCGGGATGCCGGTGCACCTCACCCCGTTCGCGCAGGGCGGCGAACACCGGGTAGGGATCGGCGATGAACCCCGGGTCGCTCGGGTCGAACGGTAAGTCGCTCATAAGCCAACGGTAAACCGGCCGTGCGATGATCCCGGGCGTGTTGCCCGACGTCGTCGCGCACCGGGGCGCGTCCGCGCACCGAGCCGAGCACACGCTCGCCGCCTACGCGCTCGCGCTCGAGCAGGGGGCCGACGGACTGGAGTGCGACGTCCGCCTGACCAGGGACGGGCACCTGGTGTGCCATCACGACCGCCGGGTGGACCGCACGTCGAGCGGCCGCGGCGTGGTCAGCACGCTCAGCCTCGAGCGCATGGCCGAGCTGGACTACGGCGGCTGGCACGCCGAGCCGCCGGAGCACGCCGACGATCTCGTCCTGACCCACCGCACGGCCAAGCCCGAGCGGCTGCTCACCCTTGAGGCCCTGCTCGCGCTCGTCGTCGACACCGGGGCCCGGCTGTTCGTGGAGACCAAGCACCCGGTCCGCTACGCCGGGCTCGTGGAGGCCAAGCTGATCGCGCTGCTGCGCCGGTACGGGCTGGCCGCCCCACCGTCCAAAGAGGAGTCTCCGGTCGTGGTGATGTCGTTCTCCGCCAGGGCGGTCGGCCGGGTCCGGCGGCACTCGGCGACGCTGCCGACCGTGCTGCTGCTCGGCCCGCTCGCGCGGCTGCGCCGGGACGCCACGCTGCCGCCTGCGGCGGACTACGCCGGGCCCAGCATCGAGGCGCTGCGGGCCGACCCGGACTACGTGGCGCGAACCGCCGACCGCGGCCACGACACGTACTGCTGGACCGTGGACGACGCGGCGGACATCCTGCTCTGCCAGCGCATCGGGGTGCGGTTCCTGGCCACCAACGCCCCGGGAGCCACCCGCGCCATCCTCGACGGCGGCGCAGCCGGTAACGTCGCGGCCCGGTAAGCCAGGTCGACAAGGAGCCCCCGTGTCCAAGCGATCCGCCGGCAAGCAGGCCCGTAGGGACCCGTCCGGCATCAACCCGCGCCAGGCCTGCCCCTGCGGTTCTGGCAAGCGGTACAAGGCGTGTCACGGCGCGTCCGGCGGGGCGGCCGACGTCCCGGTGGCGCGCCCGTTCGACGGACTGGCCGGCGAGTGCGAGCTGGTGGCGCTGCGCGAGTTCGTGCCGTCGGCGACCGCGCCGCTCCCCCTTGCCGGCCCGGCGGACCGCCAGGTGTCGCTCGGCACCGTGCTGCCGATGGCGGCCGCGGCCGTGGTCCGCAACGACGGCGCCGCGCTGATCGGGATGCAGGTGCAGACCCGGTCCAGCGACGTGAGCCGGGACGTGGCGAGGGCCATCCGGTGGGCGCTGTCCGCCGAGCCGGGCCAGGTGCTGCCGATCGTCGACGCCGCCGAAGACACCGACGGTGCGCGGCTGCAGGACCTGCTGGCCGCCGACGGGGCCATCGAGCCCCAGCTGCACCCCGACTTCTCCTGGTGGATGCCCCCGGACACGGAGCCGACCGGCGAGGTGGCGCTGTCCCTCGAGCGGGCGAACGGCGCGATCCTGCCGACCGAGCGGATCGGGCCGGCCGCCTACTGGGTGAACGCCGGGGACAAGGCGCACCTGCGCTGGGTGCGTCCCGAGCCGGAGGAGCGCCTGCTGGCCGCCCTTGCCCGGCTGTCCGCGCGCGGTGAGCTGGCCCTCGGCGAGGGCTCCCGGTACGCCGGCTCGTTCCGCGCGCACGGCCTGCTCGTCCCGGTCTGGGACCTCGACCCCGAGTCGCACGCCCGGGAGTGGCAAGAGCCCGTCGCCGCGCTGGGCGCCCGGCTCGCCGATGCACTGTCCTCTTTGGACTCCGAGCCGCTCACCGCGGACGAGCGTCGCGCCCGCGACGGCCTGCTCGGCCGCCAGATCACCATCCGTTGATCGATATTCCGAGGCATTTTCGTGGCAACCTGTCGCTGATCCGCACGTCTCAAGGGACGCAGGGGCTCAGGATAGGACCATCAAAATGAACAGGTTTACCAGGCGTATTTCTGGTGCAATTTTTACCATTATTGTCGGGCTCGCGGTCGGGTGGGCGGACGCCGGCGCCGACACCACGAGCCACCCGTCGCAGCCGGCGAAGGTCTCGCCGCGGATCCTCGGCCCGAACGGCTACGGCGGACTCCAGCTGGGAATGACCTTCGCCGACGCCAGGGCGGCCGGATATGTCCGGGAGGACCAGCCGCCGGACCCGCCCTGCCGTAGTTACGATTTGTACCGGCGCGGAAAGCGGGTCGGCCGCGTGTTCATCTCGCCGGACCGGGGCGTCGAGGCGATCGCTCCGGAAGAGCGGGTGCGGACCGCGGAGGGCGTGAAGATCGGCTGGCCCGCCGAGCGGGTCAAGGAGGTTTACCCGGACCTCCGGCTCGACCTTCTGCCCGAGTTCGGTGCCCTCACCGTTCAGGTCCCCGGAAACCCCGCGGCCCGTTACCGACTCGGCTTCTCCGACCACGAGCACGTGTCGGACATCATCCTGCATCTGGCGGACCAGCCCTGCGCCGAGTAGCTAGAGCGCGCCACCCGCGGCGCGGGGCGCAAGGGAGTCGGAGCCGCCGTCGCCGACCGACTCGCGGGCGAGGAAGTTCTCCACGTCGAACAGGTTGCCGTTGGCGCGCTGGACCACGTTGAGCAGCGTGGTCATCTGCGCGACCTCCTCGACCTGCTCCTTGAGGAACCACTGCATGAACTGCTCGCCCTTGTAGTCGTCCTCGTCGCGGGCGGTCTTGGCCAGCCCGATCACCTCGTCGGTGACGGCCCGCTCCTGGTTGAGCGCCAGCTCGACCAGCTCGGCGGCGTCCTTGAAGTTGTTGCGCACCTCGCCGACCCCCGGGATCGTCGGCTGGATGTCGTTGTCCAGCAGGTACTGCACGATCATCATGGCGTGGTTGCGCTCCTCCAGCGCCTGCCGGTAGAAGTGCTTGGCCAGCTGGGGGAGGTCCTCCCCGTCGAACCAGACGGCGAGCGCCAGGTACTGCTGCGACGCCGTGAACTCGTTGCGCACCTGCTCCTGCAGTGCCTGGTGGAACTTGCTCATCATGGCGTCAACATACAGTCGATCGCCGACTGTGAAGACGTTGCTCTTCCACTGAAGGCCCTCCTCCTTCGAAAATGCCTAACGACAACCCTGCTCGAGGAGGCGCCCATGCCCACCGCTCGCAAGGCCCTACTCATCGCCGCGGCCGCCGGCATCCTGACCATGGCCGGCGCGTCGGCCGCGGCCGCGGACAGCTCGCGGTGCACCGCGGACGCCGGCTGCGCCGGCCGGGCGACGTTCACCTCGTACGGCGAGGTGTTCACGGTCTTCGACCAGCTGGCCGACGGGCACTCGGCCGTGGCCCTGTACTGGCTGCCGGACGGCTCCGGCCCCCACCTGATCTGGAACTCCAACGGCAACGGCACCAGCGTCACGGCCAACCTCGAGTTCCCGGAGGGGGCCTGGGTCACCTACCGCGTCTGCCTCGGCGAGGGCGGTCCCAAGGAAGTCCTGCTCAGCACCTGCGGCGCCACCATCACCGACTACGCCTGAAGGAGACCGATCATGAACAAGCTGAACCGCCGCCTGTTCCTTGTCTCCGGCCTGGCCGCCGGTGGCGCCGTCGCCCTGTCCGGCTCGTCGAGCGCGTCCGGCCCGCCGGCGGTGGCCGCGGTCCGCGACCCGTTCGGGCTCGGCGTGGCCTCCGGCGATCCCCGGCCGGACGGCATGGTGCTGTGGACCCGGCTGGCCACCGCCCCGCTGGACATCGGCGGGGGGATGGGCACCCGCAACGTCCCCGTCGAGTGGCAGGTGGCCACCGACCAGGCCTTCACCAACGTCGTCGCGTCCGGCACCGAGACCGCGGTCCCGGCCGACGGGCACAGCGTGCACGCCGAGCCGCGCGGGCTGCCGGCCGGCGCCGAGTTCTTCTACCGGTTCCGGGCCGACGGGTTCATCTCGCCGGTCGGCCGGACCCGGACCGCGCCCGCCGCCGGCGCCACCCCGTCCTCGCTGAAGTTCACCTTCGCGTCCTGCCAGCATTACGAGGAAGGCTGGTATCACGCGCACCGGTTCATGGCCGCCAACGACCCGGACCTGATCCTGTTCCTCGGCGACTACATGTACGAGAAGGCCTCCGGCATGGCCGCGGCCAACCGGGTGCGCTGGTACGTCGACTTCGACGAGGTCGACGCGCTCGGCGAGTACCGGTTGCGGTACGCCCAGATCCGCACCGACCCGGACATCAACGCCGCGCACGCCGCCGCGCCGTGGCTGGTCGTGTTCGACGACCACGAGCTGAAGAACAACTGGTGGGGCGTCAGCTCCGACGTCACCGCCGCCCGCAAGCAGGCGTCGTTCCAGGCCTTCTGGGAGAACATGCCGCTGCCCAAGGCGGCCAAGCCGGTCAACTCCGCGATTCCCTTGTACCGCAGGGTTTCCTGGGGCACCCTGGCCCGCTTCCACATGATGGACACCCGGCAGTACCGGTGGAAGCAGGCGCCGGCCGGCAACTGCACGGAGATCGCCCGCACCGACCGCACGCTGACCGGTGCCGCCCAGGAGACCTGGCTGCTCGACGGCCTGGCCGCCGGCGGCTCGCGCTGGGACTTCCTCGGCCAGCAGGTGTTCTTCGCCCAGCGGGACACCGACGGCGCCTCGGGCACCTGCGACGTGAGCACCGACGCCTGGGACGGCTACCGGGCCAGCCGGCAGCGGATCACCCAGGGCTGGGTGGACCGCGGGGTGCGCAACCCCGTGGTGCTGACCGGAGACGTGCACCGGCACTGGGCGAACAACCTGCGGCTCAACTACTTCAACCACAGCTCACCGTTCGTCGGCACCGAGCTGGTCACCACCTCGGTCACCAGCGGCGGGGACGCCACCGAGAACGTCTCGCCGCAGATCCCGAACAACCCGCACCTGTACTACGTCGGCAACCACCGCGGCTACGTCCGGGTGACCGCCAATGCCGGTCAGTTGACCGCCGACTTCATGAAGGTGTCCTCGGTCCGCGAGCGCAACCCGGCCAACGTGACCCTCTCGGTCCGCAAGCGTTTCGTGGTGCTGGACGGCCAACCCGGCGTCCAGGAGCCGTAAACCCGTTTGCGGCGTCGGGCGGCCATGCCGACGATGGGGCATGGCCTACCCCGACGACGTGCCGGTGCTCACCGACGGCGTGGTGACCCTGCGCCCGTACGCCCTGGACGACCTGGACCCGACCGTCGAGAACTGCGTCGACCCGGAAACCGTTGCGTGGACGACGATTCCGAGCCCGTACAACCGCGACGACGCGATCATCTGGATCACCAAGACCGCCCCGGAGGGCTGGGAGACCGGCACCAACCTGGTGTTCGCCATCGAGGCCGAGCACCACGACGGCGTGCGCCGCTGCGCGGGCGGCATCGGCCTGCTGCCGGGGGAGGAGGGGGTGGCCGACATCGGCTTCTCGGTGCACCCCGGGGCGCGCGGCCGCGGCGTCTGCCGCCGGGCGATCAAGCTGATCGTGGACTGGGGGTTCGCCGAGCGCGACCTCGAAGTGATCCTCTGGTACGCCTTCGTCGGCAACTGGGGGTCGCGCAAGGCGGTGTGGGCCAACGGGTTCAGCTTCGACGGCACCGTCGCCGAGCTCAAGGTGCAGCGCGGCGAGCGGCGCGACACCTGGCTCGGCTCGCTGCGCGCCACCGACACCCGCGAGCCCAAGACCGTCTGGTACGACCCGCCCGTCCTCGAGACCGACCGCCTGCGGCTGCGCCCCGTCGTCGACTCCGACGCCGGCCGCCTCTTCGAGATGATCCACGACGAGCGCAGCCTCCACTGGGCCGGCCGCATCCCCGCCGCCCGCCCACCCACCCCCGCGGCGTGCGTCTTGCGCATCCGCGAGCAGGCCGCCGCCGGCGCGACGATCAACTGGATCATCGCCGACCGCTCCACCGACGTGCCCCTCGGCCGGATCCAGCTGTTCGACCTCGCCGGCCTCGACGACACCGAGGTCAAACCCGGCTACGTCATCCACCCCGACGCCCGCGGCCGCGGCATCCTCACCGAGGCCCTGCGCGCCGTCGTCGACTGGACCTTCCGCCCGGTCGCCGCGGGCGGCTTCGGCAAACGCCGCATCACCATCAGCACCGCCGCCACCAACACCGCCTCCCGCCACGCCGCCGAGCAAGCCGGCTTCACCCACGTCTGCACCAACCCCACCGCCTTCTCCCTCGGCGAGTCCGACTTCGACGACGAGGTCCTCTATCAGGTGATAAACCCCTCCTGGCAGCCATGACCGGCCATCCTGCGCCGTCATGGGTGTATGGTGTTGGTAGCCGAGGCCACTAGGCCGAGGAAGTGAGCCCGGGCAGGACTGGGTGGACGCCCAGCGCCCGGGCTTCGCGCTGTCTACCGTGTCGATGACCGCCGATCTGCCGGGCCGAGATCAACGACCGACTCCACCATCGGGCCGATGCGTCGCCGCCAATCGCCGCCGGCTCCGTGACACCACGCGACGGCATCGGCCACCCATAGTGCCGGGTCCTCGTGGGACTGCAGATGTTCGTACGTGACGGTCTCCGTATCGATGCCCGCCGCGACCAGGGTTGACCGAATGATGCGGCGGTCCACCTGATCCCGCTCCTGCCCGCGGGAATCGAGGACGATCCGGCGCATGCCCGCCCATGCAAGATCGGTGACCAGTGCACGCAGCACAAGTTCGCCAACCGTCTCGGGTTCGCCACAGCCCAGGTAGACCCGTGCTCTCGCCCGTGCGGAGACCAGAGCGGCGACGATGTCCTTCTTGATCGAGTCTCGTTCGTGCTTGAAGTGCACCTTGCGCGCACCGGCCACCGTGAGGCTGCGCATCAGGGCTCTGGTCGAGGCAAGGTCGCCGGGGCGTAGCAAGGCGGCGGCCAGGAGGTACTGACTGCCGCGGGGGGATTCATCGACGAACACGTGCAAGTTCACCGGGGCAGCATCGGCCGGGGTCCGACGCTCTTGATGACCTGGTCGGTTAGACCGGCAGGCGGGTGATGGGGCAGGACATGCAGCGGGGGCCGCCGCGGCCGGTGCCCAGTTCGGAGCCGCCGATGCGGAGGACTTCGATGCCGGCCTCTTCCAGTCTGGCGTTGGTTTCCACGTTGCGTTCGTAGGCGACGACGACGCCGGGGGCGACGGCGAGGGTGTTGTTGCCGTCGTCCCATTGTTCGCGTTCGGCGGTCACCGGATCCAGGCCGGTGTCGATCACCCGCAACCGGTCGATGCCCATGGCGGTGGCGGCGGCCTCGAGGAACGGGACGGGGCCGTCGACGCGGACGCCGTCGATGCCGTCGGGGCGCAGCGGGTAGGCCTGGAGGGTGTCGCGGACGGCGGGGTACATGACCACGGCGTCGCGGTCGACCATGGTGCAGACGGTGTCCAGGTGCATGGTGGCGCGGTCCTGGGCGATGGGCACGGCCAGGACGGTGTGCGCGAGGCCGTCGGAGAAGACCGAGCGCGCCAACGATTCCGCGCCGGCGGGGGTGGTGCGCTCGCCGACGCCGATGGCCAGGACGCCGGGGCCGAGCAGCAGGACGTCGCCGCCCTCGACGGGGGCGGAGTGGGCGCCGTAGGCGCGGCCGGCGGTGCGGAACCGGGGGTGGTAGGCGTAGATCAGGTCGAGGAGCGCGGTTTCCCTGGTCCTGGCCGGCATGGCGAGCGAGGCGATGGCCACGCGGTCGGCGATCCAGACCGAGGAGTCGCGGGTGAACAGCAGGTTGGGCAGGGGGTAGACGACGAAGTCGTGCGGGTGGTGCATCCTGCGGACCAGGGACGCGCCCTCGGCGGCGGGCAGCTCCTCGAAGGTCATGCCGGCCATCAGCACGTCGGCAAGCGCCGAAGCGTCCACAGTGGACAGATAGGAGGCCAGCGCCTCGGCCAGCTCGTTGCCGAGCCGGCGGTGGTCGACGGCGGTGCTGGCCGCCGCGGCGTGGGCGCGCTCGTCGCCGAGCGCGGTCACCAGGGCGTCGGACAGCAGCAGCACGTCGGCGCCGCGGGCGCGCAGCACGTCGGCGAACGCGTCGTGCTCCTCCTGGGCCCGGCCGACCCACGGGATGCTGTCGAACAGCAGCTGGTCGTTGTTGCGCGGGGTGAGGCGCTTGAGCTCGGCGCCGGGGCGGTGCAGCAGGACCGCGCGCAGCGGCCCCACCTCGCTGTCGGCGCGCGGCGCCGGCCAGTGCTCGGCGGTGAGCTCCGGGGCGGGCTGGGCTGTCACGAGGTTCGAGCGTAACCAGTTGGTAAGGCCATGTCGCGGGTGGACCGGGCACGATGGACGCATGCGCCGATTGCTTCGTCGCCCGGTGACCTGGGCCGTGCTGTCCGTTCTGGCGGTCGGGCTCGTCGTCGGCCTGCTGGTGTTCGAGCCGTGGCGGGCGTTCACCAGCAGCCACGTCGACGAGGCCGAGCCGGTCGCCGCCCCCCGGATCGAGCAGCCGGCCCAGCCCGCCGAGGACCCGACGAGCGCGGCCGCGAAGCCCGCGGCCCCACCGCAGAACGAGGTGCTCGCCGAGGGCGCGTTCGTCGACGGGGAGCACGCCACCCGCGGCACGGCGCGCGTGCTGAAGCTGGCCGACGGGTCCCGGGTGCTGCGCCTGGAGAACTTCTCCACATCGGACGGACCGGACGTGCACGTGTGGCTGACCGACCAGCCCGCCGGCGGCGACTGGGGCAGCTTCGACGACGGGCGCTACGTGGCGCTCGGCGAGATGAAGGCCACCGACGGCAACCAGAACTACCCGATCCCGGCCGACGCCGACCTCAACGGGATCAGCAGCGCGGTCATCTGGTGCGACCGGTTCAACGTCGCTTTCGGCTCGGCGCCGTTGACTCTGTGAGGGCTTCCCGGCGCCGAGGCCGGGCCGACGGGTCGGTGTCCGGCCACCGCCGGCCGCCAGCGACGAGTAGTGCTTTCGGCTCGGCCCTCACCTTGACTTCAACGCGGTGAGCTTGGGCGGGTTCTTCTTCCGCAGCAAGGGTTTGAAGAGGTCGCCGTGCTCGTCGACGCGGTCGAGCACGTCGTCGGCGGTGAACACCAGGTCTCCCGGCTCCCGGCAGCTTTCCACCTCGGCCCAGGTGATCGGGGTGGACACGGTGGGCCGCTCGCGGGCCCGGAGGGAGTACGGGGCGACCGTGGTCTTGTACTCGTGGTTCTGGCTCCAGTCGATGAACACCTTGCGGGGGCGCAGGTTCTTGGCCATCCTGGCGACGATCAGGCCAGGGTGCTCGGCGGCGAGCTGCTCGGCCAGCTCCTTGGCGTAGCCCCAGGCCTGCTTGGGCGCGGTGGTGGTGACCGTGCAGTAGAGCTGCATTCCCTTGGAGCCACTGGTCTTCGCGACCGGCTCGAGCCCGTCGGCGCGCAGCTTCTCGCGCAGCAGCAACGCGACCCGGCAGCACTCGACGATGGTGGCCGGCGGGCCCGGGTCCAGATCGAACACCAGCCGGTCCGGGTTGTTCCGCCCGCCCCGCGGCCCGACCGTCCACTGTGGAATGTGCAGCTCAAGCGAGGCCATCTGCGCCGCCCACACCAGCGTCGGCAGGTCGTCGACGACGGCGAAGTCCAGGGTCTCGGCGCCGGTCGAGCTGCCCGGCGTGTCCACGGTGACCGTGCGCACCCAGTCCGGGGCGTGCCGCGCGGCGTTCTTCTCGTAGAACGACTGGCCATCCACGCCGTCGGGGTAGCGGCGCATGGTCAGTGGCCGGCCGGCAAGGTGCGGCAGCAGCACCGGCGCCACCCGGGAGTAGTAGTCGATCACCTCGCCCTTGGTGAACCCGTCCGACGGGTACAGCACCTTGTCCAAGTTGGACAGTTGGAGCCGCCTGCCCTCGACCGCGACGAGCACGTTCTCACCGGCCATCGGGCAGCTCCATGATCTCCAGGTCCTCGGGGTCCTTGTCCGAGCGCAGCCCCCGCCAGCGGGGCGCGCGCATCCGGCCGTCCGACGTCCAGTTGAGGAACTCCACCTCGCCGACCAGCTCGGGACGCACCCAGTGGGCCCCCTTCGACCGGTCCCGCGGCACCTCGTTGACGAACGGCGAGGTCTTGCGCTCGAGCGACCGCAGCCGAACGATCAGCGCCTGCAGCACCTCCTCGGTGAACCCGGTGCCGACCTGGCCGACGTAGCGCAGCCCGGCCGCGGTGCGCACCCCGACCATCAGCGAGCCGAGCGTGTCCGACCGCTTGCCCTCGCCCGGCCGCCAGCCGCCGACCAGGACCTCGACCGGGCGGATCTCGGCGATCTTGATCCAGTCCGCCGAGCGCCGGCCCGGGAAGTACCGGGAGGACAGCCGCTTGGCGATCACGCCCTCGAGCCGCTGCTCCCGCGCCGCCTCGACGACCGCGGCGCCCTCACCCGGGTAGCTGGGCGCGGTGTGCCAGTGCGGCCCGGACAGCTCGAGCGCCTCCAGCAGCCGGCGCCGGTCGGCGTAGGGCAGCTCGAGGCAGGACCGGCCCTCCAGGTGCAGCACGTCGAAGACCAGGTAGGTGATCGGGACCTCGGCCATCGCCCGGCGGATCGCCCGCTCGCCCTCGGCGTGGATCCGGCTCTGCAGCGCGTAGAAGGTGGGCCGCCCGTCCACCAGTGCGACGATCTCGCCGTCCAGCCAGACCTGCGTGCTGCCCAGCTCCTCGCCGAGCAGCCGCAGCTCGGGGTAGCGGGCGGTGATGTCGTTGCCCTTGCGGGCGTGCAGCCGCAGCCGCCCGCCCTCCACCCTGGCCAGCGCGCGCACCCCGTCCCACTTGAACTCGTACGCCCAGCTTTCGTCGGAGTCGGGCGCCGGAAGCACGCCCGGCACGGCGAACATGGGCTCGAGCAGCTCGGGCAGCGGCTCCCAATCCGACCGCTGCGGCGGGTCCGAGCGCCGCACCATCCAGTCCTTGCCGTCGCGGCCGCTGCGAAAGAACGTGTACTTGCCCTTGACCCGCCCGCCGTCGAAGACGACCTGGACCTCGCGCTCGCTCCACTTGATCGTCTCGTACCGGCCGCGGTCCCAGATGAACATCCGGCCGCCGCCGTACTCGCCCCTGGGGATCGTGCCCTCGAACGTGGCGTACTCCATCGGGTGGTCCTCGGTGTGCACGGCAAGCCGGATGTCGCCGGGCACCTCGGGCAGCCCCTTCGGCACCGCCCACGAGACCAGCACCCCGCCGCGCTCCAGCCGCACGTCCCAGTGCAGCCGCCGGGCGTGGTGCTCCTGGATGACGAACGTGTCGTCGTTGCCCGCCGGCAGCGCGTCCTGCGCCGGCACCGGCTCCGGTGTGCGGCGCGGGTCGCGCTTCCTGCGGTACTCGCCGAGATCACCCATTGCCCTCATTGTGTCCGAAAGTACGGGTCAGAGTATTGAAACGCTGTTATGAAACGATGTAACGTCCCGGGTCATGACACTCGCGCTCACCGACGCCAGCCGCTACATCGCCGGCGTTCTGCTGCTGACCATCGTGACCGTCGAGTTCGGCGGCAACTTCCTGCTGCGCATCCACCGCGGCCAGTTCGGGTTCACCGACTTCCAGAAGGCCTTCGCCCGGGCCATGCACGCGCATGCCGGCGTGCTGGTCATCCTGAGCCTGCTGTGCCTGCTGCTGTCCGACGCGGCCGGCCTGACCGGGTTCTTCGGCTGGACCGGCCGGCTCGGCGTCCCGGTCGCGGCCATCCTGATCCCCGGTGGCTTCGCGGCCTCCGCACTGATCGGCACGGGCGAGATCACCAGGCCGAACCGGTTCGTCTGGCTGATCGGCGCCGGCGCCGCCGCCCTGACGCTCGGCGTGGTGTCGGTCGGGATCGGGTTGCTCGCCGGTTAGGGCAGCCAGCCGACCCGGTCGCGGAGCAGCGTGTAGCCGACGAAGGCGACCACGTCGAGCAGGGTGTGCGCGATGACCAGTGGCCAGAGCCGGTCGGTGCGCTGCCACAGCCGGCCGAAGATCAGGCCCATCAGCAGGTTGCCCAGGAAGCCGCCGAAGCCCTGGTAGAGGTGGTACGAGCCGCGCAGCACCGCGGAGACCAGCAGCGCGGCGTTCTCGCCCCGGCCGAGCTGGCGCAGCCGGGAGATCAGGTAGCCGACCACCAGGACCTCTTCGGCCCAGGCGTTCGCCGCGGCCGAGATGGTCAGCACGACCGGACGCCACCACGTGTCATCCAAAGTGGACGGAAGGACGGTGAGGCTGGCGCCGAGGTGGTACGCGAGGAGGTACAGGCCGAGCCCGGGGACGCCGATCAGCAGGGCCAGCCCGGCGCCGAGCCGAAGGTCGCGACGCGGGTCGGTGCGGTCGATGCCGATCGAGGCCAGCCGGAACCCGGCCCGCCACAACAGGTACAGGCCCAGCGCGCCCCAGGTGAACAGCTGCAGCGCGCTCAGCAGCTGCTTGAGCAGGTCGATCAGGTCGACCGTGGCCTGCGGGACGTTGAGCGCCACCGACTGCTGGCTCAGCGGCTCCGGCCGCACCAGCGAGTCCACAAGCGACAGCAGGCTGCGCGCGCCGGACAGGCCGAGCGTCATCGCGAACACGATGGCCAGCTCGATGACGACGACCCGGCGCCGCGCCGGGTCGGTGATCGGCTCCGGGCCGCCGGTCCGCTCCGGGATCAGCCACGACCGCAGCAGCGTGCGCACGCTCGCACGGTACCGGCCGCCCGGAGGTGGCAGAGTGAACCCGTGACAGGAAAGTTCGCGACCGAGGACATCGTCGACGCGACCGGCCTCGCCGAGTTCATCCGGCCCCGCCACCGCGCGATCCTGGTGACGGCGAAGGCCGATGGGCGGCCGCAGCTGTCGCCGGTCACCTGCGGGCTGGATGCCGAGGGCCGGATCGTCGTCGCCAGCTACCCGCAGCGCGCCAAGTGCCGCAACCTCAAGCGCAACCCGGCCGTGTCGGTATGCGTGCTGTCCGACGACTGGAACGAGCCCTACGTGCAGGTCGACGGCACCGCGGAGGTGCTGGAGCTGCCGGAGGCGCTCGAACCGCTCGTCGAGTACTTCCGGGTGATCGCCGGGGAGCACTCCGACTGGGACGAGTACCGGGAGGCCATGCGCCGGCAGGGCAAGTGCCTGATCCGGATCACCATCCAGGACTGGGGCCCGGTCGCCACCGGCGGCTTCCCACCGGGAGTCGACGCCTGACCCCGGGCGCGCAGTCGAGCCACCAACGGTATGGTTCGGCGGTGGGAGGCGCGGTCGAATGGCGAGTTCGAAACGCGCGGTGCACCGAACCATTCTTATCGTCGACGTCGAGGGGTTCGGTGATCCGCGCCGGAAAAGTCCTCATCAGGTTGCCATCCGCGACGGTCTCTATCGCGCGCTTCAGGAGGCGTTTCGCGTCGCCGGTATTCCGTGGCACAAAATCGATCATGAAGACCGCGGGGACGGGGTCATGATCCTGGCGCCGGCCGAGATCCCCAAGGCGCAATTCGTGGAAGATCTGCCCGGCGCGCTGGTGGAAGCGTTGGAAAAACACAACGCCGGGCAGGATCCGCGGAGTCGGATCAGGCTGCGTATGGTGCTGCACGCGGGGGAGATCCATGCGGACGATCACGGCTTCGCCGGGGCGTCCCTCAATTTCGCGTTCCGGCTCCTCGACGCGACCCCGGTCAAGGCGGCCCTCGCCGAGTCGCGCGGCGTGCTCGTCCTCATCGCGTCGGGCTGGTTCTACGACGACGTCGTCTGCCACAGCGAGACCGTCGACTCGGCGACATACCGCCCGGTTCCCGTGCGGGTCAAGGAAACCACCGCCACGGGTTGGGTCGCCAGGCCGGACGATCCCTACCCGCCGCACCGAAGCGGAAGGCCCGTGCCGCGGCCAGCCGCGGCGGCCCGCGCGATCGCGGTCGTGGCGGTGTCGGCGCTGCTGGTGTCCTGGCTGGCCGCCGATGGCCGCACCGACCGGCCGGCGGTCGGCGCCGCGGGCGTTCGGATCGGCGGCGACTACCCCCACGAAGCGGAGTTCGTCGCGAAACTGGTCAGCAGGAAGACCGGAAAGTGCGTGGCCCGGAATGGCGCATACAGTCATCCGGACAACTCCGAACGCCTCGGCGAGGACATCTACCAATGGGACTGCGCCGGCTCCGACAACCCCGGTCATACGCTGGTGCTGGCGCCGCTGGCCGACGGCTGGATTATTCGTAGCAGTATCCGTGCCGATCTGTGCCTGGCGGCCGATGGCGCACCCGGTCAGGAGCAGCATTTCCAGCGCTGCGACCCGCGGGATGACCGCCAACAATGGCGGCTGCGGCGGGTCGGCGTCCGGGGATCCGACACGGTACTGGTCGAGAACCGCAACACCGGAATGTGCATGGCACCGCAGGACGGCGACCCGGGCCGGGACATCCAGATCTTCCAGTCCCCGTGCACGGCGGCGCCGGATGGCGCGGTGGAATGGACGATCGAACGGTATCCGTCGATCGCCGATGGCGGCTGCGGGAGTCGGTCGCCGGGCCGGCTGCGGAACCATGAGTCCGGCCTCGCGGTTGCCGCTGGAGATCCACCGACACTGGGTGAGGCCGGCCCGCTGCTGGCGCTGCGGCCCGCGAGGAAGACCGCGCACGGCTGCGCGCGGTTCATCGTCGGACCGGACGGGAGCTGCCTGGGTCTCGCCCTCGCCGGACCGGCCTCTTCCGAGGTGCGCTGGCAGCCTTGTCAGGACCGTCCGGTCATGGAGTGGGTGGTCGAGAACCTCGGCGAGGCGAGCGGGCTTTCCTGGACCCGGATCCACTCCGGCCAAGACCTGAGCCAGTGCCTGCAGCCGGAGACGAAGACGGCCGGAGCCCTGCTGACGGTGCGGCGCTGTGCCGGCCACTGGCTGCAGCAGTGGCACACCGAACCGTCCTGACCCTCAGGGCGCGGTGAGCACCACCGGGCCGTTCTCGGTGACCGCCACGGTGTGCTCGAAGTGGGCCGCCCGGCTGCCGTCGGCCGTGCACAGCGCCCAGCCGTCGGGCTTGGTGACGAACCGGTCCCGGCCGCCGGCCATGAACATCGGCTCGATGGCGATCACCAGGCCGGGGCGCAGCGGCAGCCCTCGCCCGGACCGCCCCTCGTTGGGCACCGACGGGTCCTCGTGCATCCGGCGGCCGACGCCGTGGCCGCCGAAGCCCTGCGGGATCCCGTAGCCGGCGCCCCGGCCGACCTCGCCGACCGCGGCCGACACGTCCCCGAGGCGACCGCCGGGTCGCGCCGCGGCCACGCCGGCCTCCAGCGCCGCCTCGGTGTTCTTCATCAGGGTGGCGTCGGCCGAGCTCGGCGGGCCGATGGTGAATGTGATCGCCGAGTCGCCGTGGAAGCCGTCCAGGCAGGCGCCGCAGTCGATGCTGACCAAATCGCCGTCGCGTAGCCGGTAGCCGTCCGGGATGCCGTGCACGATCACCTCGTTGACCGACGCGCAGATCACGCCGGGAAACGGGGTGGGCGCGAAGCTCGGGTGGTAGTTCAGGAACGACGACGTCGCGCCCGCGCCCCGGATCACGTCGGCGGCCACGGCGTCCAGCTCCAGCAGCGTGACGCCGGCGCGGGCCTCGGCGCGGACCGCGGCCAGCGCGGCCGCGACGATCCGGCCGGCCTCACGCATCACGGCGAGCTCGTCGGCGGTTTTCAGTTCGACCATGCGGAGAGTCCCTCGGGGTTGAGCGACCGTCAGGCACTACGGTGCCTGCCGAGCGGCGGCCAGGAACGGGCAGCCGACCAGCCGCCTCAGCTCGACGGCCAGCTCCCTCTGGGTACCGATCGGGTGCGAGAACGCTAACCGCACGTCGTGGTCGGCGTCCAGCGCCTCGACCCGCAGTCGAAGCCCGTACCGGTCCAGCCCGAGCGGGCGGATGTGCCCGCCGCGCAACGGCTCCGGCAGATGCCGGGCAAGCATGCCGACCACGTCGGTGTGCGACAGCTCGAGGTGCCGCAGCCAGCCCGCCTCCTGGGCGGAGAACGGGTCGGGCTCGGCGGCGAGGAAGTCGTCCGGCCGTACCGGATGCGTGCCCTCGCCGTCGGCCAGCACCAGTGACGCCGGCCTCAGCCGCACCATGGCCGCGCCGTGCCCGAGGTCGAGCAGCCGCGGGTCGGCCCTGATCTCGGCCAGCCGCACGGCGATCTCCCGCGCGGCCGCGGCGGGCACCGCCCGTAGCCAGCCGGTGATCCACAGCAGGCCGCGGACCGGCTCGCGCAGCGGAACCGGCGCCAGGTCCACGATCTCGGCCATCGCGGCCGGCTGCTCGCGCGCCGCGGCGACCAGCTCGTGGTCGTCCGGCAGCAGCGCGGTCACCACCCCGTCGGCGTGCACGTGGTGCAGCAGCGGAGCGACCTTGTCCGGCTGCCTGGCGTCCTCGGCCGGCAGCAGCAGCGTGGCCGGCCCGAGCGCCGCGATGGTGCGTGCACGCTCGCCCGGACATGGTGTCGGCGGGCGACGCGCCACGAATCACCTCCAGGTCCAACTTAGGCTAACCTAAGTTGGACCCGATGGCGAACCAGGAACAGACGTTCGATTATCCCCAGACTTGTCCACAGCCTGGGGACAACCTCAGCAGCCCAGGGCGCACCACTGGTATGTGGCCTGGTAGGTCGCGGTGCTCGCCGGAGCGGTGATGTTGTGGGTCTGGGCGCCGCCGTCGGACCAGCGCACCCACCGGTAGCGCAGGTTCAGCGGCGGCACGTTCTGCGGGCTGGGGGCGCTGATCGAGTTGTTCGAACCGACGATCACCGTGCGGCTGAACGGGGTCCGCTGGCTGACGCCGCCGACCGTGAGCAGGACCTGGCTCGGGTTCGACGTGAAGTTCAGCACCACGGTCCGCGGGTCCAGCCGCACCGTGGTGCTCGCCGAGTTGCCGTCGGAGTCCGTCGCGGTCAGCGTCAGGTCCAAATAGGACGGATATTCGTGGTCGGGCGCGACGAACGAACCCGAGGCCACACCCGGGAAGCTCTGCACGACGTGGGCGTGGCAGTTCGTCGCCGTGGTGCAGTGCTGCAGGGTCAGCCGCCAGGAAAGGGCCGACGGCGGCAGCGTGCCGTCCTGGGCGTCGGCGGCCCGCCCGGAGAACGGCACGGTCTGGCCCACCTGCCAGCGCAGCGCCGTGGTCGGGTCGTCGATGGTGACCACGGGTTGCGGCGTCGGCGGGTCGTCCACGGCCACCTGGACCGTGGTGGTGGCGAACAGCCCGGCCGGGTCGGTCACCTTCAGGCCGACCGTGACCAGCGCCTGCTGGATGTAGGTGTAGCTGGGTCGGGCGGCCGTGGAGTCGTCGTAGGCGCCGTCGCCGTCGAGGTCCCATGCGTAGGTCAGGGTGTCGCCGACGTCCGGGTCGGTGGACCGGGTGCCGTCGAACTGCACGGTCAGCGGCGCGGGACCGGCCGACGGGGTGGCGGTGGCGACCGCGGTCGGCGGCCGGTTCGTGCCGCCCGGGTAGCTGATCCGGCGCAGCTCGCCGGCGCCGAGCGCGACGTAGAACAGGTCTCCGCCGGGCCCGATCGACAGGTGCACCGGCGTGCCGACGCCGGTGGACAGCGCCACCAGCCGGGCGGGATCGGGTTGCCCGGTGGCGCCGCGCTGCATGGCCCAGATGCAGCCGCGCGAGGCGTCGGCGAAGAACAGCGCGCCGGCGTAGGCGGCCGGGTAGTTGCTGCCGTTCTCGAACGCGATGCCGGCGATCGACGAGCCGCCGGTCGGGCAGCCGTCGCCGGCCACGACCGAGGCGCTGTGGTTGTAGGCGTAGTAGGGCGCGGTCTGCCCGCCGCCGCTGTACAGCGACTCGCACAGGGTCAGGTTCGCGTCGTCGTAGCCGGACTGCCGGCCGGTGCCCTCGAAGCACGGCCAGCCGAAGTTCTCCACCACCGCGTCGGTGGCGTCGGGGATCCGGTTGATCTCCTCCCAGGTGTTCCAGCCGACGTCACCGGCCCACAACTCGTTGGTGTTGGGCCGGAAGCCGAACCGGAACTGGTTGCGCATCCCGTAGGCGATGATCGACCGGGCGCCGGTGTCCGGGTGGACCCGCAGGATCGTCCCGTCCGGGGTGGTCGGCTCGCCGGCCGGGCGCCGCGGCGACTGCGAGCGCAGCGCCCCGCCCCGGGCGGTCGGCGGGCTCAGGTTGGTTCCCGCCGCACCGGGCGGGTCGCCGCACGGGTTGCCGACCTGGCCGTAGTCGGCGAAGTTGAAGCTGGCGCCGTCCCCGCCCCCGACGTACAGCTGGCCGTCCGGTCCGAACACGACCGAACCGATGGAGTGGCTCGGGTACTGCTGGCACCAGTCGGTGATCAGCACCTGCTCGTTGGTGGACACCCCGGTGGCGTCGAGGGTGAGCTTGGCCAGCCGGCCGGTGATCACGCAGCCCTGGTCGGTCGCGCCGGGCGGGGTCGGGCACTGGTCGCCCCAGCGCGGGTGGGTGCCGCCGGGCAACGCGTCGTAGCTGTACAGGACGTAGGCGTACGGCCGGGTGGGGAACTGCGGGTCGAGGGCGAGGCCGAGCAGGCCGCGGTCCCAGAAGTCCTGCACGGCGGGACGCAGGTCGGCGGCGATCGTGGGCGTGGTGTCGGTCAGCGAGTCGAACACCTTGAGGATGCCGCTCTTCTCCGCGATGAACACCCGGCCGTCCGGCGCGAACGCGGCCGCCGTCGGCTGGGTCAGTCCGGTGATCACGGCGGTGTCGGAGAACCCGGGCGGGACCACCGCACCGGCCACTGTGGACGGCAGCGCGGCCAGCCCGGCGGCGACCACGCCTACCGCGAGGGACAGGATCAGCCCACGTCTTTTACCCGACAACGATTCACTCCTCATCATCTGGTCTGCTTGAAGGTCGCCTGGTAGGTCGTCGCGCCCGCCGGCGCGATGATGTTGTGCGTCTGCGCGCCGCCGTCGGACCACTTCCGGAAGTCGTACTGGCGGTTCTGCGCGCCGAGGACCTGCGGGCTTGGCGCGCTGATCGAGTTGTTCGACCCGACGATCACCGTGCGGGTGAACGGCGCGGTGGCCGAGGTTCCACCGACGACCAGCAGCGCGCCGCTCGGGCTGGACGTGAAGGTCAGCACCACGGTGCGCGGATCCAGCCGGCGGGTGGTGGACGCGGTGTTGCCGTCGGAGTCGGTGGCCGTCAGCGTCAGATCCAAATAGGACGGATACTCGTGGTCCGGCGCGGTGAACGAACCCGTTGCCACTCCTGGGAAGCTCTGGACCACGTGGGCATGGCAGTTGGTCGGGCCGGTGCAGTGCTGGAGGGTCAGCTGCCAGCTGAGCCGAGACGCCGCAAGGGCGCCGTCCTGCCCGTCGGTGGCGTGCCCTGAGAACGGCACGACCTGGCCCACCTGCCAGAGCAGGCCGGCGGCGGGCGTGTCGATGACCGGCACCGGGTTGGGATCCGACGAGGCGCCCACCGTGATCGGCACGGTCGCGGTGTCACTCGCCCCGTCCGGGTCGGTCACCCGCAGCGCGGCGTTGACCACGCCGGCCTGGGTGTAGGTGAAGCCGGGCTGGGCCGAGGCGGAGTCGTCGAACGCGCCGTCGGCGTCCAGGTCCCAGGCGTAGGTCAGCGGGTCGGCGTCCGGGTCGGTGGACCGGGTGCCGTCGAACTGCACGGTCAGCGGCGCGACGCCGGAGGTCGGCGTGGCCGAGGCGACCGCGTCGGGCGGCCGGTTGGGCCCGCCTGGGTACTGCACCCGGCGCAGTTGGCCGGCGCCGAGCGCGACGTAGAACAGGTCGCCGCCGGGCCCGATGAGCGTCTGCACCGGGGTGGCCACGCCGGTCACGAACGGCACGATCGCGGCGGTGTCGGGCAGGCCGTTGGCGCCGCGCGGGATGGCCCAGATGCAGCCGCGCGAGGCGTCGGCGAAGAACAGCGCGCCGGTGTAGGCGGCCGGATAGTTGCTGGTGCCGTTCTCGAAGGCGATGCCGGAGATCGCCGAGCCGCCGGTCGGGCACGGGTCGGTGGGGACGACCTTGGCCGAGTGGTTGTACGCGTAGTACGGCGAGACCTGCGTGGGGGCGGCGTACAGCGACTCGCACATCGTCAGGTTGGCGCCGTCGTACCCGGGTTGCCGGCCGGTGCCCTCGTAGCATGGCCAGCCGAAGTTCTCCACGACCGCGTCGGTGGCATCGGGAATGCGGTTGATCTCCTCCCAGGTGCTCCAGCCGACGTCGCCGACCCACAGCTCGCCGGTGCCGGGGCGGAAGCCGAACCGGAACTGGTTGCGCATCCCGTAGGCGATGATCGACCGGGCGCCGGTGTCCGGGTCGTACCGCAGGATCGTCCCGTCCAGCGTGACCGGCTCCCCGGCCGGCCGCCGCGGCGACTGCGAGCGCAGGGCGCCGCCGCGCGCGTCGGGCGGGGCCAGGTTCACCCCGGCCGGGCTGGGCGGGTCGCCGCACGGGTTGCCGACCTGGCCGTAGTCGGTGAAGTTGAAGCTCGCGCCGTCGCCGCCGCCGAGGTACAGCTTGCCGTCCGGGCCGAAGGTGACGGTGCCGATGGAATGGCTGGGGTACTGCTGGCACCAGTCGGTGACCAGCACCTGCTCGCCGACGGAGACACCGCCCGCGCCCATGGTCAGCCGGGACAGCCGCCCGTAGGTCAGGCACCCGTCGCCGGTGGCGCCCGGCGGGGTGGGGCAGGCGTCGTTCCACTGCAGCGCGTCGTAGGTGTAGAGCGCGTACACGTAGGGGTCGGCGGGGAACTGCGGGTCGACGGCGAGGCCGAGCAGCCCGCGGTCCCAGAAGTCGTAGACCTGCGGGCGCAGGTCGGCGAACACCGTGGCGGTGGTGTCGGCCAGCGAGTCGTAGCTCTTGATGATCCCGCTCTTCTCGGCGATGAGCACCCGGCCGTCCGGGGCGAACACCGCGGCGGTCGGGTTGGTCAGCCCGCCGATCGCCAGGGAGTCGGTGAACCCGGGCGGCACGGCGGCGCTGGCCGGGGTGGCGGTCGGTCCGACCACGACGAGACCGACGGTGACGGCGATGATCCCCAGGCGGCGTAAGCATCCAGACACGGCGCGTCCTCAAATCCGGCGGGCATCACCCGATCGGCCCTATGCCGCGCGCCCCGGCTCACGCTCGGATGACTGCATGAGAATCGTCCGCAGCTCAAGGCTCGTTTCGCGGAATTTCGGGTGCGCCCGGCCAGTGGGCTGAACAGGTGATGTCCTTGGGTCGGGCGGCGTGATCCCGCTCGTCGCCCCCTGGCCGTTCGGATTGCCGCGCTGTACGCGATAAAGCTGCCATGACCAGGCTTGTCGGCTTACTCGCGGGCGTCGTCCTGCTGGTGCTGGCCGCCCCGGCGGCCACCGCTGCCGAGCAGGGCGGGGAGCGCATGCTCAGCTACGTCGTGCACGCCGAGGTGGGCGCCGACGGGACGGTGGCCGTCACCGAGCGGATCCGGTACCACTTCGACGAGCCGCGGCACGGGATCTTCCGGTTCATCCCGCTGTACTACCCGCTGGACGCCCACGACGCGCGGACGCTGGAGATCGATGGCGACACGGCCACGATGGACGGACGGCCGGTGCCGTTCGTGCGCGACGAGGAGGCGTCCGGCGCCGACGAGAACTGGATCCTGCGCGTCGGCGACGAGCACCGCGAGATCACCGGCGACCACGACTACCAGCTCGGCTACCGGATCCGGGGCCTGCTCAACGCCCCGGCCGGCCGGCCGGAGCTGTTCTGGAACGCCCTCGGCAAGGACAGCAAGGTCCCGGTCGACCACGCCGAGGTGACGGTCACCGCGCCCGGCCCCATCGACCGGGTGCGCTGCGTGGTCGGCGCCCGGGGCACGCCGTGCGCGGTCGCTCGGGTCGAGGGCAACACCGCGCGGTTCGCCGCCGACGGCATCGAGGCGCTGTCCGCGGTGACGGTCACCGCCGCGCTGCCGGACGGCGTGACGGTGCCGCCGCCGATCGTCCGGGCCAAGCGGGACTACGTCAGCATGTTCTGGGACAACCTCCGGCACCCTGGGCGGGAGAGCGGCATCCCCGGTCTCGCGGTGGCCGGCACGGTCGCGCTGTTCGCACTCGGCGCTGTGGTGCTCGGCGTGGCGTTCTACCGCGGCCGGGATCGCTACTTCGCCGGGGTCATCCCGGGTCTGCTGCCCGATCACCCGTCGAAGGCACCGCAGAAGCGCCGCCTGTTCGCCCAGCGCGAGGCCGCCGCGGTCCGGTTCGACCCGCCGGACAAGGTGCCGCCCGCGCTGTGCGGGGTGATCATGCGCAAGAAGGCGGACCGGCACGCGGTCTCCGCGGCGGTCACCGATCTGGCCGTGCGCGGGCACCTGACCGTCACCCAGTTGCCGAAGGGCTTCCGGATCGCTCGGACCGGCGAGGGCGACGGGGTGGTCGCCGGCTACGAAAGCGGGATCCTCGGCGCGCTGGGCGGTCCCGTCACCCTGCGCCGCCGCCGCAAGGACGGGATGGGGTTCCGGCACGCGCTGGGTCAGCTGCCCGGCCGGCTGATGGACGAGGCCGTCCACCGCCGGTGGTTCGTACGGGATCCGCGGCGCAACACGTTCCGCAAGTACGGCGGCGCGCTGCTGTTCCTGTCGGTGTTCGCGCTGATCTGGCTGTTCGATCAGGGCCTTGCGTGGTTCTGGGTGCCGTTCACGCTGACCGTGCTCGTGCTGCTGATGCTGCCGAGCCGGTGGTTGGTCGGGCGTACCGCGGTCGGCTCGGCGATGCTGGCCCAGGTGCTGGACTTCCGGCGGTACATCGAGACCGCCGAGGCGGAACGGCTCGCCGCCGAGGAGCGTCAAGCGATCTTCAATCGCTACCTGCCCTACGCTCAGGCGTTCGGCCTCGCCGAGCACTGGACGCGCAAGTTCGCCGCGGTGGGCGCCGCCGAGCCGAGCGGGTGGTACCAGGGCCCGTCCGACCGTCCGGTCATGTTCGACAGCTACCCCGCCTTTGCCTCCACTGTGGACTCCTCACCGATCAGCGTCAGCTCGAGCACCGGCTCCTCGTCCGGCTGGAGCGGCGGGAGCAGCGGCTTCAGTAGTAGCAGCAGCGGTGGCGGCGACGGCGGCGGTGGCGGCGGCGCCGGTTCCTGGTAGCTCCACTTAGGACGATGCGGCGGCCAGGCCGGTGCAGGCGCGGAGGGCGGCGAACTTGGCGGTGATGCGGTCCGCCTCGGGCCCGGTGACCGGGAGGGGCTGGCCGGTGTCCCGGGAGATATAGGCCGGGACCAGCTCGGTGCGGGCGATCCTGTTGTCCCGCACGGTGATCCGCAGGACCCCGGTGTCGTTGGAGTGGGCGTCGTTCCACCACCACAGGAAGTTGCCGAGGCCGTAGGCGACGTAGGTGCGGCCCAGCCAGCCGTCACCGAGCAGCAGGTGGGCGTGCGTGCCGACGATCGCGTGGGCGCCGGCGCCGGCCAGCGTCGTCGCGAACGCCTTCATCTCCGCGGTGGGGCAGTCGCTGCCCTCCTTACCCCAGTGCATGTAGACGACCACCAGCTCGGCCCGGCCGGCCGCCGCCCGCACCGCCTCGACGGCCCGCTCCGCATCCCGGGCGTGCGCGACCCCGGGGCGCGAGTCCGTGGCCGACCACGTCTTCTCCAGCTCGTGCACCTGGGAGATCCCGATGACGGCCACCGTCGTCCCGTTCACCTCGGTGATCCACGGCGCGAACGCCGCGTCGGCGTTCTCACCCGCGCCCACCACGGGCACCCCGGCCTTCCTGGCATGCTCGAGCGAGTCGGCAAGCCCGACGCGGCCGTAGTCGAGGGCATGGTTGTTGCCCAACGACACCACGTCGATCCCGGCGGCCTTGACCGCGGCATACGCTGCGGCCGGGGCGCGGAACAGGTACCGCTTCGGCTCGGCGGTGCCGCGCGTGGTCACCGCGGTCTCCAGGTTCACCATCGCGATGTCCGAGGCCGCGAGCACCTCCGCGATCGGCCCGAACGCCATGCCAGGATCGTCGAGCAGGGCGGTCGTGCGCTCGGCGAAATGCACGTCCCCTGCGATCGTCAGCACCACCTCACCGGGCGGCCGACCCGGCGCCGAACCGCCGCCGCCGCCCGCCCCGGCCACCGGCCCCGGCACCCCGGGCGCGGCCGTCGAGCACCCGGCCAGCAAGGCGGCGGCAAGAACGAGACCAAGACGGCGCACCGCGCAAGGGTAACGGCGCGCCGAGCGCTCGCGGTCGAGCCGACGCCGACGTCTCGCCGGACAGCGACCCTTCGCGGGAGCACCGGGCCGATCTGAGCGGCGCGCCGGCGGCCGGTCGGCCGCGTTGAGTTTGACCAAAGTTTGATAGCACCCTGCTCGACGGCGCGCGCGTAGGTACCCGGGCGACGATGAACAGCACTCGACTCTGCCGGGCCCGTGACCAGCGTCGGGTACTCCAGCCAGCGCCGCTAGCTCCAGTCGGGGCCGCGCTGGGACCAGGTCCAGGCGTAGCGGGGGTCCTCGCAGGCGGCGGCGCCCTCGCCGAGCTCGAGCGGGCGGAAGGTGTCGACCATGACCGCGGTCTCGTCGAAGTAGTCCACGCCGATCGAGGCCTCGGCGGCGCCGGGTTGCGGGCCGTGGGTGAAGCCGGACGGGTGCAGCGACAGCGAGCCGATGCCGATCCCGGATCCCTTGCGCGCCTCGTAGTTTCCGCCGACGTAGAACATCAGCTCGTCGGAGTCGACGTTGGCGTGGTTGTACGGCACCGGGATGGCCAGCGGGTGGTAGTCGACCTTGCGGGGGCAGAACGAGCAGACCACGAAGTTGGGGCCCTCGAACGTCTGGTGCACCGGCGGCGGCTGGTGCACCCGGCCGGTGATCGGCTCGAAGTCGCGGATGTTGAACACCCACGGGTACAGGCAGCCATCCCAGCCGACCACATCGAACGGGTGATGCGCGTAGGTGAACTTGGTCAGCCCGGCCCGGTGCCGGACGAAGACGTCCACGTCCGAACCGTCCGCCAGAAGCGGTTCCGAAGGCCCACGCAGATCCCGTTCGCAGTACGGCGCGTGCTCCAGGAACTGGCCCTTGGCGCTCAGGTAGCGCTTCGGCGGCCCGATGTGGCCGGTCGCCTCCAGGATCAGCAGCCGCATTTCGCCTTCCGGCACCACCCGGTAGGTGCACGAGGTCGGCAGCACGACGT
>NZ_DASZCQ010000191.1:0-39180 GCF_035942955.1 Actinophytocola sp. | reverse complement strand
GTCACGCCTCCGGCGGCCCGGCGGGACGAGCCGCGGCCGGCGCCGGCCGAGGACGACGACGACCTGTCGGGTCGAATTTGGATGCGCTGAACCGATAGCCGCCGGTGTGCGTCTACCCACCCGAGATGTCGCTGGCTTTGCGAAAGGGGTCACCGTGAACACGCCGCCACCCGGTCCGGGCGTCGCGCCGCCGTCGGGGTACCGGACCTCGACCGACGGGATGTCCTCTGCCGCCCGCACGATTCATGACGCGGCCGAGGACTCGCAGGAGGACGTCAGGGAGCTCAAGCCGACCAAGATGACCGACCGGGAGTTCGGCACCAAGCACGTCCAGTGGCACGCCGACTTCGCCAAGGCCATCGACGAGCTGGGCGCCGGCGCGGATGCCATGTGCGCCAACCTGATGGGCTTCGCGAGCCAGATCAGCGGCGCGGGCGCGGACTATGCGGCCACCGATTCGCGCAACGCTCAGACCGTCAACCAGTCCGGGCGATGAGCACCGCGGACCGGGCGACGGCGGCGATCTCCCGGCTGTCGCAGATCACCACGGAGCTCAACGCCCGCCGCGAGCTGCGCGACCGCAGCGCCGCGGCGGCGCGGGCGGCGGCCGGCGAGTCCATGGCCAAGATGGGGCCGGTCGCCGAGAAGGTGGCCGAGCATCTCGGCGAGCTGGCCCGCCGGCAGCGCGGCGCCGGCGGGTGGGTGACGCAGAAGACCCTGGCCGACAAGGAGCAGGTGTTCGGCTTCGAGCCGGAGGACGACGAGTCGGCGGAGCGGGAGTACGCCGGGTTCAGCGTGCCCGGGGCCATCCCGGCCGATCAGGAGCCGGACACGATCGGGGTGCTTGCCGAGGAGGACGACAAGCCGGCGGCGCCGCCGCGCCGGGAGGTCCCCGCGCCGAGCGCGCGCCGGCGGGCGCCGGACGAGGCGGACGACGACGACTTCTCCCACACGTCCTCCTGGCTCAAGGAATGAGGAAGCCGTGACACCGATGGTCGCCGAGCGGGCCGGCGAGATCAGGTCGATCGTGTGCCGGGTGCTCGAGGTCGACGACGGCCGGCTGAGCGACACGGCCCTGTTCATCGAGGATCTCGGCGCCGACTCGATGAAGCTGCTCGAGCTGCTGGCCAACCTCGAGATCGAGTTCGACGTCGAGGTCGACGAGTCCGAGTTCGACCGGCTGGTCGACCTCAACGGCGTCTACGACGTGCTCGGCGCCGCGCTGGGCAGGTGACCGCGCGGCGGGTGGCGATCACCGGACTCGGGATCGTCTCGAGCATCGGGATCGGAGTCGAGGAGTTCACCGCGGGGCTGGCGCGCCGGCCGCAGCGGCGCCCGTCCGATCGGCCGGTTCGACACCGAGGGTTTCGCGCACGCCAACGGATGCGAGGTCGTCGGGTTCGAGCCGCGGGACTGGATCCGGCGGGTGCCGGTCGACGAGCTCGGCCGGGCCGCCCAGTTCTCGGTGGCGGCGGCGCGGATGGCGGTGGCCGACGGCGGGCTCGACCCGGACGTGCTGGCCGCGGGCCGCGGCACGATCAGCATCGGGACCACGGACGGCGGCTCGGACAGTGGCGAGCGCATCGCCGAGACGCTGGTGCGGTCCGGGCCGGACGCGGTGGATCCGGTACTGGCGCGGCGGTTGCCGGCGGGCGCACTGTCCACCGCGGTGGCGCGTGAGCTCGGGTTGTCCGATGTGGACGTGTCTACGATCGCGACCGCCTGCGCGGCCGGGAACTACGCGATCGGCAACGGTTTCGACGCGGTGGCCTCCGGTGCGGCGGACTTCGCGCTGTGCGGCGGCGCCGACGCGATGTGCCGGATGACGTTCACCGGCTTCTACCGGCTCGGCGCGGTGGACCCGCAGGCGTGCCGGCCGTTCGACGCCGACCGGCACGGCATCCTGACCGGCGAGGGCGCGGCGGTGCTGCTGCTCGAGCCGCTTGAGTCGGCGCGGTCGCGCGGTGCGCGCGGCTACGCCGAGGTGCTCGGCTACGGCCTCAACTGCGACGCCTACCACCAGGTGGCGCCCGATCGGGGCAGCGTCGCCCGCTGCATGCGGATCGCGCTGGACAGTGCCGGGGTTCGTCCGTCCGATGTGGATCTAATCTCGGCGCACGGCACCGGGACGAAGGCCAACGACCGCACCGAGTGCGGCGCCATCCGGGAGGTGTTCGGCGACCGACCGCCGCGCACGGTGTCGATGAAATCCATGCTGGGTCACACGATGGGCGCGGCCAGCGCGCTGGCCGCGGCAGGCTGCGCGCTCGCGCTGACCCACGGGTTCATCCCGCCGACGATCAACCATCGCCGGACCGATCCGGAGTGCGCGGTGGACTGCGTGCCCAACGAGGCCGTGCCGGCGAATCTGCGCGTGGTGCAGAACAACGCGCTGGCCTTCGGCGGCAACAACGCGGTGGTGCTGTTCGGGCGGGCCGACCGGTGAGCGGAGCTTGCGGAGCGAACCGTGGATGCAGCCCCGACCCCGAGGAACGAGGCGACGGGGTCCACCATCACCGAGCTTGCGAGGTGATGGCTTGACCGCGGTCATCACGGCCTGGTCGGCCGTCTCCCCGTTCGGGTACGGCCGTGCGGCCTTCGCCGACGGGCTGCGGGCCGGGCGGACGCGGAACCTGGTGCCGGACTTCGTCATCGCCGATCATCTCGGCGCCAAGGGCACCGGCTCGATGGACCGCTCGAGCGCGCTGGCCGTGGCCACGGTCGGCCGGCTGCTCAAGGACGACGGGCCGGTGCCGACCGACGCGACGACCGGGGTCGTGCTGGGCACCACGAGCGGGAGCACCCGGACCCAGTTCGAGTTCACCAGCGAGTCCCTGGTGCGGCGCAAGCCCTACTTCGTCAACCCGGCCGTGATGCCGTACGCGCTGATGAACAGCGCGGCGGCGCAGTGCGCGATCTGGCACCGGCTTACGGGTCCTAACTCGACAATCGCAAATGGACGAATGTCCGGGCTGGTCGCCCTGCGGTACGCGCTGCGGTTGCTCGCGGCCGGGCGGGCGACCGGGATCGTCTGCGGCGCGGTCGAGGAGCACAGCGAGCAGCGTGAGCTGGTCGAGCGGCACCTGCGCGGCGGAGCCGACGTCCCGGTCGGCGAGGGCTGCGCTGTGCTGTTCCTCGAGCCCGCCGGCACCGCGTCGGCCGGCCTGGCCGAGGTGGCGGCGGTGCACACCCGGCTGGCGTTCGACGCACCGGAGCGCGCCCTCGCCGAGTGCCTGCGCGACGCGTTGCGGACCGCCGGCGTGCGGCCCGGCCCGACCCTGGCGGTGGCGCTGTCCTCGGCCGAACCGGCCCTGCGGAACGTGGAGCTGTCCGCCGTGGACGAGGTGCTCGGCCGGAACGTGACCAGCGTCGTCGAGCCCGCCGCGCTGCTCGGTGACGCCGGGGCGGTCGCCGGCATGTTCCAGGTCGCCGCGCTGCTGAGCCTTCCCGCATCGCGGGCGCAATGGGCGGCGGTACCCTGCGCCGACCGCGACGGAATGGTCGGCTGCGCCTTGTTGCGTTTGCCCGGTGCGGAGGCGTTCGGATGAGTACATTCTTCTGTGCAATTGCGACGGCACGGAACCGCGCCTACCCGCGTCGTAGGGCCAACCTGTGCACTGTCGAACTGCTGACAAGGGGATGACATGAGCAAGTCGTGGCCCGAGGTCAAGCGGATGCTTGACGATCCGTACGTGTCCGCGGACACGAAAGAGCGGCTGCTCACGGCGTACATGATGGAGAACTACAACATCCCCGACGAGGCCAGGGCGTACTACGACAGGTACAAGCTGGGCGATGACGACGACGCCTTCGACGTCATCTGGGACGGCGACTCGACCGACGACATCTACTCGGCCGCGGAGCGCGAGACACAGCAGCGCGGGTACCACGACCGCCAGGTGGAGCAGCAGATCCAGGAAAACCAGGGGCAGCTTGGCTCGGTCCAGGCGCCGAACGCCGACGGCGGCGGGGTGGCGACCTCCGACGAGCTGTTCGACCTGGCCCGGCCGGCGCTGGCCGTGTTCGAGGCGTTCATTCCGATCGACGCGAAGGTGCCCGGGGACTCGCGCGGGGTCAACGGTCCCGCCGACTTCAACCGGGACATCGTGACCCGGTTCGACGAGCAGCGCGGGATCAACTTCCGGAAGATGATGGCCGAGGCGGCGCGGCTGGCCGGCGCGCACAACTCGCTCAGCGAGCTGAAGTCCACCACGGAGTCACAGCTCAACTCGCTGTACCAGAAGTGGTCCGGCCCGGCGGCCAACGCCTCCTACGAGCACTACACGCGGCAGATCGACCCGAACGTCAACGAGCTGCTGCCGTATCTGGAGCGCGGGCCGCAGGTGATCCAGGCCGCGGTCGACACGGTGTTCCAGGCGTGCAAGTCGAAGGCCGAGCAGGTGATGCGGCTGTACCGGCAGACCGTCGGCTCGGCCACCCCGGACATCGCCGACAAGGTGATGAAGCTGGCCCGTGGCGAGTTCTCCGACCAGGACGAGATCCTGCCGGTCGCCGCCTGGGTGGACTCGGTGTGCGGGTCGAACCTCGAGGAGCGGATCCGCACCGACAACTGCGGTCTCAACGACGGCAACAAGCAGTACACCATCGAGCAGTGCAAGAAGTGGATCCGCGAGTCGTTCAACGTCGAGTTCTGGGGTGACAGCTCGCGGATGGGCATGATGTTGCAGTTCAAGAAGATCTGCGACGACACCGTCGAGGCCGTCGACGGGGCCTGGCAGACGGTCAACGACTTCTTCAAGCCGTACCAGAGCGAGTTCGCCCAGGCCGGCTCCGGCACCGGCATCACCCAACCCGGCGCAAGCGTCCCCGGCGGCGGGGGCTACGGCGGGACCCAGGTGCCCGGGGTGCCGGGCGGCGGTGGCGGCGGCACCGGCGGCGCGGGCACCGGTGGTGGCGGCGGCTACACTCCGCCGCCCGTTCCTCCGGCCGTCCCGACCCCGCCAGCGGGCGGTGGTGGCGCGGGCACCGGCGGTGGTGGCATGGGCGGCGGCAACGGGACCGGCCCGTCGGGCGTCCCCTCGGTCCCGTCGGTGCCAACCCCGTCCGTGCCCAGCGTTCCGATTCCGGGCACCGGCTCGGGGACCAACCCGTCGCTGTCCGGGCCCGGTGGCACCGACCCGTCGTTCGCCGGTGGCCAGACTCCCGGTGGGGTTCCCGGGATTCCGGACCCGAGCCGGCCCGGCGGCGGTGGCGGCGGGGTTCCGCCGGTGCCGATCCCCGGCGCGGGCGGTGGCGGCCTCGGCGGCGGTGGCCTCGGTTCGGGTGTGCCCGGACTGCCCGGCCCCGGCGGTGAGCCGAAGACGGTCAGCATCCAGGACGGCAACCGGACCATCACGGTCAGCGAGCCGGACGCCCACGGCCGCAGCAAGATCACTATCGACGACGGCAAGGGCCACCCGAAGACGTTCACGATGGACTTCGGCGACGCGCAGAAGCTGTTCGGCGGCGGCACGCCCGAGCTGCCCGAGGGCATCGAGGGCGAGTTGGTGAAGGCCGGCGAGGACGGCAAGGTCGTGATCAAGGACGGCGACACCACGATCACCGCCGAGCGGGTGCCCGGCGAGCCGGACAAGATCAAGCTGACGGTCGACGACGGCACCGGCGAGCCGAAGACCTACACCGTCGACTTCAACACCCCGACCCCGGGCGGCTCGGGGCTCGGGTCGTTCACGCCGTCCGGCCGCCTCGGCGACCTCCCCCGCATCGACATCCCCGCGAGCAGCGCCAGCAGCTTCGGCGGCGGTGGTGTCGGCGGTGGCGGCGGCTTCGGCGGTGGTGGTGGCGGCGTCCCGAGCGGCGGGTCCGGCGGCGGTTCGCTGGAGGGCGGCGTGGCCACCGGCGCCCAGGCGCCCGCCGGCGAGCAGCGGGCCGCGGCCGTGGCCAGTGGCGGCGGATCGGGTGGCGGGGGCGACGGCGGCGGCGGTCGCGGTGGCATGGGCATGCCGATGGGCGCCATGGGTGCCGCCGCCGGCCAGGGCGGCGGCGACCAGACCCGCGGCGGGAGCAAGTGGCGCACGACGGGCCAGCTGTTCGACGACGACGACCCGGCCGCGCACTTCAGCGGGGTCGTCGGCGAGGACCCGGCCCAGCGGGCGGCCCGACCGACGAAGAAGAGCTAGGACGCTTCGGCGGGGGCGCGCAGCTCGTCGAGGTGCGCGCCCTTGACGTCGGTGTCCAGCAGCGGCCGGTACTCGGCCTTGCCGGCGAGGTGCACGAGGAAGAACGCGGTCAGCAGGGCCCTTGCCAGGCGCTGGGTGGCGTGCTCAGCCTTGCCGTGGACGAGGATCTGGCTCCAGTGCCGGCCTTCGGTGAACCCGAGGTGGCTGGCCTTGGGCAGGACCCGAAGCTGAACCGGGCCGGCCCAGGCCTTCGCGATCAGCTCCGCGTTGGCCACGGGCGGGGCGACCAGGTCGTTGCCGGCGGACAGGTGCAGCCCCGGCATCCGGCAGGTGCGGGCCGCCTCCGAGGCGAACGGCGTGGTCTGCGACGCCGCCAGGGTGGCCACCGCGGCGATCCGGTCGTCCGCGGCGGCCGCCAGCACCGCGGCGCCACCGCCGGTCCCGTGCCCGGCCAGCCCGAGCCGGGCCGGGTCCACGCTGATCTCCCCGTCGCCGAGCCGCACGCCGACGCACACGTCGAGCGTCGTGCGCAGGTCGGCGGCGAACAGCCGGTGCGAGGCGAGCGGGCCGCGGTGGGTGGCCGGAGCGGCGGCGACGATGCCCCACGAGGCGAGGTGGCGCAACAGGTTCCGGTACCGGTCGGGCGGCTGCAGCCAGCCGTGCCCGAACGCCACCGCGGGCAGCCCCAGCCCGGCGGCCGGGGTGAACACCGGGCCGGGCAGCCCGACCAAGGCAAGATCGCCCCGCAACACCTGGTGAGGGCCCGTGCGGGACAGCTCGCCGAGCAGCTCCTTGGCCTTGCGCGCCATGCGGGTGACCTTATCGGGGCTCGGGTAGGACGGCCCTACCGGCGCGGGCCGGCGTTCTGGATACGCTCGGCGCTGTGTGTGGAATCGTGGGATACGTCGGCCATCGCCCGGCGCTGGACGTGGTGCTCGACGGCCTCAGACGGTTGGAGTACCGGGGTTACGACTCGGCCGGAGTAGCCGTGCTGACCGGCGCGGACGGGCTCGCCGTCGAGCGCAGGGCTGGGCGCCTGGCCAACCTCGAGGCCCGGTTGGACGAGGTCGGCAGGGAGGCCTTCGCCGGGACCACCGGCATGGGGCACACCCGCTGGGCCACGCACGGCCCGCCGGTGGACCGCAACTCCCACCCGCATCGCGACGGCCGCGGCCGGGTCGCCGTGGTGCACAACGGGATCATCGAGAACTTCGCCGCGCTGCGCCGCGAGCTGGAGGGCGCCGGCGTCGAGTTCAGCAGCGACACCGACACCGAGACGGTGGCGCACCTGGTCGCGCGCGCCTACGACGGCGTGGACGGCGGGGACACCGAGGGCGACCTGCCGGCCAGCCTGCGGGCCGTCTGCCGGCGGCTCGACGGGGCGTTCACCCTGGTCGTCACGCATGTCGACGAGCCGGACCGGATCGTGGCCGCGCGCCGTTCCTCGCCGCTGGTGGTGGGCATCGGGTCCGGCGAGATGTTCCTGGCCTCCGACGTGGCGGCGTTCATCGAGCACACCCGCGAGGCCGTCGAGCTGGGCCAGGACCAGGTCGTGACGATCACCCGCGACGGGTACGAGGTGACCGACCTGCACGGCGAGCCGAGCCGGGTCCGCGCCTTCACCGTCGACTGGGACCTGTCCGCCGCCGAGAAGGGCGGCCACGAGTACTTCATGCTCAAGGAGATCGAGGAGCAGCCCGAGGCGCTGGCCAACACGCTGCGCGGGCACTTCGTCGACGGCCGGATCGTGCTCGACGAGCAGCGGCTGACCGACCAGGACCTGCGCGACGTGGACAAGGTCTTCGTGGTCGCGTGCGGCACGGCGTACCACTCGGCGATGGTGGCCAAGTACGCCATCGAGCACTGGTGCCGGCTGCCGGTGGAGGTGGAGCTGGCCTCGGAGTTCCGCTACCGGGATCCGGTGCTGGACCGGGACACCCTGGTGGTTGCGGTGTCCCAGTCCGGCGAGACGGCCGACACGCTGGAGGCCGTGCGGCACGCCCGTGGGCAGAAGGCCCGCGTGCTGGCGGTGTGCAACACCAACGGCGCGCAGATTCCGCGGGAGTCCGACGCGGTGCTGTACACGCACGCCGGGCCGGAGATCGGGGTGGCGTCGACCAAGACGTTCCTGGCTCAGATCGCGGCCAACTACCTGGTCGGGCTGGCGCTGGCGCAGGCCCGCGGCACCAAGTACCCCGACGAGGTGGCGCGGGAGTTCAACGAGCTGGCCGCGATGCCGTCGGCGGTGCGGCAGGTGCTCGGCACCGTGGAGACCGCGCGCCGGGTCGCCGCGTCGCTGGCCGACGCCAAGGCGGTGCTGTTCCTCGGCCGGCACGTCGGCTATCCGGTGGCGCTGGAGGGGGCGCTCAAGCTCAAGGAGCTTGCGTACATGCACGCCGAGGGGTTCGCCGCCGGCGAGCTCAAGCACGGGCCGATCGCGCTGATCGAGGAGGAGCTGCCGGTCGTCGTGGTGATGCCGTCGCCGAAGGGCCGGGCGGTGCTGCACGCCAAGCTGGTGTCCAACATCAGCGAGATCCAGGCGCGGGGCGCGCGCACGATCGTGATCGCCGAGGAGGGCGACGAGACCGTGCGGCCGTTCGCCGACTCGCTGATTGAAGTGCCGGCCGTGCCTACCCTGCTGCAGCCCCTGGTCTCCACGGTCCCGCTGCAGGTGCTGGCCGCGGAGATCGCCAGGGCCCGCGGGTACGACGTGGACAAGCCACGCAACCTGGCGAAGTCCGTTACTGTCGAGTAATGCGGGGTGTCTGGACCACCGACCGTGTGAAGGTGGCCGAGGAGCGTCTGATGGCCCGCACGCCGGTCGGCGCGCTGATGCGGATCGCCGCGTTCGGGGTGGCCACGCATGCCGCGCGGCTGCTGGCCGAGCGCACCGGCGGGGTGGCCGGGCGGCGGGTGACGCTGCTGGTCGGCGGCGGCAACAACGGCGGCGACGCGCTGTGGGCGGGAGCATTTCTGCGCCGCAGGTCGGTCGGTGTGACCGCGGTGCTGCTCAGCCCGGAAAGGGCTCACACCGAGGGACTTGCGGCGCTGCGCCGGGCGGGTGGTCGTATCGTGTCCACAAAGGACGCTCCGGCCTCCGCGCACCTGGTGATCGACGGCATCGTGGGGTT
This sequence comes from Actinophytocola sp., assembly GCF_035942955.1. Lineage (GTDB taxonomy): Bacteria > Actinomycetota > Actinomycetes > Mycobacteriales > Pseudonocardiaceae > DASYTH01. Next base: position 29,909 of record NZ_DASZCQ010000191.1, on the reverse strand, counting down.
GTCGGCCCGGGGCCCGCTGCGGCCGGCGGCGGCCGAGCTGATGGACCGGATCACCGCGCCGGTCCTGGCCGTCGACCTGCCGAGCGGCGTTGATCCGGACACCGGCGCCGTGGACGGCCCGGCGGTCGGCGCCGATGTCACGGTCACCTTCGGCTGCCTCAAACCCGTGCACGTGCTCGGCGCCGGGATCGTCCGGTCGGGCACCGTGCACCTGGTCGACATCGGCCTCGGCCCGGAGCTGGGCGAGCCCGACCTGATCGTGCTGGACCCGGCCGACGTCGGGCGCGCGTGGCCGGTGCCGGGACCGCGGGACGACAAGTACACCCAGGGCGTGACCGGAGTGGCGGCCGGCTCCGCCACCTACCCGGGCGCGGCCGTGCTGACCGCGGGTGCGGCGGTGCTGGCCACGTCCGGGATGGTGCGCTACGCCGGGTCGGCGGCCGACGAGGTGCGGGCGCGCTGGCCGGAGGTGGTGGCGACCGGGTCGGTGGCGGACGCCGGCCGGGTGCAGGCCTGGGTGGCCGGGCCGGGCCTCGGCACCGGGTCGGCGGGCCGCGAGGTGCTCGCCGGGGTGCTGCGCGACGGCGTTCCGGTGTGTGTCGATGCCGACGGGATCACCTTGCTGGCAACGAATCCGGAGCTGTGGGACGCCCGCGACCCGGACGCGGCCGTGGTGCTCACGCCGCACGACCGGGAGTTCGCCAGGATCGCCGAGCCGTTGGGCATCTCGCTCGGCGCCGACCGGGTGGCCGCGGCCGGCGAGCTGGCCAAGCGGACGGGCAGCGTCGTGCTTCTCAAGGGGCACAGCACGATCGTCGCCGACCCGACCGGCCGCGTGCTGGTGAACCCGGCCCGTTCGGCCTGGCTGGCCACCGCCGGATCCGGTGACGTGCTGTCCGGCCTGCTCGGCGCGCTGCTCGCGGCCGGTCTCGACCCGTGGCTGGCCGCCGGGTGCGCCGCCTGGGTGCACGAGCGGGCCGGCTCGCTCGCGGCGTCCGGGGTGCCGACGTCGGCGTCGCGGATCCTCGAGGCGATCCCGGGCGCCGTCCGGGCCGCCCGCGCCGCTGTGACAGCATGAACGGCACTATGGCTGACCAGGTTGACCAGTCCGACCGGCGGTTGCCGCGCGCCGAGGTGACCGTCGACCTCGACGCCATCCGGCACAACGTCGCGCTGCTCGCCGGCCGGGCGGCGTCCTCGGGCGCGGCCACCATGGCCGTGGTGAAGGCGGACGCGTACGGGCACGGCGCCCTGCCGGTGGCGAAGGCCGCGCTGGACGCCGGTGCCACCTGGTTGGGGCTCGCCGCGCTCGACGAGGCGCTGGCGCTGCGCGCGGCCGGGATCACGGCGCCGATGCTGTGCTGGCTGAACACCGCCGACACGGACTTCCGGCCGGGGATCGCCACGGACATCGACGTGGCCGCCTCGAGCCGCCGCGAGCTCGACGCGATCGTCGACGGCGCGCGGCGCGCCGGGCGCCCGGCCAGGGTCCATCTCAAGATCGACACCGGGCTGGGTCGCAATGGGTGCCCCGCCGACCTGTGGCCGGCCTTGGTGGACGCCGCAGCGGCCGAGGAATTCGTTGAGGTGGTGGGGATCTGGTCGCACCTGGCATGTGCCGACGAGCCGGGCCATCCGTCGATCGACGAGCAGGCCAAGCGGTTCGACGACGCCTACCGGGTGGTCCGCGCGGCCGGACTGGAGCCGATGCGGCACCTGGCCAACTCCGCGGCCACGCTCAACCGGCCGGACCTGCACCACGACCTGGTCCGCGTCGGGATCGCGATGTACGGGCTGAACCCGTTGCCGGACAAGGAAGATTTGCGACCGGCCATGACGTTCCGGTCGTCGGTGGCGCTGACCAAGCGGATCGCGGCCGGCGAGTCCGTCTCCTATGGACACACCTGGACGGCGGAGCGGGACACCCGGCTCGCGCTGGTGCCGGCGGGGTACGCCGACGGGATCCCCCGCGGCTTGTCCGGCCGGCTGGAGGTGTGGCTGGCCGGGCGGCGCCGGCCGGTGGTCGGCCGGGTGTGCATGGACCAGGTTGTGGTCGACTGCGGTGAAGATCCCGTTGCCGAGGGCGACATCGTGACGCTGTTCGGGTCCGGTGTGGACGGTGAGCCGACGGCAACCGAGTGGGCGAGCAACCTGGGCACGATCGACTACGAGATCGTCACGGGCATGTGCCGGCCGCGGATCAGCCGGATCTACCTGGGGGCGCGGTGAAGCCGTCGCATCGGGTGGCCACCCTGATCGGTGGTGCGGTCGGTGTCGCGGCGACCGGCGCCGCCATCGCCATCACGGCGGCGAGACGGCGCGGTGCCAGGGATGCTCCGCTCGACGAGCGGCTCGGCCGGCTCGAGCCCGACCGGGTCGGCACCGTGACCACCGACGACGGCGTGACGATCTCGGTCGAGGAGATAGACCCGGCCGACGGCGGCAAGCCGGAGCTGACCGTGGTGTACGTGCACGGGTTCGCGTTGAGCCGCAGGTGCTGGCACTTCCAGCGCCGGGATCTGGCCCGGCTGACCGAGCCACGCGTCCGCCAGGTGCTGTTCGACCTGCGCTGCCACGGGCTTTCCAGCCGCGGCGCGCCGGCCGGGTGCACGATCGACCAGCTGGCCAGGGACCTGTCCGGGGTGCTGCGCGCGGTGGTGCCGTCCGGCCCGATCGTCCTCATCGGACATTCGATGGGCGGTATGACGATCATGGCGCTGGCCGAGCACGATCCGTCGTTGTTCGCGTCCCGGGTGTGCGGCGTGGTGCTGATCTCCACCTCGGCCGGCGAGCTCGGCAAGCGCGGGCTGCCCCGGCCGCTGCTGTCCAGGTACAACCCGCTGACCCGCGGCGTCGGGCGGCTCGCCGGGTGGCGGCCCGGCATGGTCGAGCTGATCCGCGCGGCCGGCGGCGGGATCACCCGGCGGGCCACCCGGTCGCTGGCGTTCGGACCGCGCAGCGTCAGCCCGTCGCTGGTCGACTTCATGGTCGAGATGCTCGACGTCACTCCGGTCGCGGTGCTCACCGACTTCGCCGACACCTTCACCACCCACGACCGCTACGCCGCGCTCGCCGGCCTCCGGCACGCGCACGTGGTCGTGATCAGCGGCGACCACGACCTGTTCACCCCGTTCGCGCACGCCGAGCGGATCGCCTCCGAGCTACCCGACGCCGAGCTTGTGCGGGCCCGCGGCGCCGGTCACATGGTCATGCTCGAGCAGCCCGACCTGGTCACCGACCACATCGTGCTTCTCTTGCAGCAGTGCGCCTTCGCGGCCCGCCGAAAGTGGTGGCGGCGAGCATGATCGGCGAGGTGGCTACGGTACGGTTGCCCGAGGCGAGCGACACCTTCGAGTTCGGGCGCCGCCTGGGTGGTTCACTGGCTCCAGGTGATCTGGTGCTGCTCGCCGGGCCGCTCGGTGCCGGGAAAACGGTGCTGGCCAAGGGGATTGCGGCCGGGTTGGGGGTTCTCGGGCGGGTAAGCTCGCCGACGTTCATCATCGCCAGGGAGCACCGGCCGGCTCCGGGTGGGCGGGGTATTCCACTGGTTCATGTGGACGCCTACCGGTTGGGCGCGCTGGATGAGCTTGACGATCTCGATCTCGATACCGAGCTTGTGGATGCCGTGCTGGTGGTCGAATGGGGGGAGGGAATGGCGGAGCGGCTGTCCGAGGATCACCTGCTCATCCGGTTGGAGCCGGTAGAGGATGAGGTGCGGCTGGCTACGGTGATTCCGCATGGGGCATGGGAGAGCCGGGACTGGTTGGTTGCGTTGTAGGGGGCTGTGGGGGCTTTCGGCCGTTCCCGGTTCGAGTTCGAATCGCCGGGTGGTTCTGTTGGCGGGTTGGGGGGCCCGGCTGCCGGCCGTTCCGGTTCCGTGCGGGAACGACGGGGTGGTTCTGTTGGTGGGGCTGGATTCGGCGTTGCGTGGCTTTCGGCCGTTCCCGTTTGAGTTCGAATCGCCGGGTGGTTCTGTTGGCGGGTTGGGGCCGGGTTCCCGGCTGCCGGTCGTTCCCCGGTTCCGTTCGGATTGCCGGGGTGGTTCTGTTGGTGGGGTTGGGTTCGGTGTTGCGTGGCTTTCGGCCGTTCCCCGGTGGGGTTCGGAACGCGCGGTCGCCTTTGGCGTGCTCGTCTTGGCGTTGCGTGGCCTTCGGCCGTTCCCGGCTGCGTCGGAACGCCGGGGTGGTTGGGTTGGTGGGGCTGGTGTTGGTGTTCCGTGGCAAGGTTGTGGACAGGTGTGGTGTTGGGGAATGGGGTGACAGGGAGAGTGGGCGGGGACGTAGGGTGGCGGGATGCGGGCTGTGATCTTTGATTGGGGCGGGACGCTGACGCCGTGGCGGATTGTCGATCATGTGGCGGCGTGGCGAGCGTACATGGATGTGGTGTATCCGGGGGATCCGCGGCGGGCGATGGAGGCGACGGCGGCGATTGTGGCGGCCGAGGAGGCGGCGTGGGTGCGGGTGCGGGACGAGCACCGCGCGTTCACCATTGCGCAGGTGTTGGGGGCGGCGGGAGTGCCGGTGGATGAGCGGGCGTTCGAGGTGTACCGGGCGGCGTGGGAGCATGCGACGTTGACCGATCCCGAGGTTGCGCCGTTGATGAACCTCTTGCGGGGCAGGGGGTTGCGGACGGGCGTGCTGTCGTCGACGGGGTGGCCGGCGGCCTGGCACGAGGAGGTGCTGGAGCGGGACGGGGTGCTGCACCTGTTCGACGCGCGGGTGTGGAGCAGTGACTTGGAGTACACGAAGCCGCATCGGGAGGCGTTCCTCGCCGCCATGGCCGCGGTGGGGATCGATGATCCGGCCGACTGCGTGTACGTGGGGGACCGCATGTACGACGACGTGAGTGGGGCCAAGGCGGTGGGGATGCGGGCGGTGCTCATTCCGAACAGCGCGATACCGGCCTACCAGCAGGTTCCGGTCGATGTGGAGCCGGATGCGGTGGTGCGGCGGCTGTCCGAGCTGCCGGCGATTCTCGATGCCTGGCTGAGGGGGTGAGGGCCTTACTCGGTGGTGAGGGGGGCTGATGGGGGGTGGGTAAGGGCTGGGCGCGTCGGGCTGTGCGTGATCTTCCGATGCGTATCAGGCGGCCTCAGGACGACTCTTCATCTCGACAGCCAAAGCACAGCGTGAAGGGTGATCGAGATGGAATGGACGCCAGAGGCCGTCAAGGCCGAGATGGACTACCGGCTGGAGACCGCTCGCCGGCACGCCGTGGTGCGCAAGCTCCGCGAGGGCCGGGGGCCGCAGCCATCCTGGTGGAAGAGGTTGCGCCACCAGACCTGAGACCGGTCAGGGGCCGGCGATGCCCCGGACGACGCGCAGGTCCACGAGATCCTGTGGGCGCAGGCGCAGTTGTTCGGCGGTCGCCGGCACCTGGGCCGAGTCGCGCTTGAGGATCGCCGCGGCGAGTTCGGGGGCGATCACGGAGAAGTATGCGTCGGGGGTGATCCAGGTGTGGTCCGGCGCGGCCAGCGCGAGCGCGCCGCCGGAGCCGCCCTCGCCGATCACCAGCGTGGTGATCGGCACGGTGGCGCGGGCGACGGCGGCGAACAGCTCGGCGATCGCCGGGGCAAGGCCGTTCCGTTCGGACTCCGGGTCCGCGGCCGCGCCGGGAGTGTCCACAAGGGTCAGCACCGGCAGGTTGAGCCGCTCGGCCAGCCGGATCAGCCGGGTCGCGGTGCGGAAACCGGCCGGAGTGGTCGCCGTGCCGGCCTGCGCGGCGTAGGCGACCAACCGGCCGTCGCGCCGGCCGATGCCGCACAGCATGCCGGGGTCGACCCCGCCGGCCCGGTCGCCGCTGATCGACCGGCGCACGTCGAAATAGTCCTCGAGATACGCCAGCGCCCTTGGGCGGGCGGCGGACCGGGCCCGGCCCACCGCGGCCCAGCCGTCGGCGGCCGGGGCGAGATCGCCGAGCGCGCGGGGGACCGGCGCGTGCCTCGGGGCCGGCCGGTCCACGGGCAGCAATGCCAGCCAGGCGGCCAGGACCCCGGGGAGATCCGGTTCGGTGACCACCTCGTCCACCTGCCCGGCGGCCAGCTGGCCCTCGGCGGTGTAGGCGCTGTCGCCGAGGTACGAAGCCGGCCGGACCCGGCTGCCGGCGAACCCGACCTGCGCGCCCGTGACACCGATCACCACGTCGGCGCCGGCGCCCAGCGACGCCCACACGCCACCGGTCGTCGGATCGCGCAGCACCGCGACGTGCGGCAGGCCCCGCTCCCGCAGCTCGGCGCACCGCGCGGCGATCCGCTGCAGCTGGCTCAGCGACAGCATGCCCTCCTGCAGGCGACTGCCGCCGGTCGCGATCAGCGACACCACCGGCAGGCGGGAGCGGATCGCCTGGCCGAACGCCCGCACGATCCGGTCACCGGTGGCGACGCCGATCGAGCCGCCGAGGAAGCGGAAGTCGAACGCGACGATCACCGCGGCGGTGTCTCCGATCTTGCCCGTGCCGCACAAGACCGACTCGGTCTCGCCGGTTCGCTTCCGCGCCCTGGCAAGCGATTCGCCGTATCCGGTCCAGCTCAGTGGTCCGTCCCGCTCCGCTTCGTTTAGACTGTCTAATTCGGACTCAGTGAACATGCTCGTCACCGCGGCGATCAGCGTCCGAACGTCAGCCATGCAGAGCTCGTTTCATGACTTTGCCCATCTCGTTGCGGGGCAACGCATTCAGGAAGCGGACCACGCGGGGACGCTTGTGCGGGGCGAGCAGCCGGGCCACGTGGTCGGACAGCTCCTCGGCGGTCGGCGGGGTCCCGGCCGGCACCACCCAGGCCACGATGCGCTCGCCGAGGTCGTCGTCGGGCTGGCCGGTCACCGCGACCTCGGCCACGCCGGGATGCTCAAGCAGCGCGTTCTCGATCTCGCCCGCGCCGATCTTGTACCCGCCGCTCTTGATCAGGTCGGTGGCCCGCCGGCCCACGATCCGCAGGTAGCCGTCCGGCTCGAGCACGGCCATGTCACCGGTGCGGAACCAGCCGTCGCGCATGACCGACGCGGTGGCGTCCGGCCGGTTGAGGTAGCCGAGGAACAGGTTCGGACCGCGCACCTCGATCTCACCGATCGCCTCGCGCTTCGCGACCCGCGTCCCGTCGTCGGTCACCAGGCGCAGCTCGACGCCGTCCAGCGGCGGCCCGACCGTCCCCGGCCGGCGCTCGCCGGACGCCCGCACGCTGGTGTTCATCAGCGTCTCGGTCATCCCGTACCGCTCGACGACCCGCTGCCCGGTCGCCCGCGCGATCCGGGCGTGGTCGGTCGCGGGCAGCGCGGCGGACCCGGACACCAGCAGCCGGGCCCGGCCCACCGCGGCGGCCAGCTCGGCGTCCCGCTCGCAGTCCTCGGCAAGCCGGTGGTACATCGTCGGCACGCCGAACACCATGGTCCCGTCGCGATGCAGCGCGCCTGCAACGGCCGCCGTGGCGAACCGGCCGACGTGGTGCACCGAGCCACCCCGGCGCAGCGGGCCCAGCACCCCGATGATCAGGCCGTGCACGTGGAACAGCGGCAGCCCGTGCACCACGACGTCGCGTTCGGTCCACTCCCACGCCCCGGCCAGCGCGTCCAGGTTGCTCGCGATCGCCCGCCGGGGCAGCACCACGCCCTTGGGCGGCCCCGTGGTCCCCGAGGTGTAGACGATCAACGCGGGCGTCTCGCCGTCCGGCTCGGGCCCGAGCGGCTCCGGTGTGCCGGCCGGCTCGACGGGAATCGGCTCGTGGGATCCGCCGAGCAGCAACCCGGGCCGGCTGTCGGTGAGGATGTGGTCGAGCTCCCGCTCGCCGATCTTGGGGTTGATCGGGACGGCCGGCACTCCGGCACGCAGCGCGGCGACCACCGCGACGCAGGTCTCGACGGTCGGGGTGGCCCACACCGCGATCCGCTCGTGACCGCGGATCCGCTCGGCGAGCCGGCCCGCCGCGACCGCCAGCTCCCGATGCGTCAACGAGCGCTCCCCGAAGCGCAGCGCCTCCCGGTCGCCGTCGCCGTACGCCGGGAGCAGCGGCTCGGCCATCGGTCTCCTCTCGACGCGTCGATGCCAATATTCTCGACCAGACCGAGGGAGGCCCGATGGACACCGGCAACAGGGTGACTGGCGTGTCACGCACCGCGATCGGGGTTGCCGCGCTGCGGGCCATGGAGAGCCGGCGACCGGACGCGCTGTTCGTGGATCCGTACGCCGAGGCGTTCGTGGCCGAGGCGATGACCTCGATCGCGGAGGATCCCGCGGTCGCGGCCGAGCAGCTCGACCAGGCCATGCGGCTGTTCGGCCTGCACATCGTGCTGCGCACCCGGTACTACGACGACTACCTGCTGCGGGCGGCCGCGGCCGGATGCCGGCAGGTCGTGCTGCTGGCCGCGGGTCTGGACACCCGGGCGTTCCGGCTGGACTGGCCGGATGGCGTGCGGCTGTTCGAGCTCGACCTGCCCGACCTGCTCGACTACAAGGAGCGGGTGCTGGCGGCCCAGCGCGCCGTCGCGCGGTGCGCACGCACCGTGCTCCGGGTGGACCTGCGGGACGACTGGCCCGCCCGGCTGGTCGAGGCCGGCCTGCGCCAGGGCGAGCCGACCGCGTGGCTGATCGAGGGGCTGCTGGTGTACCTGTCCGCCGACGAGGCCGCCCGGCTGCTCAGCGCGGTCGGCGACCTGTCCGCGCCGGGTAGCCGGGTCGCCTGCGAGCACCGGGACACCGCGAGCAACCCGCTGCTTGCCAGGGCCCGCGCCACGCCCGAGATGGACGAGGTCACATCGCTGTGGAAGGGCGGGCTCGGCGAGGACCTGGTTCCCTGGCTTGGCCGGCACGGGTGGCGGGTCGAGGCCGTCGACGGCGCGGAGCTGGCCGAGGCCTATGGCCGGGCCGGCGCCGAGGTTGACTTCATCGGGTTCCTCACGGCGGTCCGTGACTGACCCGCCCGGCGCACCTCGTAGGCTTGTTCGTTGTGCTGGTTCTTGCCGTCGACACCGCGACACCCGCGATCACCGCGGGCGTGGTCGCGCTGGACGGCGCGCCTCGGGTGCTTGCCGAGCGGGTCACGGTCGATGCCAAGGCGCACGGCGAGCTGCTCACCCCGCACGTGCTCGGCGCGCTCGACGCCGCGGGCGCCACTCTGTCCGAAGTGGACGCTCTGGTGTGCGGCGTCGGTCCCGGGCCGTTCACCGGTCTGCGGGCCGGGATGGTGACCGCGGCGGCGCTCGGTCACGCGCTCGACGTGCCGGTGTACCCGGTGTGCTCGCTGGACGCGATCGCCGCGGAGGCCGGCGGCGACCTGCTGGTGATCACCGACGCGCGCCGCCGGGAGGTGTACTGGGCGGGCTACGACGGGGCCGGCCGGCGGGTGGCCGGGCCCGAGGTCGAGCGGCCGGCCGAGCTCGCCGAACGGTTGCCAGAACTCGGGATGAGCCGGGCGGCCGGGTTCGGCGCCCGGGTGTACGCCGACGTGCTGGGGCTGGCGGTGCTCGAGCCGGAGCACCCGACGCCGGCCGGCCTGGTGGCCGTGGCGGGCGACGCGCTGCGCTCCGGCGCGCCCGCCGGGCCGCTGACCCCGCTGTACCTGCGCCGGCCGGACGCCGTGGTGCCGGGCGCCCGCAAGCGGGTGCTGCGATGACCGTTCGGTTGGCGCCGCTGCGGCACGCGGACCTGGCGCGCTGCGCGCAGCTGGAGCGGATCCTGTTCCACGGCGAGGATCCGTGGAGCGAGCCGACCTTCCGGTCCGAGCTGGACGCCGGCAACTTCTACATCGGGGCCTATGTGGACGGTGTGGGTCTCGTCGGCTACGCGGGCCTGTCGATGGTCGGCGACGGGCGGTCCCTTGAGGCCAACGTGCACACGATCGCCGTGGATCCGGCCTGGCAGCGCCAAGGCATCGGCCGGGCGCTGCTGACGGCGTTGCTGGAGAAGGCGGACGAGTCGCGCGCTCCGGTCTTTCTCGAGGTGCGCACGGACAACGTCGCGGCCATCACCCTGTACGAGGCGCACGGGTTCAGCCGGATCGGCTTGCGGCGCAGGTACTACCAGCCGTCCGGCGCCGACGCGTACACCATGGCGAGGCCCGCGGCCCGGGACGCCGACGAGGAGCCGGCATGACCGTCATTCTGGGGATCGAGAGCTCGTGCGACGAGACCGGCGTCGGGATCGTGCGGCTCGGCTCTGGCGGCGCGCTGGAGCTGCTCGCCGACGAGGTCGCCTCGAGCGTGGAGCAGCACGCCCGGTTCGGCGGCGTGGTGCCCGAGGTGGCCAGCCGGGCGCACCTGGAGGCCATGGTGCCGACCATGAAGCGCGCCTTGGCATCCGCGGACCTCGAGCTGTCCGATGTGGACGCTGTTGCGGTGACATGCGGGCCGGGTCTCGCCGGCGCGCTGCTGGTCGGGGTGTCGGCGGCCAAGGCGTACGCCGCCGCCCTCGACGTGCCGCTGTACGGGGTCAACCACCTCGCCGGACACGTCGCGGCCGACACGCTGCAGCACGGGCCGCTGCCGTCGCCGTGCCTGGCGCTGCTGGTCTCCGGCGGGCACACCCAGCTGCTCCTCGTCGACGACCTGGCCGGGAAGATCACCGAGGTCGGCTCCACCATCGACGACGCGGCCGGCGAGGCCTATGACAAGGTCGCCAGGGTGATCGGCCTGCCATACCCCGGTGGTCCGCCGATCGATCGTGCCGCGGCCCGCGGCAACCCTTGTGCCATCGCGTTTCCCCGTGGCCTGACCGGGCCCCGCGACCCGAAGTTCGACTTCTCCTTCTCCGGCTTGAAGACCGCGGTCGCCAGGTGGGTCGAGGCCAGGGAGCGCGACGGCGAGGAGGTTCCGGTCGCCGACGTGGCGGCGTCGTTCCAGGAGGCGGTGGCCGACGTGCTGACCGCCAAGGCGGTGCGCGCCGCCGGGGAGCTCGGCATCGGCACGATGGTGATCTCCGGCGGGGTGGCGGCCAACTCGCGGCTGTCCGCGCTCGCCGCGCAGCGGTGCGCCGAGGCCGGCATCACGCTGCGGGTGCCGCGGCCGCGGCTGTGCACCGACAACGGGGCCATGATTGCCGCCCTCGGCGCGCACGTGGTCGCCGCGGGGGTGGCCCCCTCCTCGTTCGAGCTGTCCGCCGACCCGGCCCTGCCGGTCGGCACGGTGTCCGTCTGACGGCGGCAACCCCACGCGCGCACCGCCCGTATAGGGAGTGATCGAAGGGAGCACCCGTGCCCGACCGGGATCGCGAGTTCCGCGCGTCAGCCTGGACGATCCGGCACAGACCCGCGCCCACAACCGCCGCTGACCCGCGACGACCTGGTCCGCATCGCCTCGATCCCCGACCTGCGCTGGTAAGGGCGCCCGGGTGGGGACTCCGCCGTGCCCGGAGTCCCCACCCCTGCCGGCACCCTGCCCCGCGCCGGTCTGTGTTCCGCGGTCAGCCGCGCCAGAACGACGGCCGCACAACGACGTCGTCGACGTTGACGAACATCACGCGGTGGCCGAACTGGATCTGGAAGTAGCGCAGGTTGCCGCGGACGACGGTGTGGTTGGTGGCGTCGAACTGGACCGCCCAGTAGTACTCGGACGGCGCGATCACGCCGAGGGAGTACCACTGCCCGGCCGGAAGTCGGTACTGCAGCGGCACGATCGCCTGCGGGGTGATGTTCGGCGGGTACGCGGCCGCCTCCGGGTAGGCGCGGCCGTAGACCGGAATGCCGTCCAGGCCGGGCTTCGGCGTGACCACGAAGCCGAGCGTGCTCACCGCGGTCGGCTTGCTCGCCGGGTTGTGGAACCAGCCCTTCTGGCCGAGGTACCAGATCGCCGTCCAGTCCCCGCGCCGCTCGGCCACCGCGTACTGCTGGCCGGTCTCCACCCGACTGCCGTGGTCGGAGATGTGCATGGTGCTCGGCGAGCCGTCCGGGTGCAGGCCGACGTCGACCAGCAGCGGGGCGTCGGCCCGCGGCTCGGTGTGCAGGATGACCGACGCGGAGCCGCGCGGCGGGCAGGGCACGCCGACCGCGGTGCAGCCGGTGAACGCCGGTTGGTTGGTGGCGAAGTCGGGCTTGATCGTCACCATCCCGGTGGGCAGCTGACCGAGGCCGTGGAACGGGGCGCCGAGCAGCTCGAAGTAGTGCGCCCAGTCCCAGTAGGGGCCGGGATCCCAGTGCATGCCACGGACGTTCGCCGGAATCGTGCCGGGAACGTTGTCGTGGCCGAGGATGTGCGCCCGGTCGAGCGGTATCCGGTGCTGGCGCGCCAGATACCGCACCAGCCGGGCCGACGCGCGGTACATCGCCTCGGTGTACCAGGTGCCCTGCGCGGCGAATCCCTCGTGCTCGAGGCCGATCGACTTGGCGTTGATGTACCAGTTGCCGGCCTGCCAGCCCACGTCCTTGGCCTTCAGGTGCTGCGCGACATGGCCGTCCGCGGAGCGCAGGGTGTACTGCCAGCTCACGTAGGTCGGGTCCTGCACGAGCCGCAACGTGTTGTCGTAGCTGGTTTCGGTGTCATGGACGATGATGTACTCGATCTTCTGGCTCTCCGGCCGGTTGCCGAGGTCGTGGTTGCCGTAGTCGCCGCCGCCGAGGTCGGCGTACGGCGCCGGGATCCACTCGCAGCCAAGGCCCGGCGGGCACTCGGTCTCCGGGTCGTTGGTCGCCCGGCTCGGCGCGTCGAGGTCGGGCCGCGCGGCCAGCCGGACGTGCTGGCCGTCGTCGGTGACCTGCTCGGCGCCGGACCTGATGACCGCGAGCACCTCGTCGGCGAACGCCGAGGCGGCGGTGCTCTCGGTGGCGCCGCTGTACTTCGCCACGGCGCCGTACCAGTCGACCGGGTCGGCGCCGGTGCCGCCGAGCTCCCGCTGGTAGTGGGCGAGCAGCGCGGCCCCGCCGCGGATGTTCTGCGCCGGATCCGCGCGCAGCGTCGCGATGTCCACATTGGTCAGTCGGGCGGCCAGCTCCGCGGTGCGCAGCGCGGGTGCGGAGGTATCGATCGGCGGGGCCTGCGGGTGCAGCTCGGGCCGGGCGGTGTCGCCGCGCGGATCCTCGGTGCCGTCGTCGTGGTGGCCGCCCGGCGGCGCCGCGGCGACGTCGGTGAGGTGCATCGGCCCGAACCCGGCCGTCGAGCTCGGCGTCCCGGCATTGTAGTCCCACCGGGATTCCACATAGGACAGTGCGAGCAGCACGCTCTCCGGTACCCCGAACTCGGCCGCGGCCGCGGCGAACGCCTGCTGGCGCTGCGCGTCGGCGGGGACGGGGTCGGCCGCGGCCGGCGCGGCGAGGGCGCCGGTGATGAGGGCGGCTGCGGTCAGCGTGCTGGTGAGTCTGCGAGAGCGCGACATGACGGCCTCCCGAGGCAGGCGAGTGAGCCACCGATCACTCTGCTGCGCCCGCCCCGGGTCCGTCAATAGTTACCCGTGAACTTCTCTATTTGGTTGAGTACTGACGGAGCGGCTACCGCGAGGACGTCGGCTGGTCGCCGGGGACGTCCTCGGTCCGGCGGCGCCGGAAGTGCCGCCCGATGCCGCGCGGCGGCGTCGCCGTCTCGTCGGCCGGCGAGGGCGCCGTCGTCCTGGCCGGAGGCTTCCAGTCCGCGCCGGTCGACGTGCCGGCCGCCCGCTCCTTCTCCAGCTGCTCGGCGAGCTTGTCGCGCTCCCTGGCCGCGGCCTGCGCCTCCCGGCCGGCGGCCCGCGCCTCCCGGCGCGCGTCCCGGTACTGCGCCCTTGCCACCCGCCGGCGCCGCCCCGTGGAGATCACCATCCACAGGCCGAGGCAGAAGAGCAGCGCGATCGCCATGCCGGAGAGGAACGCCTCCAGCGGGCTCACGCTCACCAGATCGCGGCCGAAGAGCACGATCATCTGTTCCGGCCCGCCGGACCAGTTGTATGCCAGGAGCAGTGCCGCGGCGGCCGCGCTCAGCACCACCAGCAACAGTCCGAGGATCAACATTGAGGTTCACCTCCGCATTCGGCCCACGTCACGGGCCCTGCGAGGCGGATACCCCCCGCCATGGCGAACCAATCACACCGTGAGCGCCCCCGCACCGCGGCCTACGACCGGGTGATTCCCAGCCCGACGAGGGCCAAGGCCATGCAGGCCGCGGCGTAGCCGAACGCGACCGCCGGCGAGGCGACCGTGTAGAGCAGCCCGACCACCGCGCTGGCGATCACGTTGCCGCCGGCCTGGACCGTGGCCAGCAGGCCGAACGCCGAGCCCCGCAGGTGCTCGGGCGCGAGCGCGGCGACCGCGGCGTGCTCGGCGGTCTCCGCGCACCCGATCCCGATCCCCGCCGCCACGAACGCGGCCGCCAGCAACCAGATCGCCGGCCCGGTGACCGCGAAGAGCACGTAGGACCCCAGGAACGCCGCCACCCCGGCGCCGGTCACCAGCAGCGGCCCGCGCCGCCCGAGATGATCGGACCCCCGCCCGGCCGGGTAGGAGACCACGGCCGCGGAGACGTTGTAAACGGTATACAGCCCGAGCGCGATCTGCGTGGCCGACTCCAAACCGTGGCGCGGCGTCAGGACCTCCGTGGCGCGCAGGATGAGCAGCGTCGCCGCGAGGTTGCCGATCTCGAACAACGCGAACGCGCCCAGCGCCCGCCCCAGCCGCCCGCGCAGCACCGGCCGGATCCGGATCCGCAGCGGCCGCCGTTCCCGCACCGCGGGCAGCCGGGCCTGCCGGATCGCGTAGTAGATCGCCGCCGCGGCGAGCAGCCCCGGCACGATCGAGACGAGGATCGCGGTCCGCACCGAGAACACCGCGACCAGCCCGAGCGCGAGCAGCGGCCCGACGATCGCGCCGAGGTTGTCCATCGCCCGCTCGAACCCGTACGCCCGCCCGTACGCCGACGCCGGGACCACGTCCGCCAGCAGCGCGTTGCGCGCCGGCACCCGCAACCCCCGCGCCGCCCACGCCCCGGCCCGCAGCACCCCGACCGTGACCACGTTCCCCGCCGTCCCGATCAACGACGACAGCACCGCCGTGACCGTGTACCCACCGACGGCCACCCGCCGGCGCCGCCGCACGTCGTCGGCCAGCGGACCCCCGACGAACCGCGCCGCCCCGGCCAGCCCGTCCGCGACCCCCTCGATCACCCCCAACGCCGCCGCCGGCGCCCCCAGCGTCCCGGTCACCAGGCTCGCCAGCAGCGCCGTCGGCACCTCGTGCCCGGCGTCGGACAGCAGGCTGGCCGCGCCGATCCCCCCGACTCCCCGGTTGAGCCACGCCCGCTCCGCCATGTCACCACCCTGGTTGAAGGGCTAGCACTCCCATAGGTAGAGTGCTAGTCGTACGGCACCAGAACCGCCCCGACACCCGCGACGGCGGGGTGGCAGGAGCCGTCGCAAGACAGAACCTGCCAACGCTTTCGACGACCGTGGAGGTCACACCGGTGAGCGTGAACATCAAGCCGCTCGAGGACAAGATCCTCGTCCAGGCGAACGAGGCCGAGGCCACGACGGCGTCCGGTCTTGTGATCCCGGACACCGCCAAGGAGAAGCCCCAGGAGGGGAAGGTCCTGGCCGTAGGCCCTGGGCGAATCGACGACAACGGCAACCGCGTCCCGCTGGACGTGTCGGTCGGCGACGTCGTGATCTACTCCAAGTACGGCGGCACCGAGGTGAAGTACAACGGCGAGGACTACCTGATCCTCTCCGCCCGCGACGTGCTGGCCGTCATCAACTGACGCCGGCCACCGCTCAACGCCCCGGCGGCCCCAGTTCCGGGGCCGCCGGGGTGTTTCGCTTACCGAGCTAGAAAAGGGAGAAGATGCCCAAGCAGATCAGCTTCGACGAGGACGCTCGTCGGGCGCTCGAGCGCGGGGTGAACAAGCTCGCCGACGCGGTCCGGGTGTCGCTCGGCCCGCGTGGCCGGCACGTCGTGCTCGCCAAGAAGTTCGGCGGACCCACCGTCACCAACGACGGGGTCACCATCGCGCGGGAGATCGAGCTGGACGACCCGTTCGAGAACCTCGGCGCCCAGTTCGCCAAGAACGTCGCGACCAAGACCAACGACGTGGCCGGGGACGGCACCACCACCGCCACCGTGCTGGCCCAGGCCCTGGTGCGGCTGGGCATGCGCAACGTGGCGGCGGGGGCGAACCCGACCGCGCTCGGCGCCGGCATCCAGGCCGCCGCCGACGCCGTCGTCGACGCGCTCAAGGAGAAGGCGACTCCGGTCAAGGGCCGGGACAACATCGCCCAGGTCGGCACCGTCGCCTCCCGGGACCCGTCGATCGGGGCGCTGCTCGGCGAGGCCATCGAGAAGGTCGGCGAGGACGGCGTGATCACCGTGGAGGAGTCCTCCACGCTGGCCACCGAGTTGGTGATCACCGAAGGCGTGCAGTTCGACAAGGGTTACGTGTCCGCGCACTTCGCCACCGACCCCGAGCACCAGGAGGCGGTCCTCGAGGACGCGTACATCCTGCTGCACCGGGAGAAGATCTCCGCGCTGGCCGATGTGCTGCCGCTGCTGGAGAAGATCGCCCAGACCGGCAAGCCGCTGCTGATCGTGGCCGAGGACGTCGAGGGCGAGGCGCTGTCCACCCTGGTGGTCAACGCCCTGCGCAAGACGCTCAAGGCGGTCGCGGTCAAGGCTCCGTACTTCGGTGACCGCCGCAAGGCGTTCCTCGACGACCTGGCCGTCGTGACCGGCGCAAGGGTCGTCTCCGGCGAGGTCGGTCTCAAGCTGTCCGAAGTGGACCTCGACGTGCTCGGCAACGCCCGGCGCATCGTGGTCACCAAGGACGAGACCACGATCGTCGACGGCGCCGGGTCCAAGGCCGACGTGGCCGCCAGGGTCGAGCAGATCCGCAAGGAGATCGAGACCACCGACTCCGACTGGGACCGGGAGAAGCTGCAGGAGCGGCTGGCCAAGCTGTCCGGCGGCGTCGCGGTGATCAAGGTCGGGGCCGCGACCGAGACCGAGCTGGCCGAGCGCAAGCACCGCATCGAGGACGCGGTGTCGGCCACGAAGGCGGCGGTCGAGGAGGGCATCGTGCCCGGCGGCGGCGCGTCGCTGATCCACGCGGCCAAGATCCTCGATGACGGCCTCGGCCGCACCGGCGACGAGGCCACCGGCGTGCGGATCATGCGCGACGCGCTGGCCGCGCCGCTGTCCTGGATCGCGTTCAACGCCGGCGCCGAGGGCCCGGTCGTCGTGCAGAAGGTGCGCGACCTGGAGTGGGGTCACGGCTTCAACGCGGCCTCGCTGAGCTACGGCAGCCTGGTGGCCGACGGTGTGGTCGACCCGGTCAAGGTCACCCGCTCGGCGGTGGCCAACGCCGCGTCGATCGCCCGGATGGTGTTGACCACCGAGAGCTCGGTGGTGGAGAAGAAGGAGGAGGCTCCCGCCGGCGGTGGGGGCCACGGGCACGGGCACGGACACGGCCCGGGGTTCTGAGCTGAAATGCCGAGCGGGCCACCCTTCGGGCAAATGACGCCCAAGGGTGGCCCGCTCGGCAAACGAATTAGGTGGCTACCGCGAGCGCGCGCTTTTCCATCTTGATGATGGCCTCCCGCTCCGACTCGGACAGGCCGCCCCAGATTCCGTAGGGCTCGTGCACGGCCAGCGCGTGCCGGCGGCACATCTCCAGCACGGGACAGGCTTGGCAGATGGCTTTTGCCCTGGCCTCCCGGCGCGCCCTGGCCGGGCCGCGCTCCCCGTCGGGGTGGAAGAAAAACGCGCTGTCCATGCCACGGCAGGAGCCCTCGAGCTGCCAGTCCCACACATCCGCGTTGGGCCCTGGAAGCCTACGGGTATCCGCCATCGTGACCGCCTCCTCGTCGGTACAGCCGTAGCGCCGATACTCCATTCGGTGCAGCACACAACGCTAGAACCGCGCCAATACTTGTTCAAGGGTGATCGACTCATCAGCTACGCGAATTCAGCCGATCGGCAACATTCGGTAGACGCAGCGTGTTCGCCGGTCCGGTTGCCGGGCACAACGGGTCACCCGACGATGGGAGTGTGGCGACGACATCCGAACCCGTGAGGATCGATGGTCACCACGTCCCGCTCGAACCGACGCTGCCGGTCGCCGCGGTCGCCCGCCGGCTGGGCATCGCGCCGGCCACGCTGCGCACCTGGGACCGCAGGTACGGGATCGGCCCGAGCGGCCACACCACCGGCCGGCACCGCCGCTACGGCCCGGCGGACATCGCCCGGCTGGAGCTGATGCAGCAGGCCCTGCTGCGCGGGGCGACCCCGGCCGAGGCGGCCGAGTACGCGCTGCGGACCGCGGTCCCTTCGGCCGCGGCGACCTCGGCCGGGCCGGCCACGGCGCCCGATCAGCCGCCGCCGGCGTCCGCCACGGCCGGGTCCGTGCGGGCCGGCGGGCGGGTGCTGCGGCTCAACGGTTCCTCCCCGCTGGTGCGCGGCCTTGGCCGGGCGGCGCTGGCGATGGACTCCACCGCGGCCCAGCAACTGATCAGCGACGCCATCGCCGAGCAGGGCGTCGTCGCGGTCTGGGACACGATCATCCGGCCGGTGCTGTCGGCCGTCGCCAGCCGCTGGGAGCACTCCGGCGAGTACATCGAGACCGAGCACCTGCTGCACGAGTGCGCGCTCGCCGCGGTGATCGGGGCGACCCCGCTGGTCAGCGCGCCGCGCAACCCCCGCCCCGTGCTGCTGTGCTGCGTCCCGGAGGAGCGGCACAGCCTGCCGCTGTACGTGCTGCGGGCCGCGCTCGCCGGCCGGGGCATCGGCACCCAGATGCTCGGCGCCGCGCTGCCGGTCGACGCCCTGGCCG
The DNA here is from genome assembly GCF_035942955.1 of Actinophytocola sp. GTDB lineage: Bacteria > Actinomycetota > Actinomycetes > Mycobacteriales > Pseudonocardiaceae > DASYTH01. Next base: position 11,211 of record NZ_DASZCQ010000191.1, on the reverse strand, counting down.
CGGCGGTGCGCCGGACCGCCCCGGCCGCCGTGGCGCTGTGGGCCCAGCTGCCGCGCTACGCCTGGGCCGCGGTGTTCGACCAGCTCCCCAAGACCCGCCAGCCCGTGCGCATGTTCGCGGCCGGCCCCGGCTGGTTCGCCACCGATCTGCCCGACCGCGTGGAGCGCCTTGAGGAGCTTTCCGTTGCCGTCGAGCGGATCGAGGCCCTGATCGACTGGCGCCGATGAGCGAGCTGCTCTACCGGGCGGCGTTCGGCGACCGGCCGGACTTACTGATCACGGACATTCCACCCGATCCCCGGTCGCGCTGGCTCGCCGCCGTGGCGTTGGGAGGGCAGGGCCGTTACGCCGCCGCCGCCACGCTGCTTGACGAGCTGTGCGCCGGCCCCGACCCGACCATGGGGGCCCTCGCCGCCAGCACGCGGGCGTCGCACCTGCGTCAGCTCGGCGGGCACGCGGCGGCCCGGGTGCTCGACGGGGCGGCCCTGCGGCTGGCCGCGCGTCCCGACGTGCTGTCGGACGTGCTGCTCGGGCTGGCCGCGGACGCGCTCGGTCTCGGTCGCCTCCCCGAGGCCCGGCGGTTGATCGCGGCGGCTCGGCGGCTCGGTGATGTCGGGTGGCGGGGTGAGATCCGGCTGTGCTGGGTGTCGGCCGAGGTCGACTTGGGCGCCGGGCGGGCCGATGTGGCGGTGCCGCATGCGGAGCGGGCGGCCGAGCGCGCCGGTGCGGCCGGATCCGTCCGGCATCGGGTCAAGTCGGCGATGGTCCTCGGCGCGGCACTGGCGGCCCGTGGTGAATCGGCCGACCGGCAGCGGGCCCGGCGGCTCGTCGAGCACGCCTGGCGGGACGCTTCCGAGCTCGGTCTGCTCCCGCTAGTGTGGCCATGCGCCATGCTGCTGGCCGACCTCGAGCCAGCCTTCGCGCCGGCACACCGCCGCCGTGCCGGTGACGCTCTGCGTTGGGTGTTGCGCCGAGCCGATCCCATCGGTCGCCGGGTTGCCGGCAATTCGCCATGGGTGCCCGATCCTGCTCGTCTGACCGGGTGAATACGGGCGCTAGGACAACCGGGCGAACTTCTTCGCAGATTTGCCACCAGATCGGGTCAAGGTTCTCCGCTCTGCGACCGATAGGTGAGGTGGAACGTCACTCGGCTGCAGGAAGGAGTCCCCGTGACGACGGTCTTGATCTGCGACGACCGGCGCGGGGTGCGCGAGGGTCTCACGCGCGTCATGTCCGCTGTCCCCGGAGTCAGTCGCATCGACTGTGTAGCGCACGGTGACGAGCTGCTCGCCCGATACTCCCGAGCTCCGGTCGACGTCGTGCTGGTCGGCACCCAGCGCGCGGTGCCAACCGGGGTGGAGGCCACCCGCCGCCTGGTGTCCGCCAACCCGCAGGCCAACGTGATCGTGTTCGGTGCGCCGGACGACGCCAGTAGCATCGCCGCCGCGATCGCCGGCGGGGCGAGAGGCTACCTGCGCTGGGATGCGTCCCGCCCCGAGCTCGTGGCCGCGCTGGCCCACACCCTGGCCAGTACCTCGGTGCCGGCCCCTCGGCAGCCGTCCGACCCCGGTGTCCAGCTCACCGACCGCGAGCTGCAGGTGCTGCGCGGCATGGCGATGGGCAAGAGCAACGGCCAGATCGGCCGCGAGCTCTACCTGTCCGAGGACACCGTGAAGACCCACGCCCGCCGGCTGTTCCGCAAGCTCGGCGTGCGGGATCGTGCGCAGGCCGTCGCGCACGGCTTCCGCCGCGGCCTCGTTTCCTGAGGTAAGGGCCCCCCGGCTGGGCACAGACGCCGCGTTCGGCGCAGAATCTGCAGCGAGCGCGGCGTTCGGCGCGCCTGGACCCGAGTCGGCAGGCGGCACGGAGCATGAGGGTTATCGCCCGAGGTACGGTGGACGTCGCGGAAACCAAGGGACACCGCTCCCGTACGGTGGCGTCCGACCAACCGTACCCACTCGTAACACCGGGGCTGCTCGCTGCGATGACCACATCGGGGGACGGACTGGACGCTTCAGTGGGCGCTGCCGTCGAGGGTGATCCTCGGGCTATCGAGGCGGTTCTCGCGTCGATCCGGCCCCTCGTGGTGCGGTATTGCCGCGCCCGGGTAGGCAGGCAGGAACGCAACTTCGCTTCGGCGGACGACGTTGCCCAGGAGGTGTGTCTCGCGGTGCTGACGGCACTGCCTAGCTACCGCGACCAGGGGCGGCCTTTCCTGGCCTTTGTGTACGGCATCGCCGCACACAAGGTTGCTGACGCCCATCGGGCGGCCGGACGTAACCGATCGGAGCCCGTCGCCGACGTTCCAGATGAACCGGAAACCGATGCCGGTCCGGAGCAGCGGGCCCTGCGGCAGGAGCTCACCAAGGAGATGGGTGAGTTGCTTCAGGTCCTTCCAGATAAGCAGCGAGAGATCGTACTGTTACGAGTGGTAGTCGGCCTGTCTGCGGAGGAGACGGCCGAGGCGGTCGGCTCCACCCCCGGAGCCGTCCGGGTGGCTCAACATCGCGCCCTTGCGCGGTTGCGGAAGACTCTGTCCGCGGAGGAGGTGGTCTGAGTGGCTGATCGGCCCGAGCGTGAGCATGAGATCGAGTCGCACCTGCGGGCCACCGAGGTCGCCGAGCACGTCGAGCCGGACCAGCTCGACGACGACGCGATCGACTTCTCCCAGGTGCACGCCGACGACGCGTTCCTCGACGCGCTCGGCGCCACCAAGCCGGACCCGTCCGGCATGTTCGCCGACGACCGGCTGGCCGAGCTGCTGCTGGCCTGGCGCTCCGACGTCGACGCCGAGCCCATCACCGAGCTGGTCGACCCCAAGCTCGCGGTGGCCACCGTGCAGGCCGCGCGGATCAGGGCGCGCCGCGGCTCGCGGCTGCTCGCCCCGCTCGCCGCGGCGGCCGCCGTGCTGGCGATCGTGTTCGCCGGCGTCGGGCTGGCCGCCCGCGACGCCCAGCCGGGCGACACGCTGTGGGGTCTGACCAGGGTCCTCTACGCCGACCACGCCCGGTCGGTCGAGGCCGCGCAGGCGGTGCGGGTCGACCTCAGCGAGGCCGAGCAGGCGCTGGCCAGCGGCCGGGTCGCCGAGGCGAAGAGCATGCTCGACCAGGCGCAGAGCACGCTGCCGACGGTGGCCAGCGAGGACGGCCAGGCCGACCTGCAGGCCAAGCACGCCGAGCTGCTGGCCAAGCTTCCGGACAACCCGGTGGAAGGGGCCTCGCCGCCGCCGTCCGCGTCCCCGACCACGGCGCCGGCCACCGACTCCACGGACCCGACCACGGACCCGGTCGACTCGTCGACCGTGCAGCCGCCGCCGACCACCGACCCGACCACGACCACGCCGCCGACCACCACGACCGAGACGGGCAGCGAGCCGGGCCGCGTCGAGACCGAGCCCACCTCGCCCAAGACCGAGACCAACTCCAACCCGGCGGGTGAACCGGCTAGCGAACCGGCCGGCGGAACCCCCTGACCTCGTGCCTGCCAACCGCAACCTCAGGGGACCGTGACGGCACTCAGCCACAATCAACCCGCCATGCGCACCATCCGCTGGAACGTAACGACAGCAGTTAATCTCGGAGAGGCGGTCCAGTGCGGGGTAGGTTCAGCACGGCGCCATCGGCGAACCCCTTGCAGTACTCCCAGCTGACGTAGTCGGCCGGGTTGGGGTCGAACGCCGGCTCGTGCGGGCGCATCCGCCCGTCGGCCAGCAACTGCTCGAGGCTGGCCCGCAGCAGCGCCCAGTCGTGGTAGTGCGGGTCCTGGCACTCGGCGCAGTCGACCACCACCCCGCGGATTCCGCGTGGCGTGAGCAGGGCCTGGTACACCGCGAGGTCGGCGAGATCGGCCAGCAGCTCGGCCCGCTCGTCCTCACTGATCGGCTGGCCGGGCTCGTCCTCCGGCTCGCCGAGGGCCCTGGCCGGATCGTCCGGATCGTCCGCGAACGGATCTGGAGGCAATGCATCGTGCGCCACGACCACGCACGGTACCGGGCGAGGTTGTGACACCCTCCAGATACCATGGGACTACGCCCCGCCCGCCTGCGAATGCCCTCGCCGTCGGCACGGTAGGAAGGTCCGCAACGCACCATGACCAGCGAGCTCACCGCTGACGCAGTCCCCACCAAGTTCGCCGAGCTTGGCCTGACCTTCGACGACGTGCTGCTGCAACCCGCCGAGTCCGACGTGCTGCCGAGCGAGGTCGACACCAGCACCAAGCTGTCCCGCAACATCACCCTGCGCATCCCGCTCGCCTCGGCCGCGATGGACACGGTCACCGAGGCGCGGATGGCCATCGCCATGGCCCGGCAGGGCGGGATCGGCATCCTGCAGCGCAACCTGTCGATCGACGAGCAGTCCCGGCAGGCGGAGACGGTCAAGCGGTCGGAGGCCGGCATGGTCACCGACCCGGTCACCTGCTCGCCCACCGACACCCTGGCCGAGGTGGACGCGCTGTGCGCCCGGTACCGGATCTCCGGGGTCCCGGTGACCGATTCCGAGGGCACCCTCGTCGGCATCATCACCAACCGCGACATGCGCTTCGAGGTCGACCACACCAAGCTGGTCAGCGACGTCATGACCAAGGGCCCGCTGGTCACCGCGCAGGTCGGGGTGTCGGCCGAGGCGGCGCTCGGGCTGCTGCGCCGGCACAAGGTGGAGAAGCTGCCGATCGTCGACGGCGCCGGCAAGCTGCGCGGCCTGATCACCGTCAAGGACTTCGTCAAGACCGAGCAGTTCCCCAACGCCACCAAGGATCCCGACGGCCGGCTGCTGTGCGGCGCGGCCATCGGCGTCGGCGACGACGCCTACAAGCGCGCGATGTCCCTTGTGGACGCCGGCGTCGACGTGCTCATGGTGGACACCGCCCACGGCCACTCGCGCAGCGTGCTGGAGATGGTGCGGCGGCTCAAGCGCGAGCTGCGCGACACGGTGGACGTCGTCGGCGGCAACGTCGCCACCCGCGCCGGCGCGCAGGCCCTCGTCGAGGCCGGCGCCGACGGCGTCAAGGTGGGCGTCGGGCCCGGCTCGATCTGCACCACCCGCGTGGTGGCCGGCGTCGGCGTCCCGCAGATCACCGCCATCCACGCGGCCGACCAGGCCTGCCGCCCGGCCGGCATCCCGGTGATCGGCGACGGCGGCATCCAGTACTCCGGCGACATCGCCAAGGCCATCGCCGCCGGCGCCAGCGCCGTGATGCTCGGCAGCCTGCTCGCCGGCACCTCCGAGTCTCCCGGCGAGATCATCTTGGTGGGGGGCAAGCAGTTCAAGACCTACCGCGGCATGGGCTCGCTGGCCGCCATGCAGTCCCGCGGCGAGGCCAAGTCCTATTCGAGGGACCGCTACTTCGCCGACGACGTGCTGTCCGAGGACAAGCTCGTGCCCGAGGGCATCGAGGCCCGCATCCCCTTCCGCGGCCCGCTCGCCCAGGTCGTGCACCAACTCATCGGCGGCCTGCGCTCCGGCATGGGCTACACCGGCTCGCACACCATCGCCGAGCTCCAGCGGGCCAAACTCGTCCGCATCACCGCGGCCGGCCTCAAGGAAAGCCACCCCCACGACGTCACCATGACCGTCGAGGCCCCCAACTACACCTCCCGCTGACACGTAAGTGCGCGTTCACCGGTTTCGGTGCGAGTGTCGATCAGATGCTGGAGCCGACCGAGACCACCGTGTTGCGGCCGTCGTTCTTGGCTTTGTAGAGCGCCGTGTCGGCCGCCATGAGGAGGCGGTCGACCACGGTGCCGGAGTCGGGGCAGACGGCGACTCCGATGGAGACGGAGAGGTTGGACACCGTGGCGACGCGGTCGTCGTCGACATCGACGTCGACCTCGAGCTTGGTGACCGCGGTCCGGATGCGTTCGGCGATCGCGATGGCGTGGTGCTCGGTGATGTCCGGGAGGAGAACGGCGAACTCCTCCCCGCCGAAACGGCCGACCACGTCGTAGTCGCGGACCTCCGCTCGGAGTAGCTCGCCCACCGCCTTGAGCACGGAGTCCCCGGCCAGATGGCCGTACGTGTCGTTGACCCGTTTGAAGTGATCGAGGTCCACCATCAGGACGCCGCAGGCGGAGCGGCTGCGCTGCGCCCTTGCCAGCTCGCGGGCGGCAAGATCGCGCCAGCCGAAGGCGTTGAACAGGCCGGTCTTCTCGTCGGTCGCCGCCGCCACTTCGAGCTGCTTGAGCAGCACCAGCCGGTGCAGCATGACCAGCGGCGGGAACACCAGCAGCACCAGGAAAGGGTGATATGCCAGGGCGAGCGCGGTGAGCCCGCCAAGGCACAACGTGACGAGCTCGAGGACGTTGTCCCCCCAGGTGCCGACCAGGTCGGTGACGGACCTGGTGTGCGTGTTGAGGAAGATGCTCGTGACGGCGAGAGCCAGGTTGACCAGCTCGAAGACCGCCGCGGCCAGGAGCACGATCGCCGCGCCGTCCAATGCGGAAACATGCGCATCGGCGAGGTTGCCGAGGCCGGCGGCATGCACCGCCCACGACGCGGCATAGCAGGAGAGCATGCCGCCCGCGGTGCTCGCCACCACGCGGTATTTGGGCCGGGCCCGGACGTGTCGCCACACCCGCCACCACAGGTGCAGGTACAGCGCGATACCGAGCAGAGCCACCCAGCCCGGGGTGAGCAGCACCGCGCCGGCCACGTACCAGACCGAGGTCACGTTGATGTGGGTCTGTCCGGCCATCCACCGGCGGACCCGCTCGACCTGCCGCGACATCTCCGCCTGCCCGATGCCGAGGACGAGCAAGCCGGTGAACCACAGCAGATCCGACCGCTGCACGGGATGGATCACCAGGTCGGAGGCCGTCAAGCCGAGCGCGGCAACCTCGGTGGCGAGGGCGTAGACGATCCACCGGGGCCGGGTCTCGGACCACATCTTCCACCGGGGCGGCCATAATCCATCCCGGGGCACCCTATGGGCGTTGGCCGGTTCGTGGCTCATAATGGTCCTGTCGTGCTCGTCACCCCTTTCGCCAAGGGTATCTGGCGCGCCACAGGCTGTCAGGCAGACCGGCGGGTGTGGCATGCTGACCCGGCTACCGGAGGTGAACCGCCATGCGTACGCGCGAATACTGATCAGTCGCTGTCCGTCGTTGCGTGCCAGCGATCTGGCTCCGTCGTCAGACAACGGCGCCAAGCCCATGCGGCAGGCACGGCAATGACCAGGCCGATGACCCCGACCACCCCGATCGTTTCGGTCGTACCGACCTGGTCGGCGAGCAATCCGGCGAGCAGCGGGCTGAGGCCCTGCACGGTGGCAAGTCCGGACTGGGAGATTCCCCATGCCTGTGCCCGTAGCTGATCGGGCACTCCTCGGGTGAACGACGCTGCGCCCTGGATGATGACCGCCGTCCCGAGCGCGCCGGAGAGTGCGAACAGGACGAAAGAAACCACCAGCCCGGGCGCCAGGAAGCAGGGCAACAGCGGCAGGCAGCTGGCGATCGCCAGCGGGCCGAGCAACCGGGGTCGCCGCGTCGGCGACACCCACCGAGTGAACACGAGAGCCCCGATCGCGCTCCCGAGCGGATCACTGGCGAGGATCAGGCCGACCGCGATCGTTCCGCCGCCGATCTCGTCGGTGTACGGCGCCGCGAGTCCCTCGTAGACGATGAGGAACGCGGACAGCCAGCCGAGTATCACCAGGACGCGCAGACCTCGGTCGCGCCAGATGAGCGACGCCCCGGTGCCCACCGAGCCGCGAATGGACAGGCGCTCCGCCTTCGACGCCGCGGCCGGGCGGTAGCGCACGCCGAGCCGGATGAGCAGCCCCGAGGCGAGGAACGTGATGGCGTCCAGTCCAAGTGCGACATGCGGGTTGATCAAGCTGACCAGCACGCCGCCCCCGGCGAACCCGGCCACCTGTGCGGTCTGCATGGTGACGGTGCGGATTCCCATTCCGACGACGAACAGGTCGCCCGGCAGCACGGCGGGCAGCAACGCCAGTTGGGCGGCCTTGAACGGCGCCTGGAAGAACGACACCAGGGCGACGAGCACGAACACCAGTGGGAACGGCATGCCCGGCACGGCGACCAGAGCGATCAGCAGGGCGCGCAACACGTCCGAGACGACCATGACCTCGCGGCGCGGGAACCGGTCGGCGAGTCCGGAAAGGAAGATCCCGCCGAGAAACGACGGGGCCAGGGTCAACGCGTAGGTCAGCCCGGTGAGGGCCGCCGAGTCGGTTCTCTGGAAAACCAGGATCGCCAGCGCCACCCGGGCGAGTTGGTCACCGGCTTGGGAAAGGGCCTCGGCACCCCACATCGCCCGGAACTCGCCGACGGCGAACACCGAGCGGAAGGTGACGTGTGTCCCCCGTCCCAATGAAGCTCCCTCGACTCTGACCGACCCGCTGCCGGGAGCCTCCGCTGCCCGAGGCAGCTCACGGTAGCTGATCGTCCACGCGTCGTGCTGCCGCCAAACGGCCGGTATGGGTTCTCGTAATGAGACGGTATTGACACGGGCCGTCGGTGCGCGAGGGATAGGCTGCGCGGCGCGGCTATCAGGGAGGGACCGACGTGCGTGATCTTGTCGAGATCGGCATGGGGCGGACGGCCCGGCGGGCCTATGGTCTGGACGACGTGGAGATCGTTCCGTCGCGGCGCACCCGCTCCTCCAAGGACGTGTCGACGGCGTGGCAGATCGACGCCTACCGGTTCGACATCCCGCTGATCACCCACCCGACCGACGCGATCGTCTCGCCGGCCACCGCGGTTGCCATCGGCGAGCTCGGTGGGCTCGGAGTGCTCAACGCCGAGGGGCTGTGGGCCCGGCACGCCAACGTCGACGAGGCGCTCGGGGCGCTGACCAGGGCCGGGGACGAGTCGGAGCTGGTCGGGGTGCTGCAGGAGCTGCACGCCGCGCCGATCCGGCTGGATCTGATCACCGAGGCGATCAAGCGGATCGGCGCCGCCGGGGTCACGGTGGCGGCGCGGGTAAGCCCGCAGCGGGCCGCCGAGCTCACCCCGCATCTGCTCGCGGCCGGGGTGGAGATCCTGGTGGTGCAGGGCACCATCGTGTCGGCCGAGCACGTCGCGCGGGACGGGGAGCCGCTGAACCTGAAGAGCTTCATCGCCGACCTGGACGTGCCGGTGGTCGCCGGTGGCGTGCACGACTACCGCACCGCGATGCACCTGATGCGCACCGGCGCCGCCGGGGTGATCGTCGGCTACGGCCACAGCTGGGACGTCACCACTACCGACAGCGTGCTCGGCATCGGGGTGCCGATGGCCACGGCGATCGTCGACGCGGCCGCGGCCAGGCGGGACTACCTTGACGAGACCGGCGGCCGGTACGTGCACGTGATCGCCGACGGCGGGATGGCGGTCAGCGGCGACATCGCCAAGTCGATCGCCTGCGGGGCGGACGCCGTCATGCTCGGCGCGCCGCTCGCCGCGGCCACCCAGGCGCCCGGCCAGGGCCTGTACTGGACCGCGGCCGCCGCGCACCCGTCGCTGCCGCGCAGCAGGGTCGACACGGTGGTCCCCGAGCTGCAGGTCGACCTGCGCACGCTGCTGTTCGGGCCGTCAAGCGACGCCGACGGGGTGATCAACCTGTTCGGGGCGTTGCGCAGGGCGATGGCCAAGACCGGCTACTCGGACGTCAAGGAGTTCCAGAAGGTCGGTCTTACGGTACGGATATGACGAAGCTGACCGAGCGGACCGTGGTCGCCGTGCGGGACGGGGTGGTCCTGGCGGAGCTGCTCGACGGCGACCGGGAGGTGCTCGAGGCCCGCAACGACCGCGCGTTCGAGGCGGATCCCGACGACCGCCCCGCGTTGCAGCAGGTCGAGTCGCACGTGCTCGCGGTGCTCGACGCGGCGACCGGCGAGCTGCTCGGCAACGTCAGCTGGCACGCCGAGGGCTACGGCCCGACGGCCAACTGCGCGGCGTGGAACATCGGCATCGGCCTGCTGCCGGAGGCGCGCGGGCGCGGGGTGGGCACGATCGCCCAGCGGCTGCTGGTCGAGCACCTGTTCGCCACGACCGAGGTGGACCGGATCGAGGCGAGCACCGAGGTGGCCAACGTGGCCGAGCGCAAGGCGTTGACCCGCGCCGGTTTCCGGGCCGAGGGGGTGATCAGGGGCGCCGCCATGCGCGGCGGCGCGCGGCGCGACTATCTCGCTTTCGGGCTGCTGCGCTCGGATCTGCGGCCCGCGCACGGCGAGCGGGCGATCGTCGCGGAGTGCGACGGGGTGGCCCTGGCGGAGCTTTTCGACGGCGACCGGAAGCTGTTGACGGAGCGCGGCGACGGCGCCTTCGAGGCGGATCCGGACGACCGGCCGATGCGGTCGTTCGCGCTGCCGCACCGGCTTGCGGTGATCGACTCGGCGACCGGTGCGCTGCTCGGCGCCGTGAGCTGGCACGCGGTCAGCTATGGCTCGACGGCGGCCTGCGAGGCCTGGAACATCGGCATCGGCCTGCTGCCGGAGGCGCGCGGGCGCGGGGTCGGCACGATCGCCCAGCGGCTACTGGTCGAGCACCTGTTCGCCACGACCGATGTGGACCGGATCGAGGCGGGCACCGAGGTGGAGAACGTCGCGGAGCGCAAGGCGTTGACGCGGGCCGGTTTCCGGGCCGAGGGAGTGCTGCGCGGGGTGTCGGTGCGCGGTGGGCGCCGGCGCGATGATGTCATCTACGGGCTGCTGCGGTCGGACCTGCGGCCCGAGCACGGCGAGCGGGCGATCGTCGTGCAGCGCGACGGCGTGGCGCTGGCCGAGCCGCTGCGCGACGACCGGGAGCGGCTCTGGGAGGCGGCCGCAAGCGAGTTCGACCTCGACCCCGACGAGCGCCCGCGGCCGTTCCCGCCGAACCCGAGCTCGGTGCTGACCATTGTGGACGCCGCGACGGCCGAGCCGATCGGAATGATCGGCTGGCACGCGGTCAGCTACGGCGGAACGTTGAGCGCCGCGGCCTGGAACATCGGGATCGGCCTCGTGCCAGAGGCCCGCGGGCGCGGCGCCGGCACGACCGCCCAGCGCCTGCTCGCCGAGCATCTGTTCGCCACCACCGAGGTGGACCGGGTCGAGGCGAGCACCGATGTGGACAACGTGGCCGAGCAGCGGGCGCTGGAGAAGGCCGGCTTCCGCCGCGAGGGCGTGCTCCGCGGCGCCCAGCTGCGCGGCGGTCGGCGGCGCGACATCGTCCACTACGGACTCCTGCGCACCGACCTGTCGTGAGTCTTTTGTGGTGCCATAGGCCACAAAAGAC
>NZ_DASZCQ010000190.1:0-6173 GCF_035942955.1 Actinophytocola sp. | reverse complement strand
GCCCGGAGCCGCCCGGCGGCAACGGGGCCGGCCCCAACGGGCTGCCACAGCCCGCGCCGCCCCCGCGGCCGTACCCCGGCACCCCGCCGCTGTACCCGCCTCCGCCCGGCCAGGATCCCGGCGGGCCCCGGCGCAGCAGGGTGGCCGGACCGCCCAACTACGGCGCGCCGCCCGGCTGGACGCCCGCGACCACCCCGCAGGGCTACCCGCACAGCCAGCCGTGGCCATCGCCACGCGAGCGGCAGAACCCGCAGGGCAGCGGCCATCCCGGACAGCCGGACGAGGACTCGGCCCGGCGCGAGCGCGGCTCCGAATGGGATAGTGGCGGCTGAGCCACACTTCTCCCGGAGGTTGCCCGTGACCGGTGACGGCAATGGCGCCCGCGGCACCCAGCGACTCAGCCCGCTGCCCGGCTTCGACCAGGACCGGGTGGAGAAGGCCGTCCGCGAGATCCTCCTTGCCTGCGGCGAGGACCCCGACCGCGACGGCCTTCGTGACACCCCCGCCCGCGTCGCCCGCGCCTACCGGGAAATGTTCGCCGGCCTCTACAGCGACCCCGACGCCGTCCTCGACCGCACCTTCGACGAAAGCCACGACGAGCTCGTCCTGGTGTCCGACATTCCATTGTTTTCGGTGTGTGAGCACCATTTGGTGCCATTCCACGGGGTGGCGCACGTCGGTTACATTCCCAGCGACGACGGGCGGGTGACCGGACTGTCCAAATTGGCCAGGCTGGTCGACCTCTATGCGCGTAGGCCGCAGGTGCAGGAGAGGCTGACGTCGCAGATCGCGGACGCGTTGATGCGCAAGCTGGAGCCGCGCGGGGTGATCGTGGTGGTCGAGGCGGAGCACATGTGCATGGCGATGCGCGGGATCCGCAAGCCGGGCGCGCGCACCACGACGTCGGCGGTGCGGGGGATTCTGAAGACCTCGGCGTCGTCGCGGGCCGAGGCGCTCGACCTGATCAACGGGCGCAGTCGCTGATGCACCCGCTGCTGCCGAACCCCGACCGGTGCGCGGTGATGGGCGTGCTGAACGTCACGCCGGACTCGTTCTCCGACGGGGGGCGCTACCTCGACCGGGGCGACGCGGTCGCGCACGGGGTGGCGATGTGGCGGCGCGGCGCGGACCTGATCGACGTGGGCGGCGAGTCCACCCGGCCCGGAGCGTCCAGAGTGGACGCCGAGACCGAGATCGCCAGGGTGGTGCCGGTGATCGAGGAGCTGGCCGCGGCCGGCGTGCTGCTCAGCGTGGACACCACCCGGGCGAAGGTGGCCGAGGCGGCGCTCGCGGCCGGCGCGAAGGTGATCAACGACGTGTCCGGCGGGCTGGCCGACCCGGACATGATCAAGGTGGCGGCCCAGGCCGATGTGCCGCTGATCCTGATGCACTGGCGCGGGCACAGCCGGGACATGTACGCGCTGGCCCGCTACGACGACGTGGTCGCCGAGGTGCGCGACGAGCTGTGCCAGCGGATCGACAACGCGCTGGCCGGCGGCGTCGACCCGGGTGCGCTGGTGATCGACCCCGGGCTGGGCTTCGCCAAGAACGCCGAGCACAACTGGGCCCTGCTCGACCGGCTGGACGTGTTGCTGGGCCTGGGTTTCCCGGTGCTCGTCGCGGCCTCCCGCAAGAGTTTCCTCGGCCGGCTGCTCGCCGCCGAGGACGGCACGCCGCGCCCGCCGGACGGCCGCGAGGACGCCACCACGGCGATCTCCGCGCTGGCGGCCATGGCCGGCGTCTGGGGGATCCGCACGCACGACGTCGGGCGCACCCTGGACGCGATCGCGGTCGTCTCGGCGTGGAAAGGGGCCAACGGTTGACCGACCGGATCGTGCTGACCGGCCTGAAGGTCCGCGGGCACCACGGCGTGTTCGACCACGAGCGGCGCGACGGCCAGGACTTCCTTGTCGACGTCACGGTGTGGATCGACCTGAACCTGGCCGCGCGCACCGACGACCTCGACGACACCCTGGACTACGGCGCCATGGCGGCCAGGGCCGCCGAGATCGTCAGCGGCGAGCCGCGCCGGCTGATCGAAACGGTCGCCGCCGACATCGCCGAGGACGTGATGACCGACGCCCGCGTGCACGCCGTGGAGGTCACCATCCACAAACCGAGCGCGCCCATCCCGCTCACCTTCGCCGACGTCGCGGTGACCGTCCGCCGCTCGCGCCGCGGCGGCCGGGGAGGTGGGCCATGACCCGCGCCGTGCTGTCGATCGGATCCAACCTCGGCGACCGCGAGGCCAACCTGCGCATCGCGGTGGAGGTCCTGTGGGACTGGCTGCGGGCCATTTCCCCCGTCTACGAAACGAAACCGTGGGGCGTCGAGGATCAGCCCGACTTCCTCAACGCGGTGCTGATCGTCGACGACCCGGCCGCCGACGAGTGGACCTGGCTGCACCGCGCGCAATCCGCGGAGCACCACGCGGGCCGGGTGCGTACCCGGCACTGGGGCCCGCGCACCCTCGACGTCGACATCGTCACCGTGGACGGCGTGACCAGCGACCACCCCGACCTCCGGCTGCCCCACCCCGGGGCCCACGAGCGCGCCACGGTTCTGGCGCCGTGGCTGGACATCGAGCCGCACGCCGGGCTTCCCGGTCACGGCCTGGTCCGCGAACTCCTTGCCGGGACGGACACTTCGGGCCTGCGCAAGCGCGACGATCTGCGTCTGGTCGGCACGGCATGAGGTTCACCAGGGCGCGGGACCTCGTCGTCGCCGGCATCATCGCCGCCGTCGTCGTCTACCTCGGCGTCCGCCTGGTGTACGGCAGCCTGCCGCCGCTGCCGGCGCTGGCCGGGATCACGCTGCTGGCGCTGGCGATCGTGGAGGCGGCGTTCGGCACGTCGCTGCGCGGGCGGATCAGGCGGATGGCCGAGGGGCGGCCGGACGACGGGCGGCCGCTGCATCCGTTGACCGCGGCAAGGGCGCTGGCGCTGGCGAAGGCGTCGTCGCTGCTCGGGGCGATCATGCTCGGCGCCTGGCTCGGGGTGCTGGCGTACCTGTTGCCGCGCCGGGACGAGATCGCCGCGGCCGCCGGCGATCTGCCGGCCGCGGTCGTCGGCCTGATCTGCTCCGCGGTCTTGATCGCGGCCGCCCTGTGGTTGGAATATTGCTGCCGGACACCGCGTGACCAGGATGATCGTCGGCCGGGTGATCTTGGTGAACCGGCCGGGTGAACTCGGGTCGGTTTCGCGTCGATAACGGACGGGTATGGTACGGCGCATGCCAGCCGTGTCGCATTGGACAGCGGAGGCCTGATGCCCCTGACCCGCTCGGGCGAGCCCGCCGAGCCGATCAGCCGATCGCGTGGTGGCCAGCTCCTGCTCGGCACCGGGTTGGTCCTGGCCCTTGCGGCGGCCGTGGCGCTGGTGGCCACCGAGGACCTGCGGTACCTGCGCCTGGCGATCCTGGCCGCGCTGTGGGCGGCGCTGGTCGGGGCGTTCCTTGCGGCCAAGTACCGGGGGCGGCTGTCCGATCGCGACGAGCACGCGGCCGACCTTCAGTCCATCTACGAGCTGGAGCTGCAGCGCGAGATCGCCGCCCGGCGCGAGTACGAGCTGCAGGTCGAGGCGGAGATCAGAAGCGAGCTCGAGCGGGAGTCCCGCAAGGATCTCGACGGGCTGCGCCAGGAGCTGCACTCGCTGCGCCAGACCCTTGAGAGCCTGCTCGGCGGGGAGGTGCTGGTCGAGCGGTACGCGTTGCACGCCCAGGGCACCAGGATGCGCCCGCTGGCCGAGGAGCGGCAGCTGCGCCAGCCCCAGCTCAAGCGGCTCACCGCCGGCCCGTCCGGCGGTCACAACGGCTACGACCCGGTGACCGAGCGCATCGAGCGGGTGGTGGACGCGGTGCGGGCCGCGCCGCCGAAGCCCCAGCCCGATCCGCGCGCGCCGTTACCCCGCCGCGGCGACCGGGCCGAGCGGCCGGCCTGGCCGTCGCCCGACGCGACCCCGGCCGCCAACCAGCCGCGCGTGGTGGACCCCGCGCACCCGGTCATCGAGCCGCCCTCCGCCCCCGACCTGCCGCGCGTGGTGCCACCGCCGCGCACGAGCTCGGGCACCGGGTGGAACGCGGATCCGGCGCGAAACCCCGGCACCGGTCGGAACGTGGAGCCGCCGCGCACGAGCTCGGGCACCGGGTGGAACGCCGACCCGGTGCGTAACCCTGGCACGGGGCGGAATATTGATCCGGTGCGGAATCCGGGCACGGGCTGGAACGTCGATCCGGTGCAAAACTCTGGTACGGGGCGGAACGTGGAGCCGCCGCGCAATCCGGGCACCGAGTGGAACGTCGACCCGGTGCGAAACCCTGGCACCGGGCGGAGCTTCGAGCCAGTGCCCAATGCGGACATCGGGTGGAACGTCCTGCCCGCGCGGAACGGGAGCACCGAGCCGCCGCGGAGCACGGAGCCCCCGTGGCACGCGGACCCGCCGCGCGAGGCGGATCTCGGGTGGCGGCCCGAGCCCGCGCGGAAGGCGGAGACCCCGCGGGCGCGGGAGACCCCGCGGGCGGCCGAGACTCCGCGGATGCCGGAGCCCCCGCGCACCGCCGCGATACCGCGGGCCGAGCCGCCGCGACCGGCCGAGCCCTCCGCAACCGCGGAGCCGGCTCGGGAAGCGTGGCAGGAGCGCCTGTTCGCGCGGCCGGCCGAGCATCCGGCCGAGGTGTCCGATCGCTGGTTCCTCGCCGACTCCTTCAAGTCCGAGATGGCGCCGGAGAGTCCGGGATCCGGCCGGCACGCGCAGCCGAACGGCGCCGGGGCCGCGCGCTCGACCGGCGGCCGCCGCAGGCGCTCCGAGCCGACGCCCCCGCCCGAGCCGCAGCCGCGGCGGCACGCCCGGTCCGAGCCGGAGGCCGGCGGTGGCCGCCGGCGCCGTGCCGAACCGGACCAGCCCGGCGGGTCGCACTCGCAGGGCCACTCGGTCGCCGATCTGCTCGCCACGCACGGCAGCACCGGCCCCCGCCGCCGGCGCCGTCGCGAGGACTGACCACGCACCAGTGAGGGCTTCCGGCCTAGTGACGGCGGGCCGGGGGTCCGCCCGAGCGGCCGGAGATACGCAGCCGCCAGCCGACCGGGCAAAGTAGTGCTACCAGCCCTGCCCTCACCTTGAATGGAGCACAGTTCACCGACGTGACCAGCCACCCGCCGAGGCACGGCCATACACCACGCCGCCTGACCGTGCTGCTGCCCGTCGCCGGGCTGCTGGTGCTGGCCGCCTGCGGGCTGGCGCTGCTCGCGGTGAGCACGGCCCGGGTGGGGCTGGTGGCCGAGCTGGTCGGGGTGGCCGGGGCGCTGCTGCCGGTGGGACCGGTGGTGGCCGCGTTCCTCTGGGTGGACCGCTGGGAACCCGAGCCCGCGCGGCTGCTGTGGCTGGCGTTCGGGTGGGGCGCGTGCGTCGCCACGATCACCGCACTGATGATCAACAACACCGCGGAGGCAGTCGGCGACCTGCTGCTCGGGCAGGGCGCCGGCGACAAGGTCAGCGCGGTCGTCTCGGCGCCGCTGTTCGAGGAGGCCGCCAAGGGCGCCTTCGTGCTGGCGATCCTGCTGCGGCTGCGCGCGGAGTTCGACGGCGTGATCGACGGGATCGTCTACGCCGGCTTCGTCGCCGCCGGGTTCGCGTTCACCGAGAACATCTACTACTTCGGCCGGGCGTTCGCCGAGCACGGGTTCGGTGACACCGGCACCGGCGGCGTGGTCACCGCGTTCGTGCTGCGCGGGGTGCTGTCGCCGTTCACGCATCCGCTGTTCACCTGCGCGATCGGCGTGGGGCTCGGCGTCGCCGCGCGCACGCCGAGCCGGCCGCTGCGGGTGCTCGCGCCGGTCGCCGGCTACGTCACCGCCGTGGTGCTGCACGCCCTGTGGAACGGCTCGGCGACGCTGGGCACCGGCACGACGTTCCTCAACGTGTACTTCCTGATCATGGTGCCGATCTTCCTCGCCGGCGTGTGGTTCGCGCACTGGCACCGCCGCCGCGAGCAGCGGATCGTGGCCGCCGCGCTGCCGGATCTGGTGGCGCAGAAGGCGATCGCGCCCACCGAGGTCGGCCACCTGGCCAGCCTGACCGGCCGCAGGGCCGCCAGGACCGCGGCCCGCCGGCGCGCGGGACGCCCCGCGGCGCGGGCGCTCGGTGCGTACCAGGCGGCGGTCAGCGAGCTGGCCTTCC
>NZ_DASZCQ010000189.1:0-30179 GCF_035942955.1 Actinophytocola sp. | reverse complement strand
GTCAACCGGTTTCCTGCTGGGCCCGGCGCCAGCGGAGGAAGGACTCCATGAACTCGTCGAGGTCGCCGTCGATCACCGCCTGCACGTTGCCCGTCTCGTGGTCAGTGCGCAGGTCCTTCACGAGCTGGTACGGCGCCTGCACGTAGGACCGGATCTGCGTGCCCCACGAGGCCTGCGTGGTGGGACCGCTGATCTCCTCCAGCTGCTTGCGGCGCTCCTCCCGCTGCTTCTCCGCCAGCTTGGCCGCCAGCACCTGCATGGCGCGGGCTTTGTTCTGCATCTGGCTGCGCTCGTTCTGGCACGACACGACGATGCCGGTGGGCAGGTGGGTGATGCGCACGGCCGAGTCGGTGGTGTTGACGCTCTGCCCGCCGGGGCCGGACGAGCGGAACACGTCGATCCGGATGTCCTTCTCCGGGATGTCGACGTGATCGACGGCCTCCACGAACGGCAGTACCTCGACCCCGGCGAAGGAGGTCTGCCTGCGGCCCTGGTTGTCGAACGGGGAGATCCGCACCAGCCGGTGCGTGCCCTGCTCGACGGACAGGGTGCCGTACGCGTACGGCGCGGTGACCTTGAAGGTGGCCGACTTGATCCCCGCCTCCTCGGCGTAGGAGGTGTCGTAGACCTCGGTGGGGTAGCCGTGCCGCTCGGCCCACCGCAGGTACATGCGCAGCAGCATCTCCGCCCAGTCGGCGGCGTCCACCCCGCCGGCCTCCGACCGGATGGTGACCAGCGCGTCGCGCTCGTCGTACTCGCCGGACAGCAGCGTGCGCACCTCCAGCGAGGAGATCTCGGTGCGCAGCCGGGCGCGCTCGGCGTCGGCCTCGGCGAGGCTGGAGGCATCGCCCTCGTCCTCGGCCAGCTCGTAGAGCACGTAGACGTCGTCGAGACGCTGGCGCAGCTCGGTCACCCGGCGCAGCTCGCCCTGCTTGTGCGACAGCTGGCTGGTGATCTGCTGGGCGGTCTCCGGGTCGTCCCAGAGGTTCGGCCGTGCGGCCAGCTCCTCGAGCTCGGCGATTTTTGCGCGCAGCGCATCGAGGTCCATCACCGCCTCGACGCTGGCGAGGGTGTCGGCGAGGTCCTTGAGGTCGGCTGCGACGTCCGGGTTCACGTTCTATGAGGTTACGTGAACCCGGACGCCCCGTCTTTTCAGACCCGGTTGGCCGGCCCTGTTATGTCGGGATGGAGTCGAGCAGTTTGAGCACGGCCCTTGCCCTGGCGGCGCCGAACTCGGCGACCGCCTTGACGTAGGGGTCGTCGGCCGACTTGGCGGCGGACTTGGCGACCTCCGCCTCGTCCGAGTAGTACTTCTTGGCCGAGTCGACCAGCGCTGATCGTTGCTTTGTGGTGAGAGCGCTCGCGTGCACCAGCCGGAGGATCAGCGGGCTGCGAAGGTGATCAGGGCCGGGCTCGCCACCCAGCCAGTTCTTGAACGCCTTCTTCCCGGCGGCCGTGATCACGTACTGCTGGCTCGAGCGTGGACCCTGCTTGCCAAGGCGCACCAGCCCGGCGTTGGCGAGCGCCGGGAGCTCTCGGTAGACCTGGCTGCGGGTGACGCTGAAGAACGAGCCGAAGCGGTCACGGGCGGCGGCGACCAGCTGTCCGCCGGTCTGCGGGCCCTCGTGCAGGAGGCCCAACAGTGCCGCGGCGGTTGCATTCAGTTCAGACACGACTCCACCGTGCCACGCCGAAGCCTCGCTGTCCACAGTGGCCGGCAATCTGTCCACTTTGGCTGATCAGATTCTCCGGCCGGGCGTGCCCCGAATGGCCGAATGATTCGCCCACCTAGTGGAACAGCACGCCCGGGTTCAGGATCCCCCTGGGATCCAACGAATTCTTCGCCGCAAGCAGCGCCGCACCGAAAGGACGCGGCCGTTGCCGGTCGTACCAGCGAAAATGGTCCCGGCCGACGGCGTGGTGGTGGGTGATCGTCGCGTCCAGACGCTCGAGCGTGTCGCCGGCGGCGGCCTTGATGTCGTCCCACATCGAGACTTCGGCCCCGCGCCGGCCCCGGGCGATCACCGTGAAGTACGGCGCTACTCCATCCGGGTAAACATGAGTTGTGCGGCACGTGACGATGCCCGGCTCGCCGCAGACCCGTTCGATCGCGTCGCCCAACTCGGCCCGCACCGTCTCGCACACCTCGGTCGCCCGGTCCCAGGTGCATGCCGTCTCAATGGTCTCAACGATGACCCCCAAACGGGCCAACGCATCCCTTAAGTAGGGCATACGTAGGAATGCCGACCGCCATGCGCCGACCGCATCCGGCCGGTCTGGAGTGTCCCGAGTGGACACCGGTGGGTATGTTCCGTGGTGATCGGTGGCCAGCTCCACCGCCCTGGCCAGCCCGGCGTCCACCGGACGGTCGGCGGACTCGAAGCCCAGCACCAGAACGGACG
This sequence comes from Actinophytocola sp., assembly GCF_035942955.1. GTDB lineage: Bacteria > Actinomycetota > Actinomycetes > Mycobacteriales > Pseudonocardiaceae > DASYTH01. Next base: position 27,777 of record NZ_DASZCQ010000189.1, on the reverse strand, counting down.
AGCCATCCCGGACGCCGGCGTTGATCGCCGCCTCCGCGGCGTCGAGCAGCCGGCAGTTGCCGGGCTCCAGTCCGGACTGGGCGATGGCCCGCACCGCGCCAAGGCCGTCGGCGAAGGTGCGGAACCGGACGGCGGCGGAAGCCTTGTGGGTCGGGCGGTCCTGCAGCCGCAGCCAGGCCTCGGTGATCACTCCCAGGGCGCCCTCGGAGCCGAGGAAGAGCCGGTCCGGCGACGGCCCCGCCCCCGACGCCGGCAGCCGGCGGGACTCGCTGATCCCGACCGGGGTCACCACCCGCAGCGCCTCCACGAAGTCGTCGATATGCGTGTGCCGCATGGCATAGTGCCCACCGGCCCGGGTGGCCAGCCAGCCGCCGAGGGTGGAGAACTCGAAGCTCTGCGGGAAATGGCGCAGGGTCAACCCGTGCCCGGAAAGCTGCCGCTCCAGCCGCGGCCCCAGCGCGCCGGCCTGGATGCGCGCCGCCCTCGAGACCCGGTCCACCTCGAGCACCTGGTCCAGACCAGTGAGGTCCACAGACACCACACCGGGGTGGGCGCCGCCCCGGTACTCCACCCCGCCGACCACCGAACTTCCGCCGCCGTAAGGAATCACCGCGACTCCGGCGGCGCCCGCCCAGTCGAGCAGGTCGACCACATCCGCCTCGGTGCGCGGGAACGCCACCAGGTCGGGCGGCTCGGGCAGGTCACCGGCGAGCGCCCGGACCACGTCCCGGTAGGCCTTGCCGTAGGTGTGTCCGGCCCGGTCCTCCGGATCCGTCGAGCAGATCGTGGCCAGCGCCGCGGGCGGCTCGACTCGCGGCGCCCGCAGCCTCAGGTCCTCGATCCGGGGCACCGGAACGGGATCGCCGACCCAGTGCGGCGGCAGCCGCCCCGCCAGCCCGGCCCGCTCCGCGGCACCGACCGCGGCGTCGACCCATCCCCAGCCCCACCACGACCGCTTCGTCACGCGCCCAGCACATCCACCCAGCCGCCGGATCGCCAGTACACGCCGTGATCCCGGCTGAGCAGACCCTCGTCGACCAGATACCGGCGCAGCGTCACGTGATCCACCTCGCCACCCGCGCACCACGCCCGCAGCACCGCGTCGACCTCGCGCTCCGGAAACCGCCGGCCCGGCTCGAACGACTGCACCACGTGCTCGAGCACCACCCGCCGCCGGCCACGCTTGGCGGGCAGCCGGATCAACCGGCCGTCCGGTACGAACGTGCGCAACACGGCCGCGATCTTCGGGTCCACCACGTTTCCACGCTAGCCCGGCCGCGGTGCCGTGTGGACCCCAGGCCACACGGCACCCAGCAGTGCGCCCGGCGGGGCGCGCAACCTTGCAGGTCCTTGAATTGCCTGGCCAGGCCGGGTACACGAGCCGGCGGCCAACTGTGGGGGTGGGGGATGGGCGAGGAGGTTGGAGCTTCGACTCCCCGGCACCGTCGAGGCGAGCATCGACGGCCGGGCGCTCGACCTCGGCCCCGGCACGGCAGCGTTGCGTGCTCGCCACCCTGCCGCTCGACGTCAACCACGCCGTGCTGGTGGACCGGGTCTGGGGAGCTCCCTCGACATCTGCCGGGGATCGGCTACCGATACGGCGAGGCCGCGGCTTGAGCGCGCTCGGCCGCCACGACCAGGCGCGCAGCTGCTGACGGCGCTCCACCACGATCCTGCAGGACATCGGCGCGCTGACCGCCGACCAGGCCGACTTCCCGGGCAGCCAACCGATCCCGGATACTCCGGAGATCATCCAACGCAACACCTGACTGTGCTTGATCCGGAGGTGGCGTGACCCGTTACGTCGCACTGCTGCGTGGAATCAACGTGGGCGGGCACAACAAGGTGCCGATGGCCGCGCTGCGCGACATCTGCGCTTCGGTCGGCTGCACCGACGTGGCTACATATATACAGAGCGGCAACGTGGTGCTGACCAGCAGCCTGGACGCGGCGAAGCTGAGCGCCGCGCTGGAGTCGGCGATCGCCGCCGAACTCGGGGTCGCACCGGCCGTGGTGATCCGCACGCACGAGCAGCTCGCCGCGATTGTCGCCGGGAACCCGTTCCCTCAGGCCGATCCCGGGCACCTGCACGTGTTGTTCCTCATGTCCGAGCCGAACGACAAGGACCTTGGTGCGATGGAAGATGCGGAGTATCCGCCGGAGGAGCTCGCCGTGCGCGGCGCCGACGTGTACTTCCACCTGCCCAAAGGCCTTGGCCGGGCCAAGCTTCCCGAGCTGTGGGGGCGCCGGATCAAGATCCTGGGAACGATGCGCAACTGGCGTACGGTGGGCCGGATGCTCGAGATGTCCGCCACATAGGTGACTACGAAATGTAATCACAGTAGTATATCTGGGTGGTCATTGGCTGGACCCGGTGCTCGGTTCCGCGGTCCCGCCTACCGTCGTAGTCACGCCTTGGGGGAGCCGGTCGTCCTGCGCTACCTCCGGGGGTGAGCACGATGAGGGGTCGGGGAACCGGCTTCCGTGACGTGCTCGCCATCCGCGAGTTCCGCGCCCTCTGGGCCGCCGAGCTGTTCTCCCTGCTCGGAGATCAACTCGCCCGCGTCGCCCTCGCCGTCCTCGTCTTCCAGCGCACCTCCTCGGCCGCCTTGTCCGCCCTGACCTATGCCCTGACGTTCGTGCCGGCCGTCCTCGGTGGCGCCCTGCTGTCCGGCCTTGCCGACCGCTACCCGCGCCGCCAGGTCCTCGTCGCCACCGACCTGCTCCGCGCCGCGCTCGCCGGCGCGATGGCGATCCCGAGCATCCCGCTTCCCGTGCTGTGGGCCCTCGTCGGGCTGCTCAGCATGGCCTCGGCCCCGTTCAAGGCCGCCCAACTCGCCCTACTCCCGCAGATTCTCGACGACGATCGATTCGTCGTCGGCATGTCGCTGCGCCAGATCACCGGTCAGGCTGCCCAACTCGTCGGGTTCGCCTCCGGTGGCATGCTCCTCACCGCGGTCGAGCCGCACGCCGGGCTGGCCATGAACGGCGCGACGTTCCTCGCCAGCGCCGCGCTGATCGTGCGCGGTGTGCGCTCCCGACCAGCCGCGGCCGGGACCGCGACGTCCGCGGACCGAGGCGCACCCGAATCGCTTGCGGGCAACCGGCAGGTGCTGGCCGTGGTCGCCATCGTGGCCCTGGCCGGTCTGTTCGTCGTGCCCGAGGGGCTCGCCGCGCCGTACGGGGCGGCCATCGGAGTCGGATCGCTCGGTGTCGGCCTGCTGATGGCCGCCGACCCGCTGGGCAGCGTGATCGGCGCCTGGCTCCTCGGTCGGGTGCGGATCCGTCCGACACGGTTGTCGGTGGTGCTCCTCGCCGCGGGCTCGGGCGTTCCGCTGGTGCTGTGCGCTCCGGGACCGGGATTGGCGATCTCGATCGCGCTGTGGGCGGCCAGCGGGGCGATGTCGACGGCCTACCTGATCCTGACCCAGGCCATCGTGGTTCAGCTGGTTCCCGACCACCGCCGGGGGGCGGTCATGGGTCGGATCGCCACGTGCCTGTACGCCTCCCAGGGCCTGGCCATCGTGGCGGGCGGCGTCGCAGCCGAGGCCACAGGGCCCTTCCGGGCGGTCGCCGAAGCAGGTTTACTTGGCATCGTGCTCGTACTGTGCGTAGGCGGATGGTGGCGGCGCGTTGCTCGCCCCCGGCGCGACCTGGTCGCCGGGAGCGAGCGTGGCCAGATGAGACATGATCAGTACTCCTTGTTAGTCACGAAAGGCACCCCCTTCCAGGCAGAGTGCGTGGAGGAACCAAGGGCAGACGGTCAGTACTCCTTGTTCGCCACAGCGGACACCTCCTCCCAGTCGGAGCGCACGAAAGAACCAAAGATCGGCGATCAGTACTCCTTGTTCGCCACGACGGACACCTCCTCCCAGCCAGAGCACGCGAAAGAACCAAACGCCAGCGATCAGTACTCCTTGTTACGCATGAGAGGCACCTCCTCCCAGGCAGAGCGCGGTGACGGTCGCGTGACACGGCCACTGCCGGAACCAAATCCGCCACGGAATCGTCGACTGGGGACTCGAGCGCCCTCATTATGGAGGTGGTGTCTCAGTACGGCCGGGGGTCGACTGCAGGTGGGGAGGATGGCGACCCGATGACCGCCTGGATGCTATGGACCAAGCCCCGCCGGGGCGTCGCATTCATGCTCGCGGTTGAGGTGCTGGCCGTCGCGCTCTCCGCATGGATCATCGCCGCGCAACCGGTCACGCAGCGGGATCTGATCAACTTCGCCGCGATCACGATCATCGGGGTGGTCGCGACCGAGACTTCCCGTCAGGTGGAGCGCATGCGCCGACGCCTGGCCGGCACCCCGCACGTCAACCTCACCTCGGTGTGGACCTTGTCAGCGGCCTTGCTGACCTCGCCGAGCCTGGCGGTCGCCACCGTCGTCCTGCTGTACGGCCACATGTGGTTCCGCATGTGGCGGCGGATCACGGGTAGGCACCCCTATCGAGTTGTGTTCTCCGCCAGCATGGTCGTGCTGTCCTGCCTCGCCGCGCGGGGTGTGGCCGACCTGGCGCCGACCGGGGACATCCTCGACGACATCACCGCCGTCGGACTGGCCTGGCTGGTGCTGGTCATCCTGGTGTACTCGCTGGTGAACTCCGGTCTGGTCGCCTTGGCGATGATCCTCAACCGGGATGACACCTCGATCGTCCAGTTGTTGGGCACCTGGCAGGAAAACAGCATCGAGTACGCGACCCTGTGCATCGGGGCGCTCACCGCGGTGCTGCTCGCCTGGCGACCATGGCTGGTCGCCCTGATCTTCATGCCGCTGTACGTGCTGCACCGCAGTGTACTGATTAGACAGTTGGAGCACGCCGCGACCACGGACCAGAAGACCGGCCTGCTCAATGCGACGAGCTGGCAGACGTTGGCAACCAACGAACTGCAGCGTGCCCACAGCAACGGCACCGAGTGTGCCGTTCTGATGGTGGATCTCGACCACTTCAAGCGGGTCAACGACCAGCACGGCCATCTGGCCGGAGACGACGTCCTGCGGGCGGTCGCCGACGCGATGCGGGAAGAGGTCCGCGACTACGACCTCTGCGGCCGCTTCGGTGGCGAAGAGTTCGTCGTGCTGATGCCAGAAATTGAACTGACCGCCGCAATCGAGACGGCGGCCCGAATTTGTGCCCGCGTCCGCGACCTCCGCATCGAGAACACGACAACCGGGCAGCCGCTCGAAGGGCTCCGGCTGAGCGCGTCGATCGGAGTGGCCACGTATCCGGACGCCGGCAAGGAGCTCGACGAGATCCTCCTCGCCGCCGACAACGCGATGTTCGCGGCCAAGGACTCCGGCCGCGACCAGGTCCGCGCGGTCGCGGTGAGCCGGGCCCCCGAGCGCCGGTCACCGTCACCGGCCGAGTAGCGCGGCGAGCGGATCACGTCCGCGGGTCTACGACTGATCGGCCCTTCGGGACGCCAGCTCGTCGTGGTACTGCTGGGCCCACTCGGCGAGTGGGCGGACCGCGCGAAGCAGGGAGCGTCCCATCGGGGTGAGCGTGTACCAGACGCCGCCGAACCGGCCGGGCTCGGCGCGTCGCTCGATGAGGCCGTCCTGCTGTGCCCGGCGCAGGGTGTCGGACAGCACGCGGTCGGTCAGCGGCTTGGTGTGCGAGACCCAGCCGACGCGTTCCTCGACGTCGTTAACCGACGACTTCAGCTCCTTGTACTGCCGCTCGCCGAGGGCCAGCGCGGCCAGCACGGCGACCGTCCATCGCCCCCGGAGGACCGCCATCGCGTCGTGAACGCCCTGCCGGTACGGGACGTCCCGGTTGTCCATGCCGCTCAGCTAACACGACGGCGTCGCCCCGCGTATCGGTCGGGTGAGTTTTCCGCGATCATGCCTGGTAGGCACGACGGACCGGAAAGTAAGTCGGGCACTTACGTTGCACTCAGTCGGCCCCCGTCAGGTATTTCTTGTACTGCCAGGCCCGCTGATCGCCTGGCGACGCAGTGGCCGGTCGGCCTGTCTGTCGGTGGGGCGGCGACCGGATGAGCCACGGATGTGCTGACCGGTCACTGCGGCCTCTTCTGTCAGGCTGGTGACCGTGACCCCAGCCGATCTCCGTCGGGATCCCCTACCGTTGCGCGGCCGGGTGGCCGCCGTCACCGGCGTCAGCCGGCGCGCCGGAATCGGCTACGCCACCGCCCGGCGCCTCGCCGCCCTCGGCGCCAGCCTGTTCGTCCACCACTACACACCGCACGACCGCGACCAACCCTGGGGAGCCGACCCCGACGGCATGCCCGCCGTGCTGTCCGGCATCGGCGAGGCCTTGATCGCCGACGCCACCCTCCACCACACCGAGCTCGACCTCGCCGCCCCCGACGCCCCCACCCGGCTGGTCACCGCCGCCGGGGCCGCCCTCGGCCACCTCGACATCCTCGTCTGCAACCACGCCCGCAGCGGCGGCGACGGCCCGCTCGGCACCCTGGACGCCGCCATGCTCGACGCCCACTGGATCGTCAACACCCGCGCCACCATCCTGCTCGCCCAGGCCTTCGCCGCCCAACACGACGGCCGCCCCGGCGGCCGCATCATCTTCCTGACCTCCGGCCAAGACCTCGGCCCCATGCGCGACGAAGTCGCCTACGCCGCAAGCAAAGGCGCGCTATCCTCCATCACCCGCACCCTGGCCGACCACCTCGCCGACCAGACCATCACCCTCAACACGATCAACCCCGGCCCCGTCGACACCGGCTACGCCACCCCCGCCATCCACGAGGCCGTCCGCCACCGCTTCCCCACCCACCGCTGGGGCACCCCCGACGACCCCGCCCGCCTCATCTCCTGGCTCTGCACCGACGAAGCCACCTGGATCACCGGCCAAACCATCAACACCGAAGGCGCCTTCCGCCGCTGGAACTAACCCCGCCCCACCCGAAACGCCACCTTCATCCCCCACCACAAAGGTCACCTTCCCCTCACCCACCGCCCCCAGACCGACCTCCCCACCACCACAAAGGCCACCCTCATCCTCCGCCACCGAAGGCCACCTTCATCCCAACCACACCCAGCCACCCAAAAAGCCCGACCTCACAGCCCCTGTCACACGAAGGTCCCTTTCCCATCACTGCACACCGGCCACCTTCCCTCCCCGCCGTGTCAACGGACAGGATCTTCTCCCCACCGCGCAAGAGCCACCTCCGCTCCCCACCCGTCACAAGGCCACCTTCATCCGCCCGCCGGCGAAGGCCACCCTCACCCCAACCGCACCCAGCCACCCGAAGGCCACCTCCACTCCGACCCGCCAGACAAAGGCCACCTTCATCCCCCCGCACAAGGGACCCCTTCGTTCCCCACCCGCGCAAGGCCACCTTCATCCCCACCGCACGACGGCCCCCTTCACTCCCACTCGCCACAAGAGCCACCTTCATCCCCAACGAAGCCCACCTTCACCCACGACACCCAGCCCGTGCGAAGGCCACCTTCGACCTGGCCCCAGGGCCAAGGCCACCCTCATCCGTCCGACAGTGGATGTCCCCTTCGCCCCTCCCCGCCACGCGAAGGTGACCTTCGGGCCAGCCGCCACCCCTCCGCCGGGCCAAACGACGCGAAGGGCGCCTTCAGGTCACGAGGAAACTGAAGGCGCCCTTCGGAGTGTGGTACCGGCTCAGCCCTCCTGGAGCTCGGCAAGCGCCTGGCGCACCTTGGCCAGCTCGGCCTCCAACTGCTCCATGCGCTCGCGGTGCTGTTGGCGCGCCTGATCGAGCACGGTGTCGATCGCCTTGGCGATGTCGGCGTGCAGCTCGACCGCGGCCCGTGACACCGCGGCGGCGGGGATCACCAGGCCCTGCACGACCCGCTTGCCGGATTGGGTCAGGTCGGCCTGCCACTCCCCCTCGGCGGTGCCGGTGACCGTGAGCGTCAGCTCGATGGTGCGGGTCTTGCGCGCGGCGCTCGGCTGGCGTCCGCGCCTCTTGCGCGGCTGCTCCTGCTCGGCCGGCTCGGTTTCCGACGCGCCCTGCCCAACCGGCTCGCTACTCACCGACTCGGTCTGCTCCGGCTCGGCCTGGGTGGTGGGTGACACGATGTCGATCTCCTTCTCGTAGCGGGAAAACCCCGCAGCATTAGAACATATATTCGGCTACGTCGAGCGCACGACACGGCTACCGTGACACCGTCAATGCCGAGCCGGAGGCCACATGCCCGTGAGTCGACGTCAGTGGCTGCACGTCCGCCGCCATCTCATCGAGCACCGCCACCGGCTGGCCGTGTCGGCCGCCGACGCCTACCCCACCACACCCAAGATCAACGGCCTGCTCACCGCCCCCGGCTGGCTCCCCGCAGCCCCCGTCCGCCTCGACGCGATCGCCATCGAGCTCACCCCGGACACCCCGTTCCACGGCACGACCGGCACCGAGTCGGCCCTCCCGGTCGGGGCCGATGGAACCCGCTACCCCAGCTACGCCGCCGCGATGGCCGACCTCGCCGCCCCCGCCGTCTTCGAGGACCGCCCCACCTACCGCCTCCTCGCCGCATCCCCCGGCCGGCTCACCTTCGGTCGAGGCACCTACTTCGACAGCATCAACACCGGCGAAGCCGCCGCTCACGAATACGCCGCCGCCGACCTCGACCCCAACACCCGATCCCCGCTCCGCGACGCCATCGGCGACCCCTGCGACCTCCGCCGTCGCCCCACCAACGTCGCGATCAGCACCCTGACCCTCCGGCACGACCGCAGCACCGACCACGTGACGTTCTTCCTGCACTGGCGCGACCCCGCGAAGGTCGCCCACGCCGGCGGCCTCTACCAGGTGGTCCCCGTCGGCATCTTCCAACCCACGCGCGACGACAATTCCGACTTCAACCTCTGGCGCAGCATTCTCCGCGAACTCGCCGAGGAACTCCGCGGCGACCCCGAACACCCTCCCCTCGACTACACCGCCCCCTTCGCCACCACCCTCACGAACTCCCTCGGCTCCGACGTCCACGCCTTCTACCTCGGCCTCGGCGTCGACCCTCTCACCTTCGCCACCGACCTTCTCACCGCCGTCATCATCGACGCCCCGCTCTTCGACGCCTTGTTCGGCACCCCCACGACCAACACCGAAGGAACCATCCTCAAAGGACTCCCCTTCACCCACGAGACCATCACCCACTTCACCCACCACCAACCCCTCCAAGCCGCCGGCGCCGCCCTTCTCACCCTCGCGTTGACCCACCGCACCACCCTCATACCCCATCACCACTGATCGACCCCACAGTCGTCAAAGCGTGCCGTTGAGCGGAAGTCACCCGCCCACCGCCGAGCCGCCGCCGTCCAACCTCGGGGTCGGTCTTGTTGGGACGGTCACAAGGGGCAATCCGGAAGGCCGCGTGGCGTAGATTCTGCGTGGTGCGTCTTGATCTCGACCGGATCCGTGCTGCCGTGCACCGGATTGATCCGGCTTTTCTCCGGAGCCCGCAGTTCGAATCGTGGCCGCTCGATACCGCGCTCGGATGCTCGGTGACGTTGAAGGTGGAGACGCTCAACCCGGTGCGTAGCTTCAAGGGCCGCGGCACCGAGCTCGTCGTGTCGAAGCTGGCGTCCGAGCGCCGGTACCCATCGGTCGTCTGCGCGAGCGCCGGCAATCTTGGCCAAGCGCTTGCCTACAGCGGCGCGCGGCGAGGCATGCCCGTTGCCGTCTTTGCCGCAGCATCCGCCAGCACGGTGAAGATCGAACGCATGCGCTCGCTGGGCGCTACGGTGCACCTCGACGGGGATGACATCGAACGGCCAAGAGCCCTCGCCCGCGAGTTCGCCCAAGCCGAGGGCGCCTTTCTGGTCGAAGACAGTCTCGACGTCGACACCTGCGAAGGTGCCGCAACGATCGGCTTGGAGCTCCTCGCCGGTGAAGCGCGCCCCGACGTGTTGATCGTCGCGCTCGGTGGCGGCGCCCTGGCCAGCGGTGTCGGCTATGTCACCAAGGAGTTGTCACCACGCACCAAGGTCATCGCCGTTCAGCCGACCGGTGCGCCCGCGATGGCGCTGTCGTGGTGGAAGCGAACCGTGGTCGATACCGACACGATTCACACGATCGCCGATGGTGTCGCCGGCCGACACCCAATTCCGGAGGTACTCGACGATCTTCTCCAAGTCGTCGATGATGTCGCTCTCGTCGACGACGATCTCATCAAACTCGGAATGCGGCTTCTGTTCGAGCGTGCCGGACTCGTCGTCGAACCTTCTGCCGCTCTCGGAGTGGCGGCCATTCTCGCGGACCGCGAAAGATTCGCCGGCCTCACCGCCGCCACCATCATATGCGGTAGCAACGTCGCACCCGCCGACTTCCACGCCTGGACGACGTAACCGGCCGCTTCATCAGGATTCTCACCATCGGCGAGGGTTCGGAGATCGCCAGTTCAGACGGTTCCCATGCATCGACGATGCATGCCGACCGGCCGCCGGGCGACCAAACATAAGTACTTCTTCAGATGCGGCCCATGCACGCAGGCGATGTCATATGGCTGACGCCCCTCCGGGATCCGCACTCACCAGGAGAACACGTTGAACAAATTGTCCCAGTTTGCAGCGAAACTCGCCGTCGGCGCCGCCATCCTGACCTTGCCGACGACACCGGCCACGGCCGACACCGTCCCCCAGATCTTCCCGCCACCCCCGCCTACCGTCTGCCATTTCATCATGACATCGCTGACCGCGGAGAACCTACAGAACGACGGCGGCACCGACAATGTGTTCCTCGGTGTCGGCGGCACCCGCTTTCCGACGACCGGCACCGTGGCCTATAGCGCGCCGGGCCAGACCCAGCCGGCCGCCGCGTTCGACAACCCCCAAGGCGCCTACGCCAGGCTCACATCCCTCAATGTGAGTCTTCGGTTGCTCGGTTCGAATGTGCCGATCGCGACGAAGTCGATTCCGTGCAGCACGGTGTCGGACGCGGTGCGAACCTTCAGCAACGGCGACGCCACCTACACCATGAGATACAACGTTTTCGTCGAGTCACTCGAACCGTAGTGCGATCGCTGATCGCCGTCGCCCCAAGACATCCACCGCGCCCAACGGATCACGGCCACGGGAGCCACGAGGCCGTGGACAACTCGCAGAGCCCTGCATGATTCGGCCGGGTTACTACACGAGCATGACAAACGGCCCTCCAGATCGGACTCTGGAGGGCCGTTTGCCCTGGTAGCGGGGACAGGATTCGAACCTGCGACCTCTGGGTTATGAGCAGTCGTTGAGCCGTCTCATCGGTCTCGTGGTGTCGCACCGATTATGGCGCCAACCAGCCAAGATAGGTCCATCCTTCGCACAGCGTCTCAGTTGTTCGCTCGCGATCCAACCCGTCTCGGTCCGACCACTACTACACATCTGACTACACGCTCGACCGTCGTCACGGTGCTGCGGTCAGCCATCTCACCTGCCATGGTCGGCGTGCTGCACGCCGGGTGGTACATCATCTGTTCGGCGCTCGCTAACACGATCAGGCCGGGAACTCGGGTCGACAACCTGGTCGCACTGGGCCCGACTGCGGGCCCACCCTGGTCGCCTCGTCCCGCCGCAACCCACCCGGCGGACACGTCCACCGTGGTTACTTGGGGCTAAGACCAGGCGTGCCGGTGGAATGGCGCCGGCGAACCAACGAGACGAAGAACCATGCTCCCGACCCGATCAAAGCCATCACGACAGTCCCGATGGGCGAGTCGAGGATGGTCTTCGACACGACGTTGGCCTGCGTGGCCACTTCGCCGCGGGTCGCTTCCGGTTCGGTCGCAGCAATACGTTGGGAAACATCCTGAAGCTCACCGCGCTCAGCCGTGACTCTGATCGTCGCCTCCTCAACTTGCGCCGCCAGCCGTCGTGCATCCGCATCCGCTCGATCGGCGTCCTCTCGGAGCCGCGCCGCGAACCTTTGCCTTTCGTAATACGCCACACTTGTCCCAGGAAGGCCGGTACCACACGTGCCGTCAAGCTCACACAGCGCGGTCCGCTCGGCTTCCAGATATTCATTTCGGGCAGCATCAGCTCTGTCGCGAGCGGACTTGCTCTCAATCTTCAACGATTCCAACTGCTCAACATGGCTCAGCAGTTCCGCCTGTCTTACACGCAATGAGCTGTATTCTGCTGATGCGACGTGAGCAGCCTCAATCCGCTCATTCAAGGCCGGCTCCGTGGCGCGTGCGAACCAGGCGAATGACGCGGCGATGACCATTCCCACGACGGCGAGGGCGGCAGCAACCGAAACCACCCCGGACAAATCCGGAGAATTCCCACTCATGCCCCGCCGGTATACGAACAACATTACCAGAAGAGTCGTGGCGGTCAGGGCGATGCACAGGGTGAGCGGCAGAATCAACGTATGCTGGACGACAACAAACAGGCCGAGCACAACCGCCCATCCTGCGGCCACAGCCAAGATCGTGCTACTCAGCCCGGTTGAGTTCGGGCGTATGGCCGCCGTCGCCTGTGGCCTCGCATGTCCGCTGTCATCTGTCGCGGTCCGCGCACGAACCGATCGCGTGTCTCGAACCTTCGTGAGACGGTACGCCAGCAACGAGGCACCAACTCCGACAATAGCGACAGCGACGCTGATCAGAGATGCGATCTCTTCCGTACTGCTAAGAGCTTGCACCGCGTCCGCCCTTTTCGGAAAGGTACACACCAATGCCGCTCAGCGCGACCGAAACCGCCAACACATACAGCGAGAACTTGGCTCGCTGCCCACTTCTTTCATCTGACGTGGCCACGGCAACGGTCTGCACAGTCGGTGCCGCGCGCGGAGCTTCCGCCACTTTGGCGGAGCCGTATGCCACCGCTATGGGTAACGTCAGAAGAAGGCAAAACCTAGTACAACACCGTGATACAGTCGTCCTCCCCCGCGAAGGAGGCGGTCGAACACAAGATCGGCGGAAGCTGCGACAAGCAGTCCGATACTTACCACGAATAGCTCGCCACGACCAAATAGTTGGCCCATGGAGACGGGCTCCTGGCTGACGGCCGAAGCGAAGATGTCCGCGACGATGGTCGCCAGAACCAACCCTGCGGTGAACATGGCCCATTTGGTCAGCTTCGACTTGACCGGGTGACCGTCGCGTGGACTCGTTGGATCGGTCATGTTCCCTCGGACCCCGATTCGGTTGCCGTCCGCAGGGGATCGCCGGCAGCCGAGGTCGCGTTACTTTACTGTCAGCAACACATCGGTGTCGAAGCAGGCATGTGTCTGGTGTCAGTGCGCGGCACGCTGGCCGAGTGGTACCGGATCGCGATCGAGGGCTTTGATGGCGACACGGCGTGAGCTGACATGGCGATGCGGCTGACCGACGGAACAGGTTCAGGACCCGGCCTGGTTACACTCCCAACGGGCTGGTCGCCACCCACGACGAGGGGCCGTACGCCCCACTGTCCCCGGTGTCCTCACGGTGACGCTGGGGACAGCGGGGACAGCCGCAGGGCCGCCTACCAGGCGAATCTGTGGGACACTGGACTCTGCAGACGAGGAGGTGACGATGACCGCGAACAACGCCGACGACTTCGGCCACCTCGAGCACCGCGGGCCGCTCTCGGTTGAGGAGCTAGCCCGGCGGCAGGGCGTGTCCACGGTCACCACCGTGGAAGACCTCGCCTCCGACGAGATCTTCGAGACCGACGAGGAGCTGACCGAGTTCCTGACGTTCGTGAGGGAACAGCGCAACGCTAGCCTCGCCTAGCGATGAGCTACATCGTCCTCGACACCGACGTCACGTCGCTGAGCTTCAAGCAACTGCTACCCGCTGCGCTGTTCGCGCGGCTGGTAGGCCGACCGACATGCATCACGTTCGTCACCTTCGGCGAGCTGACCCAATGGGGCGTCATGGGACGCTGGGGCTCACGCCGCCGCGCCGCCTTGGCGCAACAGCTCGCGCACCTGCCCATCCTCCCCGGTGATCGGGAGGTCGCCGAGACCTGGGGCCGGATGTCCGCTGCCGCCAAGATGCGCGGACGCCCCCGCCCGCAGAACGACACCTGGATCGCCGCGTGCTGCCTGGCCTACGGCCTGCCGCTCGCCACGCGGAACGTCAAGGACTTCGAGGACTTCGCCAAGCACGAGGGTCTGATCATTATCTCTGCATGATGCGAAGATGTCAGGAGACTTGGCGCAGTGGCGGGTCCTACCCATCTGCGCGGGCAGCCCGGCGCCGTTCCCACCTGGGCAGGTATTCGTCCACCGGTTCGCCGCGGTGCCTTTGGGCGATGCGGCGGCACAGGTAGGCCATCTCCTCCGCCCACCCCCTCATTCGGCTCCAGGTGCGGGGGCAACGCCTCGAATTCCGCGGCGAACGCCACGTGGGCTCGGGCCTTCTGCTCGGCGGTTAGCCCCAATGCCGGGAAGTTAAGCGTGGGACTTGTCTGTCAAGGTGGTTGAGACGGGCAACGGAGTTCCTGCTAGAACAGCGTCGACCAAGATCACTGTCGGCAGGAACTCCATTGGAAGCCAAGTCTGTCATCAGTCGGGTAGTCGCCGTGGCTGAGGGGCCGTTCGCGCCGGGTCATCTGGGCGAGTTGACCCAGATCGTGCCGTTCGAGATGGTCGATGCGGTGCTGGCCGTCGCGGGGGCGGTGCAGGCTCGGGTTCGGGATCTGCCGTCGCGCGTGGTGATGTATCTGCTGTTGGCTGCGGGGCTGTTCGCCGGGATTGGCTATCGGCAGGTGTGGGCTCGGTTGATCGCCGGGCTGGACGGATTGTCAGCAGCGTGCCGGCCAGCAAGCGATGTGCGGGTTAACTCGCCCATCGACTCTTAGCTCAAGTCGTCCCTGTCGCGGTGGCCGTTTCTCACTGCGATGCACTTGGTTACCGCCACTATGGTTACAATTCGGGTTACCAAGTGCACGAAACGGCCCTCCAGGTGATCTCTGGAGGGCCGTTTCGCCTGGTAGCGGGGACAGGATTCGAACCTGCGACCTCTGGGTTATGAGCCCAGCGAGCTACCGAGCTGCTCCACCCCGCGTTGGTAACTTCAACTATACGCGGCGGCCACCGCGGGGTTCAAACCGGGGTGGCCGCCGGGTAAGAGGAGGTCACCCGCCGCCGTTGCCGGGGGTGGGGGTGGTGCTGGGCGAGGAGGGCGGGCTGGAGGTGGAGGTGCCGAGCTTGGCCTTGGCCGCGTCGTAACGCTTGGCCGCGGCGTCGAGCTCGGCGAGGGCCCGGCCCTGCTCCTCGAAGTTTCCGGACTGCTGGGCGGCCTTGAGCTTGGTGATGGCCGCCGTGATGGCCTGGACGGCCGCGTCGAGCTCGGCGTTCGTGCCGCCGCCGGATGCCGGCGGTGGCGTGGTGCTGCTCGGCGCCGGCGAGGTGGTGGGTTGGCCCCCCTGGCTGGGTGGCGTGGCCACCTCGCCGGTGCCCTTGCCGAACACCGCGTCGAGCGCGGCGTCGATGGTGGGCTCGAAGCCGACCCGGTCGCCGAACGCCACGAGCACGCGGGCCAGCTGCGGGAACGAGTTGGCGTCGTTGCGTTGGATGTACATCGGCTCGACGTACAGCAGACCACCGGCGATCGGCAGGGTGAGCAGGTTGCCGAACGTCACGGTGACGCTCGTATTTCGGAACAGCGTCTGCTGCTCGGTGACCTTCGGTGTGGTCTGGAATCTGTTCTGGACCTGCACCGGCCCTTCGGCCAGCTGATCGGTTGCCTGCTCGCTGCCGGTCGTCGGCAACTTGAGCACCCGGATCGTCCCGTAGTCCTGGGGATCGGAGGACACCGACACCCAGGCGGCCAGGAACTGCCGTTCCAGCAGCGTCATGGCGCTGGTGAGCTGGAAGGTCGGCCGGCTCTGACCAGGTGCCTGGGCGTACACGTAGTACGGCGGCAGCTTGCCGGCCGAGTTGCCGTCCTTGGTGGGGTCGGGCGGGGTGTCCCAGAAGGTCTGAGTGGAGAAGAACTCCTGCGGGCTGGACACGTGGTAGCGCTTGAGCAGCTCCCGTTGCACCTTGAACAGGTCCTCCGGGTAGCGGAAGTGCGCCCTGAGCTCGTCGGGCACCTCGTTGCCGGCCTTGACGGTGCCGGGGAAGACGCTCTGCCACGTCTTGAGCACCGGGTCCTTGTCGTCAATGGAATAGAGCGTCACGGTGCCGTCGTAAGCGTCCACCGTGGCCTTGACGGAGTTGCGGATGTAGCTGATCAGCCGGTTGTCCTGCCTGGCCACGCCGGACAGCGTGTCGGTGGTGGCCTCACCCAGCGCGGTGCGTTGCGCGTACGGGTAGTTCCCGAGCGTGGTGTAGCCGTCGACGATCCACTGGATCCGCCCGTTGATCACCGCCGGGTACGGGTCGCCGTCCACGGTCAGCCACGGCGCGGCCTTGATCACGCGCTCCCGGGGGTCCCGGTTGTACATGATCTTCGAGCCGTCCCCGATGGCGCTGGAGAACAGGATGTTCCGCTCGCCGTAGTGCGCGGCGAACACCAGCCGGTTGAGCCATCCGTTGACCGCCACGCCGCCCTTGCCGTCGTAGATGAAGCTGCGGTCGGTGGGGCTGTCGTACTCGCCGGGCGCCTCGCCGGACTGGCCGCCGACGATGGCGTAGTTCGTGGAGAGCTCCCCGTAGTAGACCCGCGGCTGGTCGACCCTGATCTTGCCGCGCTGGCTGATGTCGCTGACCGAGAAGACCGGGTAGCCACCCTGGCCGCTCTGCTCCTGCAGCGCGGCGTTGACCGTGTTGGCGGGCGCGGCGACGAAGCCGTTGCCGTGTGTGAACACCAGGTGCTGGTTGATCCAGTTCCGCTGGTTCTCGGCCAGCCCCTCGGTCCGGATCTCCCTGGCCGCGACGATGTAGTCCTGGGTCTTGTTGTCGACGGTGTACCGGTCGATGTCGAGCTTCTCCGGGAAGCCGTAGAAGTTCTCCCGGCCCTCGCGCTGGGTGAAGGTGGGCGACAGGATGCTCGGGTCGAGCAACCGCAGGTTCGAGATCGTGGCGACGTTGCTGGGGTCGTTGCGGACCTCGCCCGGTGAGGCGTCGGACTTGCCGCTGTAGTCCTCCACCTTCACGTCGTTGAGCCCGAAGGCGTCTCGGGTGGCCTTGATGGCGCGCTCGATGGACTTGGCTTCCTTCTGGTTGGCGTTCGGCCGCACCGAGAACTGCTCGAGCACCGCCGGCCAGGCGGCCCCGATGAGGATGCTGGTCAGCACCAGCAGCGCGGTGGCGATGGCCGGCAGCTGCAGGTTGCGCAGGAACGCGCCGACGAAGAACGCCACGGCGCAGAACCCGGCGATGAACATCAGGATGAGCTTGGCCGGCAGCACCGCGTTCAGGTCGGTGTAGGTGGCGCCGTTGAACAGGTCGTTGCGGTCGGAGAACAGCAGCTCGTAACGCTCGAAGAAGTAGTCGACGGCGTACACCACGACGAACGTGCCCGCGGTGATCGACAACTGCATCCTTGCCGGCACCGAGAACTGGCCGCCGCGGCCGACCAGACGGACCCCGCCGAACAGGTAGTGCGTGATCAGCGCCCCGAAGAAGGCGATCGCGATGGCGACGAACAGCCAGGAGATCAGCCAGGTGATGAACGGCAGCGTGAACGCGTAGAAACCGATGTCCTTGCCGAACTCCGGATCGGTGATGCCGAACGGGGTGCCGTTGACCAGCAGCTGGAACACCTGCCAGTCGCCCTGCGCGGTCGACCCGGCGATCAGCCCGACGATCAGCGGGATGCCGATGCCGAACAGCCGCACCCGCTGCATCACCGCCGAGCGGTACTTGGCGAGCGGGTCGTCGGCGCCGGACACCGGGACGAACACCGGTCGGGTCCGGTAGGCGATGATCAGGCTCAGCGCGAGCAGGCCGCCGACCAGGATGCCGACGGCGAAGAACAGCCCGATCCGGGTGAGCAGCACGGTGCTGAACACCGACCGGTAGCCGACCTCGCCGAACCACAGCCAGTCGACGTAGGTGTCGAGCAGGCGGGCGCCGACGAGCAACAACAGGATCACTGTCGCCGCGATGATCAGCAGGATGCGGCTGCGTCGGGAGAGCTTTGGCAGGCCGATCGGGGGCCGAGTGGCCACGGGGCACGCTCCTGAGTCGCTTCGTCGAGTCGTCGAGAGCAGCCGGCGCACGGCTGTCCTAGATGTCCAACTTTATTCCGGGGGGTTCTGGTTCCCGTGTGGGGTGGTGCGACGATGAGAACCATGCCAACGCCGCCAGCGCCCGCCGACCTGCTCACCGTGACCCGAGAGGTCGAGGACTTCGTCTCGACCGCAGGGTGGGACCAGGCGCCCCAGCTGTTTGCCCTGGTCCCGACGGCCGATCTGCTCGAGCGGCAACCCGAGCTGGCCGACCAGGTGGACCAGACCGCGCCGCTCACCCCGGTCGCGCAGGAAGCCCTGCCGGACGCCGACCTCGCCGAGTCGCTTGCCGCGATCATGTGGCCGGAGGTCGTCCGCGGGTGCGCCCTGGCCCAGGAGATCGTGGTGCTGCCGCCGGAGGCCGAGGCGGCGCTGCCGACCGACACGGAGACGCTGCGGCGCGCGGCGGCCGAGCATCCCCAGCGCCGGGAGGCCCGGCTGGTCGCTGCGGTGCTGCGGGACGGGTCGGCGGCGTGCGTGCTCCGCCTGCGCGGCGGTGGCACGGACGAGGACGAGCTGCTGGAGAGCCCCGACCTCGCGCCCAACCTCACCCAGGCCCTGCTGGCGACCCTGAGGCCCTAGCAGCTCGGCACGGCCCGTCCGGCGTGCAGATCCTCCAGCGCCTTCACGGCCGTGGTCAGCGTGTCCACCTTGATCAACCGCAGCCCGTCCGGCGCCTGGGATTTGGCCTCGATGCAGTTGTCGGCGGGCACCAGGAACGCGCTCGCGCCGGCGTCCCGCGCGGCCACCATCTTGAACGGGATGCCGCCGATGCTGCCCACGTTGCCCCTGCCGTCGATCGTGCCCGTGCCCGCCACCTGCTGACCGGCCTCCAGCTCGCCGGGGGTCAGCCGGTCGACGATGGCCAGCGCGAAGATCAGGCCGGCCGACGGGCCCCCCACGTCCTGCAGGTGGATGGTGGTCTTGAAGCGGACGTCGGCCCGCTCGGCGGCGACCAGACCCAGCAGCCCCTCCGATCGGTTGTCGTCGGGGTTGAAGTCGGAGGCCTTGGCCAGCGTGACGGACGCGGTCTGCTCCGGCCCGTCGCCGCGCTTGAAGGTGATCGTGATCGGCGTGCCCGGGGTGGTGCCCTGCAGCGACGCCCGCACGTCCTCGGGGGCCGTGATCTTCTTGCCGTTGACCACAAGAAGCCGGTCGCCGGGCTCGAGCACCTGGTCGGCCGGCGAGTTCGTGGTGATCTCGCCGGCGATCACCACGAGCGGAAAGCCGAGGTAGCGCAGCGCGGCGACCTCGGCGTTGCTCTGCGACTCGGTGAACATCTTCTGGTTCTCGGCCTCGACGTCCTGCTCGGTCTTGCCGGGCGGGATGAACTCCTCGCGCGGCGCCAGCGCGTGCCGGCTGGACAGCCACAGCCCGAGCGCGCTGAACAGCGTCACGTCCTGGTTGACCGAGACGGTCGTCATCCGCAGCTGGCCGCTGGTCGGGTAGGTCTCGTGCCCGTCGACCTCGACCACCAGCTTGCCGTCGACCTGGCCGAGCGTGTCGTAGGTGGGTCCGGGACTCACCGCGACGTACGGCACCCGCACGAACCCGCCGACCACGGCGAGGGCGATGACGATGACGAAGCTGAGCAGCACCGTCCACCCGCGCCGGCTGAGGTGCCAGCCGCCGGAAGTGTCCGTGGCGGCCGCGGGGAACATGGGGTCGGGGTGGGGGGACTCACTCACGGAGTAACAGCGTACGGGCCGTTCTCCGTCGGCAGATCACGGTGTGTACCCGGCGTGGCGCGGCCCCGCGTACGGTGGGACACATGAGCGAGTTTCCGTTCGGCTTCGGCCCTCCGGACGACGACAAGGGCAAGAAGGAGCCGGCCGAGCGCGACGCGGGCGGGGCCGCTGCCGGTGGCGGTCAGGAGAACCCCTACGAGGCGTTCAATCAGCTCGGTCAGATGCTGAGCCAGCTCGGTCAGATGCTCAGCCAGGCGGGCAGCTCCAGCGGCCCGGTCAACTACGACGTGGCCAAGCAGATCGCGATCCAACGCCTGACCAGCGGACAGGCCGGGTTCACGCCGGGCGCGGACTCCGCCGGCGCCGTCACCGACGCGCTGCACCTGGCCGAGATGTGGCTCGACCCGGTCACGATCCTGCCGACGGGCGCCACGACCGCCCGCGCCTGGACCGCCCGCGACTGGGTGGAGCACACCCTGCCCACCTGGCAGCGGCTGTGCGACCCGGTCGCCCGCCGCGTGTCCGGCGCATGGGTCGACGCGCTCCCCGCCGAGGCCAAGCAGGCGGCGGGCCCCCTGCTGTCGATGGTCGGCCAGATGGGCGGCATGGCGTTCGGCACCCAGCTCGGCAACGCCCTCGCCCAACTCGCCTCCGAGGTCCTCACCTCGTCCGACATCGGCCTACCGCTCGGGCCGGCCAACACCGCCGCCCTGCTCCCGGCCAACATCGAGACCTTCACCGCGGGCCTCGAACGCCCCGCCAGCGAGGTCATGGTCTTCCTTGCCGTCCGCGAAGCCGCGCACCAGCGCCTCTTCGCGCACGTCCCGTGGCTCCGCCAGCGCCTGCTGGCCACCGTCGAGGAGTTCGCCAGCGGCATCACGGTCGACACGTCCGCCCTCGAGGAGCTGGCCAACCAGTTCGACCCGGCCAACCCCGAGTCCATCGAGCAGGTCATGAAGTCCGGCATGCTCGAACCCCAGACCACCCCCGCGCAGCAGGCCGCCCTCACCCGCCTGGAAACCCTGCTCGCCCTGGTCGAAGGCTGGGTCGACGTCGTGGTCGGCGACGCCGTAGCCGACCGCCTTCCCGGCGCCGACGCCCTCCGCGAAACCCTCCGCCGCCGCCGCGCCAGCGGTGGCCCCGCCGAGCACACCTTCGCCACCCTGGTCGGCCTCGAGCTGCGCCCCCGCCGCCTGCGCGCCGCCGCCGCACTCTGGCGCCTCGTCGGCGACCGCCACGGCCTCGACACCCGCGACGGCGTCTGGGCCCACCCCGACCTCGTCCCCACCGCCGCCGACCTCGACGACCCCCTCGACTTCGCCGAACGTCTCGGCCAACCCTCACCCGTCGACGACGACCCCATCGCCCAACTCGAGCGCACCAAGGACGACGCCCCCAAGCCCGACGACCCGAAGTAACTCCGGGCCGCCGGTCGAGGGAAGCAACGCCACGTTGCTTCCCAACCCGCCCTGCCACCGCCACCCGCGAACGCCACTGCGCCACGCGGCCAACGGCGGCGCCCACCCCACGAACCGGCGCCCGCAAACACCACTCAGCCACCCCGCCACACCTCCCCCGGCCCCCGGACAACCCTCAGTCCTCCGTGATCCCCCACCCCGCCGCCGCCGACAACCCCTCCAGATACCCGATCGCCCGATCCGTGCGCGGGTAATCCCGGACCAGCGCCCAGAACTTGGCGTTGTGCGACGACTCCAGCAGGTGCGCCAGCTCGTGCACCAGCACGTAGTCCAGCACCCACCCGGGGACCTCGCGCAGCCGCTCGCTGACCCGGATCGTGCCGTCGGCCGGGGTGCAGGACGCCCAGCGCGTGCGCATGGGCGGTACCCAGCGCACGCTCGACGGCACCGCGCGGCCGTTGAGGTGGCGCATGGACAGTTGCTCGCAGCGGGCCAGCAGCGCGGCGTCGGACGCCTTGGAGGGGGCGCGGCGCTTGGTCTCGCCGCGGAGCAGACGGCGTTGCATCTCGGTGACCCAGTGGGCTTCCTCGGCTTTGGACAGCCGCGCGGGGATCAACACGACGAGCTTGTCGCCGTCGCGATACGCAGTGACGGTACGGGTTCGGCGCTTGCTTCTGCGCACCTCGACAAGCGGTTCGGCCACGATCACACCGTACGACCAACGACCGACATCGCGGGAGCCGCAAACCGGTGTGATGTGGAGGACTGCCGAGGCCTGTGGATAACAATTTCGACAGCCGGCCATGGTGTGGGTGACTCTGGTCGCATGCATGGGAACCTTCCGCAACGGCCCCGGGTGGTCCCGGGCCTGGCGGTGCTGCGCCGCCGGCCCGGCGAGATCCAGGTCGGCCTCGATCCGCGCCACGCCACGGTGGTCAGCGGCCTGCCGGAGCCGGTGATCGCCGCGGCCGGCCGGCTCACCGGTCACCGGACCGCGGCGGATCTGCTCGCCGAGGTGGGCACCGATCCGGCCGGTCCACCGGCCCTGCGCGACCTGCTGTCCGGGCTGGCCGCCAAGGGCCTGGTGCACGACGCGCCCGACGCCGCGGTGCCGGGCCGGCTGCTCGGCGAGGAGACCGTCAGCGCCGGACGGCCGGACCGGACGGCCTGGCCGCCCACCGCGCGCGGTGAGGCCGCCGTCGCGGTGCACGGCGACGGGCGGCTCGCGGTGGCGCTGGCCTGCCTGCTCGCCGCGGCCGGAGTCGGCAGGGTGCACGTCGCGGCCGGCGGGACGGTGCGACCGGAGGACGTCGGGACCGGTTACCTCGCCGGCGACGTCGGCCGGCCCCGCGGGGAGGCGGCGCGGGACGCGGTCCGGCGGGTCGACGCCTCGGTCCGCACCTGCGGCCTGGATGCCCGGCGGCGGCCGGATCTCGTGGTGCTGACCGACGCCGTCGTCCCGGATCCGGACCTGGTCGGCGTGCTCATCGCCGACGCCGTGCCGCACCTGGCCGTGCACGTCCGCGACGGCGTCGGGGTGGTCGGCCCGCTGGTCGTCCCCGGCCTGACCAGCTGCCTGCGCTGCGCCGACCTGTGCCGCTCCCAGGTCGACCAGTGCTGGCCGCGGATCGCCGCGCAGCTGGCCGGCCGGCCCCAGCTGGCCGATCTGGCGTGCACGCAGACCACGGCCGGGTTCGCCGCCGCCCAGGTCCTGGAGATCCTGCACTGGTCACGCTCCGCGCAGGGCCGGCCGGCCACCTGGAACGCCAGCGTCGAGATCGACCCCCGCTCGGCCCGGATCCAGTACCGCCGCTGGCGGTCGCACGCTGCGTGCCCGTGCCGTGGCCGTGGGCAAGAGCGCAGGTAGGGCCGTTCGGCTGCCCCGAAGTTGCTGCGGCCTCAACCGCGCTCGGGGACAATTGGCCGGTGACAGAGCTGCCGCGGAAGACGGCCGCGCGCACGGCCCGGCTGGCCAGCATCCCGCTCGGGGTTGCCGGCCGGGCGGTGGGTGGCTGGGGGAAACGCCTGGTCGGGCACAGTGCCGAGCAGGTGAGCGCCGAGCTGTCGGCGAGAACGGCCGAGCAGCTGTTCGCGGTGCTCGGCCAGCTCAAGGGCGGGGCCATGAAGTTCGGCCAGGCGCTGTCGGTGTTCGAGGCCGCGGTTCCCGACGAGCTGGCCGCGCCGTACCGGGAGGCGCTGACCAAGCTGCAGGCCGCCGCGCCGCCGATGAGCCGGCACGCCACCCACCGGATGCTCACCGAGCAGCTGGGCAGCGCCTGGCGGCGGCGTTTCGCGCAGTTCGAGGACACGCCCGCCGCGGCGGCCAGCATCGGGCAGGTGCACCACGCGATCTGGCACGACGGGCGCGAGGTCGCCGTCAAGGTGCAGTACCCGGGCGCGGATGAGGCGCTGCGGTCGGATCTGCGGCAGCTGACCCGGTTCTCCCGCCTGTTCCAGGCCCTGGTGCCGGGCGCCGAGGTCAAGCCGCTGCTGCAGGAGTTGACCGACCGGATGACCGAGGAGCTGGACTACCGCACCGAGGCCGACCACCAGCGGGCGTTCGCGCGGGCGTTCGACGGCGACGAGCACGTCCTGGTGCCGAAGGTGGTGGCCAGCTCCCCCAAGGTGATCGTTACGGAGTGGGCGACGGGCATTCCGCTGGCATCGATCATCCGCGACGGCGACCGGGACACCCGGAACAGGGTGGGGTTCCTGCTCGCCGAGTTCCACTACTCCTCACCGGGCCGGTGCGGCCTGCTGCATTCCGACCCGCATCCCGGCAACTTCATGCTGACCGCCGACGGCCGGCTGTGCGTCATCGATTTCGGTGCGGCCGCGAAATTGCCGAACGGTCTGCCGCCGATTCACGGTCGAATGATGCGGCTGGCGCTCGACGGAAAATCGGACGAGCTGCTCGAGCTGCTCCGCGAGGAGCATTTCGTCCGACCCGGAACCGATATTCACGCCTCCCACGTGTATGACTATCTCGCGCCGTTCGTGGAACCGTTGCGGCACGACACGTTCCATTTCACCCGGCGCTGGATGCAGCGCCAGGCCTGGCGGTTGAGCGACGTGCGCGGGCAGGACTTCCGCACCGGCCGGTCGCTGAACCTTCCGCCGCAGTACCTCATGCTGCACCGCGTGCTCGGCGGGTCGACGGGCATCCTGTGCCAGCTCGACGCCGAGCTTCCGGTGCGCGACATCATCACCCGCTGGCAACCCGGATTCGCCGACTAGCGCGGTTCGGGTCGTGTGTCAAACGGCTGTCCACAGCCGAACCGTCCTCTCCCGACTTGTCCACAGCTCGCCGGCAACGGCTTTCGCACCGCCCCGAACACCGCATCATCGACGCATGAGCCAATCCCATTCCACCGCCCCCGACGGGATCATCCGTTCCGCCGAGCTGCGCGCGGCCGGCATGTCCGGCTACGCCGTGTCCGCGCGCTGCCGCCCGTCCGGACCGTGGCGACGGGTGCTGCCCGGCGTGGTGCTGATGGGCACCGGCCCGCCCACCCGCCGGCAATGGCTGCGCGCCGCGATCGCCTACGCCGGCCCCGGCGCGGTGCTCACCGGCGCCGACGCGCTGTGCCTGCAGGGCATCGAGGTTCCCCGCCCGGCCGACGTGCTGGTGCTGATGCCGGCAGCGCGGCGGGCCGCCGGCCGCCCCCGCCTGATCGTGGAGCGGACCACCCGGCCGCCCGAACCCGTGTGGCGGGAGGGCTTACCGCTGGCACCGGTCGTGCGGGCGACCGCGGACGCCGCCCGGCGCGAGCATGATCATGATCGGTTACGGGCGCTGCTGCTCGCTCCCGTCCTTGCCGGCGCCTGCACGATTCCCGAACTGCTGGCCGAGCTAACGGCCGGGAGCCAGCGGGGCACCGCCGCGGCCCGCGGTCTCCTCCTCGACCGGTCGACGGGTCACCAGTACTCGTCGGGCAGCTTGCCCTCGATGTCGCGCACATGAATCCGGGCGCAGTCCGGGCACAACCAGATCCGGCCACGCTCGGCGTTCTCGACGACCCAGGCGAGCGCCCGGAAGGGCGGATCGTCGGCACGCGATCGACCACACCGGGAACATCGAACGTGGGGCTCGTCGGCCACGGGCTCTGACGCTACGCCGTACTTACGGGTAGATATAGCGCGAAACCCTCGCTCAGCCGGAAATCTTGCGGCCCAAGTGGATGGTCGACGCAGTCAGGATGAACACGTCGTCCCGGGCGCCGACGAATGCGGGATCGTCCGGATCGAGCAGTCGCACTAGGGCGGCCTGATCCGCCTCGCCGAGCCGCTCCGCTGCCACCCCGGCGACCCACGAGAGCCAGTCCACGACCGACTGCCGCACCCGTTCCGACGGCGGAGCGGGGAGATCGATCAGGTAGCTGAACGACGAGACGCCGACAAGGCCCGCGTCGGCCAGCGCCTGCGTCCAGCCCACCGGGAGCCGGACGGAGCCCGGCATGCCGGACCGCATGTCGGCGAACCATGCGGCGCCCGCCGCCTCCAACCGGTCCCCCAGCCCGGGCTCCCCTACACCGAGATCCCATGGCAGGCACCGGGTTCCGAGCCCGCCCTCGGAGATCGCCAACCAGCCACCCGGGGCGAGCAGCCGGGTCAGCCGGTTGATGCCGTCCTGTTGATCAGGGAGGTGATGCACGACCCGCGACGCCCACACCAGATCCACATCCGACAGCAGGCTCGTCAGCTCGTCGCTGGCCGCGTCCACCCGGATCGCGCGCACGTCGACCTGCTCGGGAAGGGAGGTCACCGCCCGGCGTACCTGCTCGGCCGACGCCGACAGCAGCTCGGGCACCGCGTCGACGAGCACGACAGTGCCGCCGCCCCGCTTGCCCATGGCCATGGCGAGGGCGGTGCTCATGCCGCCGGCGCCCGGCCCGATGTCGGCCACCGTTGCCCGCGCCGGGGTCAGCTCGATCAGGCGCTCGGCCACCGTGCGCATGACCGGTTCCTGCAACTCGTCGATGCGCCGGAATGCCGCCAACCGGGAAGGCCAGTCGATGCCGTCGTGCGTGTGGGTCATACCGGCGACGATAGCCCGAGCGGGCCGGCCGCACGGCGGTCAGAGGCGGCGCAACCCGGCGAGCACCCGGCCCATCAGGACCAGGTCCGGGGGCCGGTGACCGCTGCCGCCGTGCACGACGACGGTGCCGGCCGCCGCCATGTCCACGAGTAGGATCCGAGCCACGCCAAGGGGAATCGACAACATGGCCGCCACCTCGGCGACCGAGCGGGGCCGCAGGCAGAGGTCGGCGATCAGCCGGTGCTCCCAGGACGGGTACCGCCCGGAGCCCGCCGCGCCCGGGTTGGTGGAGATCAGCGACTCGAGGGCGAGATCCTGGGCGGGCTTCGTCCGACCGCCGGTCCGCGCGTAGGGCCGGATCAGGACGTTGGACTCCAGCGGCAACCGCTCATCCCGGGGCGGCCGCTCGACCGTGACCGGCACGACCTCGGCCGGCATCTCGAAGAAGTCGTCGGGCTCATCCCGCCTGCGCCGGCGTTGCGAGTACGGCCCGAAGCGCGCACCGGTCGGCCCCGATCGATCCTCGGTCTGCTCCGGCTCACCCTCGTCCCGCTTACCCGCGGCGGAACGCTTGGCACCTACCGACCCGAACCGGGCGCCCGTCCGCCCTACCTCGGTGGTCCCCATATCTCGGCCACGCTACTCCCGGCCTTCTTACCAAAGGTGACCGCCGTGTTACCAGACGATGCCGCTCGCATGACACAGATCCCGGCACTCCGGAGCCCCGACTGGCGGTAAAGTCCGCTCTGTGCGCGGTCGACCGGCCGAAGGTAATCGAAACGGCTACTGGTTTCCGTTGGCGCTGCTGGGGTTTCTGCTGCTCGGCGGGCTCGGCCTTGACAGTGTCCGGACCGCGCGGGACTTCGGGTGGTTCGCCTATCGCCCGTCCGGCACGTACCTGATCTCCGCCGAGCAGTACGGCGCCGGGGTCGACAGCCTGTCCGTGCGGTACTTCGACTACCCCGCGATGGCGTTCGACCTGTGGCAGTACCCGTCGCGCGACTGGCCGTGGCAGGTGATCGTGATCGCGACCTTCGTCGTGACGGTGGCCTGGTACGGCTGGCGGGCGCGCCGGACCGGCGGCGCCTCGGCGCGTCCGTTCGTCGCGCTCGCCGCGGGCGGCGGCGTCGCCATCGCGGCCGCCTATGTGATCGCCGCGTGGGCCGCCGCGGTGCCGAAACCGTCGGAGCTGGTGACGTCGGTCGCGTTGCCGCTCGCGCTGCTCGGCGGAGTCGCCGGGGCCTGGGCGTACTTCCGGCTCGGGCCGGGCCGGCGCGCGGCGGCGGTGATCAGCGTGGTCTGCCTGCTCGTCGGGGCGGCCACCCTGCTGGGCTCGCAACTGCCGCCGCTGGTCGACCCCGTGATCATCACCGTCGGCCTGCTCGGCCTTGCCTGGTGGGAACGCAGCGTCCTGCTCGCCCTCGTCGCGGTCGCGGTGCTCGCGGCGATGGCGGCCTTCCCGGTCGGGACGTTGAGCGCGCTGGTGCCCGCGATGCTGCTCCTGGTGGGCGCGATCGCGGCCCTCGTCCTCCGGGGTAGGCCGGCCCCCGGTGAACGCGACCCGGCGGCATAGCGGCGGGGGGGGGGGG
>NZ_DASZCQ010000188.1:0-6543 GCF_035942955.1 Actinophytocola sp. | reverse complement strand
GGTCGTCCAGCCCGACTGGACGACCGGGGCGAGTTCCCGGCTTGCGCGATCCGCTCATCCCGGTTGTGGGATCGCCGCGTCAGGCGATCGCCTTGATCGCGGTCAGCAGCTTGTCCTGGAAGGACTTCGGCACCGGGATGTAGCCGTTGGCGTCCAGGCCCTGCTGCCCGTCGGTCACCGAGACGGTCAGGAACGCCTTGACCGCCTTGGCGGTGTCCGCGTCGGAGTACTTCGAGCAGACGATCTCGTACGCGGCGAGCACGATCGGGTACGCACCCTGGGTGGACGTGCCGTAGATCGAGTCGAGATCGAGCACCAGGTCGTTGCCCGTGCCCTTGATCTTCGCTCCCTCGATGGCCTTGCCCGCGCTGTCCCCGGACAGCTCGACGGCCTCACCGCCGCCGCTGTTGATGATCTTGGCGATCTGCAGTTGCTGCTGCTTGGCGAAGGACCACTCGTTGTAGGTGATCGAGCCGGGCGTGCTCTTGATCGCGGCCGAGGTGCCCTCGTTGCCCTTCGCGCCCTCGCCGACACCGCCGTTGAAGACCTTGCCGGTCTCCTTGGTCCACGCGCCATTCGATGCGGCCTTCAGGTACTTCTGGAAGTTGTCCGTGGTGCCCGACTCATCGCTGCGGAAGATCACCGTGATCTTGTCGCCGGGCAGCGTCTTGCCGCTGTTGAGCGAGGCGATCGCGGGGTCGTTCCAGGTGGCGACCTGGCCCTGGAAGATCTTGGCCAGGGTCGGTCCGTCGAGCACGAGGCCATCGGCGCCCGGCACGTTGTAGGTGACCGCAATGGGCCCGAAGACGGCGGGCAGGTTCCAGGCGTCGTTGCCGTCGCAGCGCTGCTTGGCCGCGTCGGTCTCGCCCTTCTCCTTGCTCAGCGGGGAGTCCGAGCCACCGAAGTCGGTCTGCTTGCCGGTGAACTCCTTGACGCCCGCCCCCGAGCCGTTGGACGTGTAGTTGAGCGTGAAGCCCTCGCACTTGGTCTCGTAGGCGTTGACGAACCGGGTCATCGCGTTGGCCTGGGCGGTCGAGCCGCTGGCCTTGAGGGACTTCTTGCCGCCGCACTCGACCTGCGTGGCGGCCGGCGCGTCGTCGCCGTTGGTGGCGCCACCGCCAGGGCTGCTTGGCGGTTCCGGGTCGCCGCCGCACGCGGTGAGCGCGATGGCGCCGGCGGCGATGAGGCCGAGCACGGACGCGTGCCGCTTGATCTTCACGAGTAATTCCTCCGCACTTGGAGACTGTCCGGTTACGCGACGAGTGCCGCTCGCCGGGGACGCTAGGCAGCGCCGGTGCACGGACGGCCCTGTAGAGGTGAACGTGGGGTGAACAAGTCACGGAACGTGAGGATGGCCACGCCGTTCGGCGGAGCCCGTGTCCTCACCGAGACCTGCGGGTACGCCCGGCGTGATCAGATGCCCTCGGCCGGTGGCAGCTCGTACTGGACATCGGTTTCCACGGTAGTGAAGCCGAGGTGGGTGTAGACGGCGAGCGCGGCCGTGTTGTCCGACTCCACGTAGAGGATGACCTTGGACAGGCCACACCGGTGCAGGTGGTGCAGGCCGGCCAGGGTGAGCGCCTTGCCCAGCCCCATGCCCTGCGCCTCGGGGTCGACACCGACCACGTAGACCTCGCCGACGGGCGGGCGCTGCTGATGCACCTTCGTCCAGTGGAAGCCCAGCAGCCGGTCCTCCGGGTCGATGGCCAGGAAGAAGCCGTCCGGGTCGAACCACGGCTCGTCCTCGGCGGCCGCCAGGTCGTCGACGGTCAGCGCGCCCTGCTCGGGATGCCAGTCGAACGCGCGGCGGTTGACGTGCACCACGTCCGGCTCGTCCTGGCCGGTGACGAACGTGCGCACCCGGACCCCGGGCGGCCAGGTCGGCACCGGCAGCCGGGGCGCGTTGCTCGCCTCGAAGTCCAGGCACATCTTGAGCAGCTCGCGGACCCGGACGAAACCGAACTTCTCGGCGAGCCGGGCGGCGCCGGGATGATCACCGTGCGACCAGATCCGCAGCCGGTCGGCCGGCGCCCTGCCGATGACGCTGTCGACCAGCGCGGACCCGATGCCGGCCCGGCGGTGATCGGGATGCACGAACAGCTCGGCGACCACACGGCCGTGGGCGTCGCCCTTGGTGTCGAGGTGCGCGTAACCGACGAGCCGGCCGCCGGCGCGGGCCAGCGCATGGCTGCCGCCGCGCAGCGGCCGGGGTAACCCCCCGGTCGGGTCGACCTCGGGCCGGCCGTCCCGGTCCCGGGCGGCGAGCAACAGCCCGCGGATGGTCTGGACATCGTCGTCGGACAGCCGGTCCTGCCAGGTCACCTCGACCACACGCTGACCGTACCCAGCTCAGCGCAGGACGTCGACCTGTTCCGGGATGTCCTCAGTGGACAATTGGGCGGGTCGGGCGGCGCCGGACTTGGGCGGCTGCACGAACTTGTAGCCGACGTTGCGCACGGTGCCGATCATCTGCTCGTGCTCGGAGCCGAGCTTGGCCCGCAGCCGCCGGACGTGCACGTCCACCGTCCGGGTGCCGCCGAAGAAGTCGTAGCCCCACACCTCCTGCAGCAGCTGCGCCCGGGTGAACACCCGGCCGGCGTGCTGGGCGAGGTACTTGAGCAGCTCGAACTCCTTGTAGGTCAGGTCGAGCGGGCGGCCGCGCAGCCGGGCCATATAGGTGGCCTCGTCGATGACCAGCTCGCCGAGCCGCAGCGCGCCGTCCGCGCCGGGCCCGCCGGCCGAGCCGCGCGAGGTGAGCAGCCGCAGCCGGGCGTCCACCTCGGCCGGGCCGGCGGTGGGCAGCACGATCTCGTCGACCCGCCACTCGGAGGTCACGGCCACCAGGCCGCCCTCGTTGACGATGGCGACCACCGGCACGCTGTCGCCGCCGCTGGCCAGCAGGCGGCACAGGCTCTTCGCCGCGGCCAGGTCGATCCGGGCGTCGACGAGCACGGCGTCCCGGGAACCGGCCTCCAGCAGGGCGGTAACCTCCGGGGCCTGGGTCCGCACGTTGTGCGGCAGCAACATCAGGGACGGCAACACCGAACCCGGCGCTGGGT
The DNA here is from genome assembly GCF_035942955.1 of Actinophytocola sp. Classification (GTDB taxonomy): domain Bacteria; phylum Actinomycetota; class Actinomycetes; order Mycobacteriales; family Pseudonocardiaceae; genus DASYTH01. Next base: position 3,484 of record NZ_DASZCQ010000188.1, on the reverse strand, counting down.
CAGCGGTGAGCAGTAGCAGGTCGAGGCTCATCGACAGGCCTGCCTCTCTCGGTATGCTCCGCGGCTTGCCGGGAGAATAGCTGGCGTGGCTGACAAATGTCGTGACCGTGACGCCCGCATCACACGGGTGCAGCAACGATCGCCCTAGCGGATGAGACTCACGAGACTGCTGGTCACAAAGGAAACACGGCCGTAACGAGTGCGGCCGGAAAGGACACGGGCGGGAATGACCATGACGACCGAGCCGAGCACCCCGCGAACGGCGCCAAGGCGGCGTAGGTCGAGAGTGGTGCGCCGGCTCGTCATCGCGCTCGTCGTCCTGGCCGGGCTGCTGGTGGTCGCGGACTTCGGCGCCGCGGCGATCTTCGAGCACGAGGTGTCCAAGCGGGCCCGCAGCCATTTCGGACTCGCCGACGACCCGGACGTCCGGGTCGGCGGGTTCTCCTTCCTGGCCCAGGCCATCTCCGGCGAGTACGACAAGGTCGCCGTGGACGCCAAGGGCGTTCCGGTGCGGAACACCCTGCGCGACGTCGAGGTGCACGCCGATCTCATGGGCGTGCACGCGCCGCTGTCCGACCTGCTGTCCGGCTCGCTCAAGAGCGTCACGCTGCGGGAGGTCAAGGGCCAGGTCCTGGTCAAGGCGTCGGATGTGAACCGGGCGATCTCCGAGCAGGAGAACGAGCTGGTGAAGACGATCACCCGGCTGACCATCGACCCGGTCAGCGAGCAGGTGGCGATCACCGAGCCCCCGGAGGGCGCCGAGCCGCCGGATCCCGCCGATGAGCCCGAGGACACCACGGCCGGCGTGCGCATGTGCGTCACCGCGGACATCACCGACCAGTCCACCGACTTCTGCGTGTTCGGGATCATCTCGCTGGCCGACGGGAAGATCAGCTTCGAGCCGAAGCGGCTGGACATCCGCAACGGGCTGATCAGTGGCAGCCTGGCGCCCACGCTGCAGGAGAAGGTGCTCGCCCTGTTCGCGATTACCCTGGACCCGGGTGTCCTGCCGTTCTCCGTCACCCCAACGGCGGTGAAGGTCGACCCGGGGGTGCTGTCGGTGTCCGGCAAGGCCAGCAATGTCGTGCTCAGCGGAGGCAACGGATGACCGGTGCGCTTGTGCTGATCGGCACGCTGGTGCTCGCGGGCGCCGCCGGTCTCGTGCTGCGCGCCAGGCAGGGCCGGGTGCGGCCGTCCGCAAGCGCGGACGCGCCGGTGCCAGACGACGTGCGGCGCGTCCTCGACCCCGACGCGGCGGTCACCCTGGTCCAGCTGTCCACCACGTTCTGCGCGCCGTGCCGGCACGCCCGGGTGCTGCTGGCCGACCTCGCCGCGCACACCGACGGCCTGCACCACGCCGAGCTGGACCTGACCGAGCGGCCGGAGCTGGCCAGAGCCCTCTCGGTGTTCCGCACGCCCACCACGCTCGCGGTCGACGCCACCGGCAGCGAGCTGCTCCGGGTCGGCGGCGTGCCCCGGCGGGACGACCTGCTCGAGGCGTTGCGCCCGCACCTGCCAAGCGGGAATTGAGCGGGCGTAGAGGTCGTCCCATTAGGTGGAAGCTCCTCCCAGCCCCAGAGATGCGGCGGTACGCTGCGTGACGTGTATGCGTTGCTGACCAGGCGTCGCGCGGTCGACTACTGCCGCGTCGACAGCAGCCTGTGTCGGGCAACCGACTGACCAGGCGGTACGCGGCCGTCCGCCGCGCCCGGTCGCCGCGAGCGCCAATCACCGCCGATCAGGACCATCCGGTGTCCACAGGTCAGGAGGCCCACCCATGTCCGCAGGTCCACCCGTTGATCCCCGAGGTCCCCGGTTCGCCGCCTGGGTGACCACCGCGGTGCTCGCCGCGGTGCTGATCACCGGCTGGTGGCCGCTGCTCGCCGCGCAGGCGGTGGTGTTCGCCGTCGGCGGGTTCATCGGGCTGCGCTACGCGCCGTACTCGGTGCTCTACCGGTACCTCGTCGCGCCCCGGCTGGCGCCGACCGACGAGCGGGAGGACGCCGCGCCGCTGCGGTTCGCCCAGGCCGTCGGCTTCGTCTTCGCGGCGGCCGGCGTGCTCGGCTACGCCGCGGGGGCGGTCTGGCTGGGGATCATCGCCACCGCATTCGCGCTCGCCGCCGCGTTCCTCAACGCCGCGTTCGGGTTCTGCCTCGGTTGCGAGGTGTACCTGCTGATCCGCCGATTCGTCCCGTCCGGCGCACGCCCGGTCGAGAGCCACTGATCGAACCCGAGAAAAGAAAGTGAGAGCGCGCTGATGAGCCGCCAAGAAGTTCTGGTCACGGCCCAGTGGGCCGAGGAGAACCTCGAAACCCCGGGCGTGGTGTTCGTCGAGGTCGACGAGGACACCTCCGCCTACGACACCGGCCACATCCCGGGAGCGGTGAAGCTGGACTGGAAGCAGGAGCTGCAGGACCCGGTCCGCCGGGACTTCGTCGACCGCGCGGGGTTCGAGAAGCTGTTGTCCGCCAAGGGTATTGCCAACAGCGACACGGTAATCCTCTACGGCGGCAACAACAACTGGTTCGCCGCGTACGCGTACTGGTACTTCAAGCTGTACGGCCACGAGTCGGTGAAGCTGCTCGACGGCGGCCGCAAGAAGTGGGAGCTGGACGGCCGCCCGCTGGTCACCGGCCAGGTGAACCGCGAGGAGACCTCGTACTCGGCCAAGGACCAGGACACCTCGATCCGGGCGTTCCGCGACGAGGTGGTCGCCGCGATCAACGCGAAGAACCTGGTCGACGTGCGCTCGCCGGACGAGTTCTCCGGCAAGCTGCTCGCCCCCGCGCACCTGCCGCAGGAGCAGGCGCAGCGGGCCGGGCACATCCCGAGCGCGATCAACGTGCCGTGGAGCAAGGCGGCCAACGAGGACGGCACGTTCCGCAGCGAGGACGAGCTTCGCGAGCTGTACAAGGAAGCCGGCATCGACGAGTCCAAGGCCACGATCGCCTACTGCCGCATCGGTGAGCGGTCCTCGCACACCTGGTTCGCCCTGCACGAGCTGCTCGGCTACCAGGACGTGAAGAACTACGACGGATCGTGGACCGAGTACGGCTCGCTGGTCGGCGTGCCGGTGGAGATCGGGCCCGGCACCCACTGAGATTTCCCTTGCGGGAGAAGGAGAGACCATGAGCAGTAGCTGCGGTGCTCCGGAGCAGACCGGCGAGTTGCCCGCCGGCGTGGATCTGGGGAAGGAGACCGTGCTCAGCGGCCAGGTGACCGCCGGCGGCTCGCCGGTCGGCGGCGCGTTCGTGCGGCTGCTGGACGCCACCGGCGAGTTCACCGCCGAGGTGGTGTCCGCGTCGGACGGTTGCTTCCGGTTCTACGCCGCGCCCGGCGAGTGGACGGTGCGCGCGCTGCACCGCACCGGCAACGGCGAGACGAAGGTGACCGCGGACGGGCCGGGGCTGCACGCGGTCTCCGTCGCCGTCGGCTGACCTGGAATGCGATGAAGGCGGCCCTCCGCACGCCCATGGTGCGGAGG
>NZ_DASZCQ010000187.1:0-19841 GCF_035942955.1 Actinophytocola sp. | reverse complement strand
GCTCTGCGACGACTACCTGTGCCCGCGGCTGGGCGAGGTCGACGCGGCGCACCGGGCGGCGGGCGTGGCCTGGCTGCTGGCCAAGCCCGTCGGGACCCAGCTGTGGCTCGGGCCGGTGTTCCAGCCGGGACAACCGGGTTGCTGGCACTGCCTCACCGTGCGGTTGTGGCGGCACCGCTGCGCCGAGAACAGCGCGCAGCGCGAGCTCGGGCGCAGCGGCCCGGCGCCGCGACCGGTCGCCGCGGTCCCGCCTGCGGCGGCCGCGGCCGCCAACCTGATCGCCCTTGAGGCGGCGAAATGGCTGGCCGGACACCGGCATCCCGGCCAGCGGGCGGTGTGGACGTTCGACACCTTCACCTTCGCCGGCCGCCACCACGAGTTCCGCCCGTACCCGCAGTGCGCCACCTGCGGCAACCCGGCGCTGGTTCGCGAGCAGGCGCACCGGCCGGTCATCCTGCGGTCCCGCCGAACGGCCAGCCGCGGCGACGGGCATCGCGCGCTGGCCCCGGACCTCGTGCAGGCCCGGTACCGGCACCTGGTCAGCCCGGTCACCGGCGTGATCAAGGAGATCCGGCGGGACCGCCGCGGGCCGGCGCAGTTCAACTGCTTCCGCTCGGGAACCAACCCGGCGGCGCCCGTGCCCGACCTGGATCGGCTCCGCGCGATGCTGCGGCAGGAGAACGGGGGCAAGGGCGTGACCACCCTGCACGCCGAGGTGAGCGCGCTGTGCGAGGCGGTCGAGCGGTACTCCGGCACCTTCCACGGGGACGAGGAACGGGTGCGCGGGAGCATGCGGTCGCTCGGCGAGGTCTGCATGCATCCCAACGACTTCATGCTCTTTGACCGGCGCCAGTACGAGCGGCGCGCCGACTGGAACGCCCGGCACGGGGACTTCCAGCAGGTGTGCGACCCGTTCGACCCCGAAGCGGTGCTCGACTGGTCGCCGGTGTGGTCGCTGACCGAGCAGCGGCACCGGCTGCTGCCGACCGGGTACCTCTACTACGGCGTCCCTGCCGAACCGGACCGGTGGTACGTGCGGGCCGACTCCAACGGCAACGCCGCCGGCAGCAGCCTCGAGGACGCGGTGCTGCAGGGGCTGCTCGAGCTCGTCGAACGGGACAGCGTCGCGCTGTGGTGGTACAACCGCACCCGGGCGGCGGGGGTCGACCTCGACGCCTTCGCCGATCCGTGGATCGACGAGCTGCGCGACGTCTACGACGAGGTCGACCGGCGGGTCTGGGTCCTCGACCTCACCGCGGACCTGGAGATCCCGGTCATGGCGGCGGTGTCCAGCCGGCGCAGCGGCCCGGATGAGATCATCTTCGGGTTCGGCGCCCACCTCGACCCGCGCACCGCACTGCGGCGCGCCCTTGCCGAGTTGAACCAGCTGATGCCGGCGCTGCTGGCTGGCCGGGACGGCCAGCAGCTCGACCTCGACGATCCCGACGCGGCCGCGTGGTGGCGTGAGGCCAGCCTGGCCAACCAGCCCTACCTGGTGCCCGATCCCCGGGTCCGGCCGCGGCGCCCGAGCGACTATGCCTACACGCCCAACCGGGACCTGCTGCGCGACGTCGCGGTGGTGCGGGAGCGGGTGGAGGCCAGCGGGCTGCCCGTGCTCGTGCTCGACCAGACCCGTCCCGACGTCGGCCTGCCCGTGGTGAAGGTGCTTGCGCCCGGTCTGCGGCCGTTCTGGGCCAGATTCGCCCCCGGCCGGCTGTTCGACGTGCCGGTCCGCCTCGGCCGCCGCGCCCGGCCCGCCCGATTCGAGGACCTCAACCCGTATCCGATCTTCCTGTGAGCCCGGTGCGCCACCCGACACCGGTCCGCGGTGCTGTGGAAAAGGCCCTGCCCGTCGGCTACATTTGACGCACCCGAGGTTCCGATCAGGACGCGGAAAGGGTGAACCTCGTGCCGGCGTGGGTCGATCCCGGACCGCGACTTGCGCCCGGGTTGGCCGCCGCAATTATCGCCGTGGTCTTCGGTGGATACTGTGCGGTCGGCTTCGCGCCCGAGTTAGTCGCCGGGCCGGACCCGGGCCGGCTCGCGGTCGCCGGCATACTCGTTTCGGCCGTGCTGATAATGCAGCTCTGTTATTTCGGCCGGCCGGGTATTCAACTGCGGTCCCGCCCGACATATGCCATGTTGGCGGTGCAGGCCGCGCTGGCCTTCGTTCCGCTGCCGATATTCGGGCAGGCCTGGATCGGCATTCCCAACTTCTTCGTCGGCAGCCTGCTGCTGGTGGTCCGGCCGCCGGTCTCCTGGGCCGTCCTGGTCGCCTTCGGTGTCCTGATCGGATTCGTGCAGGCCGGCATCAGCGCCGACCCGCTCGACGTCGCCTACAGCGCGGTCACCTCGGTCACCTTCGCGCTCGCCGTGTCCGGCCTGACCCAGCTGGCCCGGCTGGTCGTCGAGCTGCACGCCGCCCGCGCCGAGCTGGCCGGGCGAGCGGTGGCCGACGAGCGGGTGCGGTTCGCACGGGACCTGCACGACCTGTTGGGGCTGAGCCTGTCGGCGATCACGCTCAAGGGCCAGGTCGCCCACCGGTTGGCGCGCACCGACCCGGACCAGGCCCTCAAGGAGTTGACCGAGGTGCTGGCCATCGCCCGCCGGGCGCTCGGCGACGTGCGCACCGTGGCCGGCGGCTACGCCGAGCTGTCGCTGGAGGAGGAGTGCGACTCGGCCGAGTCCATCCTGGCCGCCGCCCAGGTGGACGTGCGGATCGAGCGCGAGTACGGCGACCTGACCCAACCGGTCCGCACGGTCCTGGCCACGGTGCTGCGCGAGGGAATCACCAACGTCATGCGGCACAGCAAGGTGCAACGGTGTGCCATCGCCGTGCGCCAGCGGGACGGCGTCGTCACCATCGATATCCGCAACGACGGTGTGGCCGGCGTCGAGGCGAGCCCCGGGCGGGGCGCCGGCTGCGGCATCCGCAACCTGTCGGACCGGGTGGCCGAGCTGGGCGGGAAGCTGACCGCCGGGCTGGAACCGGACCGGCACTGGTTCCGGCTGCACGCCACCATCCCCGTCACGGCGGGCGGCGGCGGCCCCCCGACCGGCGCGGAACGCTGGCCGGCCCTGCCCTCGGTCCCGGCCACCCCGGTCGAGCTGCCGCGCCGCCCGGACGTGCCCCGGCCCACCCCGCTGATCACGCTCGTGCTCTCCGGCCGGTTCGTCGCGGCCGTCATCCAGCTGCTGTACCTGACCGTGGTGCCGTGGCACGTGGCGCTGGCGGTGGCCACCATGACCGTCCTGCTCGTGTTGCAGCTCGGCCATTTCAGCCGGATGGATCCACGGGTCCGCCGGGGCTCCGACCTCGTCCTGCTGGCCGTGCAGGCGGCGCTGGTGTACCTGCCGCTGGCGGCGCTCGGCCCGGCGTGGGTGAGCATTCCCGGGTTCCTGGCCGGATCGGCCATGCTGGTCCTGCGTGCCGCGCTGGGCTGGGGCGTGTTCTTCGCGGTGCTGGGCTCCGTCGCGTGGATCACCCAGGCGTACTCGGCCGACCCGCTGATCCTCGTGTTCAACCTCGCCGCGACCACCATCACCGGTCTGCTGGTGTACGGGCTGACCTGGCTGTCCTGGTTGCTCACCGAGCTGGACAAGACCCACGCCGAGCTGGCCCGGATGGCGGTGGCCGAGGAGCGCCTGCGCTTCGCGCGGGACCTGCACGACCTGCTCGGCCTGAGCCTGTCGGCGATCACCCTGAAGAGCGAGCTGATCCTGCGCCTGATCCGCACCGATCCGGCCAAGGCGGAGGACGAGCTGGCCAACGTGCTGGAGCTGGCGTGGCGGGCGTCGGCCGACGTGCGCATGGCGGCCAGCGGCTACCGGGAGCCGTTCGGCGACGATCCCGGGTGGATCGGTCGCGCCGCCGATGCCATCGTCGAGCTGGAGCTGCGGCACGGTGAGCTTCCGGTGCACGTGCGCACGGTGCTCGTCGGACTGCTGCGCACCCTGGGCAACCGGCAGAACGGCACCGGCCAGGGCGCCAACGGCATCGTCCTGCGCCGTTCCGAGAACACCGTTTACCTGGATGTGCTCGACGCCAGCGCGGACGCCGACGTCGACGCCATCGCGGAGCTGGTCACGGCCCTCGGCGGGGACCTGACGACGAGCTCCGGCGGCGCCGGGCGGATTCAGCTCACGGTCACCGTTCCGGTGTAGCCGGTCGTTACAGCCAGTCCGACTCCTGGCCGCTGCACGGTGCCGGTGGAGATGTACGGCCGGGCCGCGATCTCGCGTGGACCGCACCCGGCCGCGGCCAGCCGAGGCCATGGCGGAGCTGGTCACGGCCCTCGGCGGGGACCTGACGACGAGCTCCGGCGGCGCCGGACGGGTTCAGCTCACGGTCACCGTTGTGGTGTAGCCGGTCGTTACAGCCAGTCCGACTCCTGGGCGATGCGGATGGCGTCGACCCGGTTTCGGGCCTGGAGCTTGGTCACGATCGAGGTGAGGTAGTTGCGTACGGTGCCGGTGGAGATGTACAACCGGGCCGCGATCTCGCGCGGACCGCACCCGGCCGCGGCCAGCCGCAGCACTTCGCACTCCCGGCTGGTGAGCGGGCAGCTCGTGCCGTCCCATGCGGCGACGGCGAGCTCGGGATCCATCACCCGCCGCCCGGCGTGCACCGCCCGGATCGCGTTGGCCAGCCGGTCGGCGGGGGCGTCCTTGAGGATGAACCCCTCGACCCTGGCGTCCAGCGCGCGGCGCATCAGGCCCGGTTTGTTGAGGCTGGTCAACATCAAGGTCCGGCATCTCGGCACCTGTTTATGGATCTCCATTGCGGCGGTGAGACCGTCCTTGCCCGGCAGGTCGATGTCGATGACCGCGATGTTCGGCTGCGTTTTCTGGACCGCGGGCAGGATCTCGTTGCCGTCGGCGACCTCGGCGACCACCTCGATGTCCGGCTCGAGCTTCAACAACACCACGAGCGCACCCCGAACCATGTGCATGTCCTCGGCAATCAGCGTTTTGATCACAGCGGCCCCTTCCACGACGTCCCATCCCGTCTACCTGGTCCGTAGAGTGGCCAGACGGCCCCGCTCCCAAACCGGGCAATCGGCGACGCCGGGTCGCGCAGAACCCGGCCGGAATTGGTCGCGCCCACGCGTCAAGGAATGCCGAGAATGTGCCGATACCCGCGGAATTCGATCGGCTCCACAATGGACGCGTGACCGGACTTCTCATGCCGTTGCGGCCTGGGTCGGGACCGCCTCGAGCGCGTCGAGATGCCGGCGGGCGGCGGTGATCGCGAGGTGGACGTATCCCCGCGCGCCCGCCTCGGCGGTGCGGGCGGCGTGCGGGATCTCAAGGGCGTAGGGGATGCCGGCCGGGAGGGCGGCGAGGACGCCGCGCACGTCGATGCCGCCCTCGCCGGGCAGGAGGCGCTCGGCGCGGGCGGTGTGGATGAGTCCTTCCGTGGTGGCGGGGACTCCGGCCGGGGCGTCGCAGACCTGGGCGAAGTGGAACCACTCTGGCGGCAGCCGGCGCAGCTCGGCCAGGCTCGAGCCGGAGGGGGCGAAGTGCAGCAGGTCGATCAGGATGCCGGCGTTGGGCCGACCGGCAGCCCGGAGGATGCGGGTCGCCTCGGTGAGGTCGGGGTTTCGGTTCGGGAGGGGAACTCCAGGTCGACGGTGAGGCCGAGGGGCCGGGCGAGGTCGCACAGCTGGGCGAGGTGGTCGGTCTTGCGGGTGCGATCGGGGTCGGGGAGTCGGGCGATGACGTGGCGGGCGCCCAGTTCGGCGCCGGCTTCGAGGACGGGCAGCAGGTCCCGCGGGTCGTCGTGCGGTCCGATGCGGGCGAGCTCGATGTCCAGCACCCGCACGCCGGTGTCGGCGAGGCGGAACAAGGGGCCCATCCCGCCGTCGATTCTCCCGACCTACCTAGGGGATAATCGCAACCCCACAAGTAATTCACCCCGATCGGGTAAGGCGGCCGGGACCGGATGGCTGAGGCGTATCAGCCGATCCGGTCAGCCGATGCTCGGCGCAACGGCCTACTCCATCCGCCCGGCGGGTCAACTAATGTGCATTGATATGGCGCGAATACAGGATGACCCGTACCGGATGATCGAAGCCACCGTCGAGCACAGCAACGTCGTCAGCAATCAGGTCGCGGTCTGCGCCGCGCACGGCCAATTCTTCGACGCTGTCGAACATTTCTCGACGGTCAACGAAATAGGACGCAGGCTGGGGGTCCATCCGACCAAGATGAAAGCGCTCACCGCGATGCTGAAATGCCTCGCGGACCGGGGCGACCTCGAGGAGCGCGAGATACTGGGCCAGCAGGTTTACCGGCGCAAGACCGTGGCCGCCCAGGTGCTGGACGGAGTGGAGGATCTCGGCCGGGCGAAGCTCGACAAGGTCATGGCGGGGTGGGCGGGCAACGCCGCCGAGTTCAACTGGATTGCGCGCGCCGGCGACCTGCTCGGACACGACCTGGCGTTCCTGCGGACCGACGCCGAGGACAAGGTTCCCTTCGGACGACGGCTGCTGTCCACGGGCGGCCTGGACTGGAAATACCTCCTCACCGAGCCGGTCTACGATCTCGGGCGGATCAAGGCGGTGCGCGATCTCGCCAACTACGGCTCACGGTTCCTCGACCTGGCGTGTGGGCCCGGCTTCGGGGCGCGGCGGCTCGCCGAGGTGGTGGACGGCGGGTGCGAGGTGGTCGGCGTCGACCTGTCCAGCGAGATGCTGGACGAGGCGCGGAAGATCATCTATCCGGGCGCGAAGACGACGTTCATCCTGCGTGACCTCAACACCGGCCTGCCGCCGCTGCCGGACAACAGCTTCGACGGAATCCTGTTCAACGGCGCCTTCCATTTCATCCAGGACAAGAGCGCCCGGCTGCGGGAGATGTACCGGGTGCTGCGTCCCGGCGGGGGACTGGTGCTGGCGCACAACTTCTGCCGCTCCGGTCTGGACGACGAGTCCACCTGGGAGTTCTATTTCGCGCTGCTGAAGGCGGAGATCTATCCCATCGGATTCGAAGAGCTGCGAACAATGCTTTCGGATGCCGGGTTCGTCGAGTACGACCAGTACCATCGGGGCAGCTTCGCCTATATCCACGTACGCAAGCCGAGCGGACAGCTCCAGGCGGCACGTCAACCACTACCCATGGCGACGACCAATGAGCGACCTGAGTGAGAAGAACGTCGTCTTCGTCACGGTGGACTCGTGCCGGTACGACGTGGCGAGGGCGGCCCGCATCCCGTTCATCAGGTCGATCGGTGAGTTACGCAGGGCGCGCACGCACGGAAGTTTCACCGTGCCCGCGCACCATGCATTCTTCGCCGGGCATCTGCCGGTCGTGCTCGAGGAGCCGCTGACGGATTACTACAGCGAGGCCGCATGCCAGCTGTGGCGGATCAAAACCGGGCGAACGCTCGAGGAGAAACGGCGGTTCGGGCTGCTGTTCGGGGCGAACAACGTCGTCGCCGGCTATCGCGCCCTGGGATTCAAGGTGCTCGGGGCCGGTGGGGTGTCGCAGTTCTCGGACGGCAGCTGCCTGCGGGCGTACTTCGGCGACGACTTCCTGTACTTCGGCCCCAACCTGGACGAGGAACCGCTCCGCGAGCGCGACCCCGGGACGTTCCCGCTGAACAACATCGAAACCATCGTGCGGAACCTCGCGGGGCACGACAAGTGGTTTCTCTTCGTCAACTGCCCGGAAACGCACTACCCGTACGACATCGGCAACGGGATCCCGGCCGACGTGCTGGAGTCGTACGCGACGCTCAAGGGAAGCCTGAACCTGCGGGAGGGCCCCGCGGTCCCGGCGAGCCTTGGCCCGAGGCTGCGGGAGATGCAGCTGATCGCCCTGGAATACCTCGACGGTCAGCTCGGGAAGCTGTTCGAGCTGTTGCCGAGGAGACGGGACATCGTCGTCATCGTGTGCGGCGACCACGGCGAGAACTTCGGCGAGCACTTCGCCGGAAAACCGCGCTGGGGGCACATGGTCCCCAGCCGGGAGGTCATGGAGGTTCCGCTGGTGATCGGCCAGATCGACGGCTGCGAACGGGTTGGCTCGTGACCGCGCACGCCCGGTACGGCGAGACGCTGTTCGCCCATGACGTCCCCACCGAACGGCAGCGGCTGCGGCTGGTGGAGGACGTGTTCGACCCGATCACCATCCCGGTTCTGCGGGGCCGGGGGATCGGGCCGGCGTGGCGGTGTCTGGAGCTGGGCGCAGGCGCGGGATCGATCGCCCGCTGGATGGCGCGGCGGGGCGCGCAGGTGACCGCCACCGACACCGACACGGCGTTCCTCGACCGTGTCGGCGAGGAGAACCCGCGGGTGGTGCGGCACAACGTGGTGACAGACGACTTCCCGCCCGGCAGCTTCGATCTGATCCACGCCCGCTTCCTGCTCGAGCACCTGCCCCAGCGTGACGCGCTCGTTGCCAAGATCGCCGGCTGGTTGGCGCCGGGTGGCTGGCTGGTCGTCGAGGATGCCGCCGCCTTCGCCATGGAGGCCTCGCCGTACCCGGTCATGCGCCGCATGCGGATCGCGATGCGGCGGTACATGGAGAGCACGATCGGCACCGACGCGCACTGGTCTCCGCAACTGCCGATGCTCATGACCGCCGCGGGCCTCGTCGAGACCGGCATGTCGGTCGCCGTGATCGTCAATGACCACGGTCCCGCGACCGATTTCATGCGCGCGACCGCGGGGCAGCTCGGTCCGGGTATGGTCGCCGACGGTCTGGTCACCGCGGCGGAGTTCACGGCCGCCATGCGGCTGTTCGATGAACCGTCCTATGTGGACATGCTGGCGGCGATGGTGTCCGCGTGGGGGAGGCGGTAGACCGAGACGTGTGAGCCCGACTCGGCGGTGAATTCCGCACCCGTCCAGTCCGCGTGCCGGCTTTCCAGCTCGAACCCGGCGAGCCGCGCCATCAGATCGAGCTCCGCCGGCCAGATGTAGCGGTGCGGCGTGCGGAACAGCCGCGCCCGCCGGTCCTCGCCGAACCGGAAGTGATGGGACACGACCTGCTGCGCCACGACGTCGTAGGTGTCCACACCGAGGTATCCGGGCTCGGAGCTGAAGACGATCGCCCGCTGCCCCGGCGGAAGCCTGCGCAGGTCGGGCACCCACAGCTCGATGACGAACCGCCCGCCCGGCGTCAGGTGTCGCGCCGCGTTGTGGAAGCACGCGACCTGCTCGGCCTGGGTCAGCAGGTTAGCGATCGTGTTGTACACCAGGTAGACCAGCGTGTACTCACCCGGCGCGACGGCCGCCGCCATGTCCCCCGCGACCACCGGAATCGTCGCCTCGTCCACCTTCGTGCGCAGCCGCGCGATCATCGGAGCCGACAGCTCGATGCCGGCGACCGGCACACCCCGCTCGGCCAGCGGAACGGCCACCCGTCCGGTCCCGATCGCGAACTCGAGCGCCCGTCCGCCACCGGCAAGCTCGGCCAGCCGATCCACCATCGGCCCCACCACCTCGGCAGCGAACGCACCGGTGCCCGGAGTGTCATAGCTCTCCGCCGCCTCGGCGTCCCAGATCTCCTCCTGCCGCACACCCCGATCCTGCGGCCCGCTCCCCACCTCGTCCACCGACATACGGGGACGCCAACTCCGTGGCGGATACGGACGCGCGCGGCGGCGCGGGCACCGCAGGCTGGCCCCGAACCCACCGAACGGGCGCGGGTGATGGGGTTGTTGCTGGAGCGGGAGCCGGCGGTGTTGCGGGAGGCGGTGCCGGGGCCGAGGCGGGCGGGGCGGCGTGGTGCCGGTCGGTGGGGAGGCCGGCGTGGGCAAGTCGAGCCTGCTGCGGGCGTTCGCCGACGACGTGCCGGCGGGGTGCGGCATCCCGTGCACGCGGACCGTGCCGGTGGTCGGCGCCGACAGCCCGAGGACCATGTCGATGGTGCTGGTCTTGCCGGCCCCGTCGGGCCCGAGCAGCGCGACGACCTCGCCGGGCCGGATGCGCAACGAGGCGCCGTCGACGGCCGTCACGTCGCCGAAGCGCGTGCGCACCCGGTCGAGCTCCACCGCCGCGACGCCGGCGGCCAGGGCGGACGCCGCTGGTTGAGCGGTTGTCGTCATGCCGCCAGCCCTTCTCCTCGGTGTCCCGCGGCCATGGGCCGCGCGTCCCGAGGCCGCCATGACCATGCCCGCCGACCAGCCTGATGACCATGGTCACGCGCGGGGGACTGGACAAGGAGGAAAGGCTTACCTAGCTTTTGTAAGGTTAGGTATACCTTCGGAGGGCGGGCACAGTGCTTCTCAGCAGCGCGCTGATCGGGCTTCGGGAGGGCCTGGAAGCGGCCCTCGTGGTCAGTATCCTCGTCGCCTTCCTGGTCAAGACCGACCGGCGGGCGTCGTTGCCGTGGGTGTGGACCGGGGTGGCCGCCGCGCTGGCGATGTCGGTCGGCGCCGGCACGGTGATCACGTACACCAGCGCCCAGATGTCGTTCGAGCAGCAGGAGATCTTCGGCGGAACGATGTCGATCATCGCGGTCGCGTTCGTCACCTGGATGATCTTCTGGATGCGGGCCACCGCCCGGACCATCGCCGCGGAGCTGCGCGGGAAGCTGTCCAAGGCGCTGCGGCTCGGACCGTTCGCGGTCGTCGTGATGGCCTTCCTCGCCGTCGGGCGCGAGGGCCTGGAGACCACGGTTCTGTTCTACGCCAACGTGGAGACCGCCGAGCGGGGCACGGCCGTGCCGCTCGCCGGGTTCGTGCTCGGCGTCGTGGCCGCGGTCGTGCTCGGCTGGCTGATCTATCGCGGCGCGATCCGGTTCAACCTCAACCGGTTCTTCACGATCACCGGCGTACTGCTGATCTTCGTCGCGGCCGGGATCCTCGGCTACGGCCTGCACGACCTGCAGGAGGGCCGCGTGCTGCCGGGCCTGACCACGCTGGCCTTCGACCTGTCCGGCCCGATGCCCGAGGACTCCTGGTACGGCGCGCTGCTCAAGGGTTTCTTCAACTACTCCGCGCAGACCACCGTGCTGCAGGCGATCGCCTGGGTGCTGTACGTCGGGATCGTCCTGACCCTGTTCCTGTGGCCGCGCCGCCGGCCGGCGGCCGCCCCCGCCCCGTCCCCCGAACCCGTCACCGTCAAGGAGAACTCGTGAGTCTCACATCCGTTCGCGTGGCTCTGGCCGGCGTCGCCGTGGTGTGCCCGCTCGCCCTCGCCGGGTGCGGCGGCGACTCGCCCCCGGCAGCGGGCGGGCCGATCGCGGTCGAGGCGTCCGACGAGGCCTGCAAGGTCGCGCGCACCGCGGCGGACGCCGGCACGCTGACCTTCGAGGTCACCAACAAGGGCAGCCGGGTCACCGAGTTCTACCTCTACGCCGAGGGCGACCGGATCATGGGCGAGGTGGAGAACATCGCGCCGGGGCTGACCCGCCGGCTGATCGTCGAGGTCAGCGAGGGCGGCAAGTACCAGACCGCGTGCAAGCCGGGCATGCAGGGCAACGGGATCCGCGGCGAGTTCACCGTGAACGGCAACTCGGGCCGGCAGGTCGACACCGACGCGAAGCTGGCCGAGGCGACCAGGAGCTACCAGCGTTACGTCAACTCCCAGGCCGACGCCCTGCTGACCAAGACGACCGAGTTCGTCGACGCGGTCAAGGCCGGCAAGGTCGACGAGGCCAAGGCGCTGTTCCCGGTGTCGCGCACGTACTGGGAGCGGATCGAGCCGGTGGCGGAGAGCTTCGGTGACATCGACCCGAAGATCGACGGCCGGGAGGACGTGGTCGAGGAGGGCCTGGAGTTCACCGGCTTCCACCGGCTGGAGAAGGACCTGTGGGTCGACGGGCTCAAGGCCGACTCGCCGGCGATGGCCGACCGGTTGCTCGCCGACGTGACCGATCTGGTCGGCAAGGCCAAGGCGGTCGAGCTGACCCCGCTGCAGCTGGCCAACGGCGCCAAGGAGCTGCTCGACGAGGTGGCCACCGGGAAGATCACCGGTGAGGAGGACCGGTACTCGCACACGGATCTGTGGGACTTCAAGGCCAATGTGGAGGGTTCGCAGGCCGCGGTCGCCGCGCTGCGCCCGGTGGTCCAGGAGCGCGACGCCGCCCTGACGTCTACTTTGGACGAGAAGTTCGCGGCGGTGAACGGGCTGCTGGAGAGGTACCGCGCGGGGGAGGGGTTCAAGGCGTACACCGAGCTGACCGAGGCCGACATCAAGGTGCTGGCCGAGGCGGTCGACGCTCTCGGTGAGCCGGTCAGCAGGGTGGCCGAGGTGGTGGCGCAGAAGTGAACGATTCGGACACCCGGCAGGGGTTGAGCCGCAGGCGGCTGCTCGGTGTGGCCGGGGCCGGGGCCGCGGTCGCCGGGGTCGGCGCGACCGCCGGGGTGCTGACCGGCCGGGCAAGCGCACCGGTCACCGCGGCGCCGGCGGGGGCCGACCCGGCCGCGGCCGCCGTCGCGTTCCACGGCGAGCACCAGGCCGGCATCGTCACCCCGGCACAGGACCGGATGCACTTCGTGGCCTTCGACGTCACCACGTCCAAACGCGACGAGCTGGTCGGGCTGCTGCGGGACTGGACAAGGGCCGCGGAGCGGATGACCGCCGGCCTCGAGGCGCGGGAGAACGGCGCGGTCGGCGGCGTGCCCGAGGCGCCGCCCGCGGACACCGGGGAGGCGCTCGACCTGCCCGCATCCGCGCTCACCCTGACCATCGGGTTCGGCCCGTCGCTGTTCGACTCCCGGTTCGGGCTGGCCGCACTGCGCCCGGCGGCGTTGATCGACCTGCCCGCGTTCCCCGGCGACGACCTCGACCCCAAGCGGTGCGGCGGCGACATCTGCGTGCAGGCCTGCGCCAACGACCCGCAGGTTGCGGTGCACGCGATCCGCAACCTGGCCCGGATCGGGTTCGGCAAGGTCGCCGTCCGGTGGTCGCAGCTGGGTTTCGGGCGCACCTCGTCGACCTCCCGCACGCAGGCGACCCCGCGCAACCTGTTCGGGTTCAAGGACGGCACCCGGAACCTCAAGGCCGAGGACACCGCCGCCCTCGCCCAGCACGTCTGGGTGGACGCCGGCACCGGCCCGGCCTGGCTGGTCGGCGGCACCTACCTGGTGGCCAGGCGGATCCGCATGCACATCGAGATCTGGGACCGCACCTCGCTGGCCGAGCAGGAGGCCATCGTCGGCCGGCACAAGGGCAGCGGCGCCGCGCTCGGCCAGCTCGACGAGTTCGACCCGGTCGACCTGCACGTCCGGGGCGCCGACGGCCTGCCCCAGGTTCCCGACGACGCCCACGTCCGCCTCGCCTCGCCGGAAACCCTTGGCGGGGCCCGAATCCTGCGCCGCGGCTACAACTTCACCGACGGCTCGGACGGGCTGGGCCACCTCGACGCCGGCCTGTTCTTCGTCTGCTTCAACCGCGACTCCCGCACCCAGTTCGTCCCGATGCAGCAGGCCCTTGCCGCCACCGACCGGATGATGGAGTACATCGAGCACACCGGCTCCGCCCACTTCGCCGTCCCACCCGGCACCCGACCCGGCGGCTTCTGGGGCGAGACCCTGTTCTCCTGAAACGCGTGCCCGGCCCGGAGGAGCTCGACCCGGTCTATCTGCACGTGCGGGGCGTCGACTGCCTGGCCCAGGTTCCCGACGACGCCCACGTCCGCCTCGCCTCGCCGGAAACCCTTGGCGGGGCTCGAATCCTGTGCCGTGGCTACGGCGTTACCGATGGCTCGGGGTTGGGGGAGTAGGGGAGTTGGTAGACGCCGAGCGCGCCCAGTGCGGCGAGGGCGAGCTGGAGCCAGTCGGTCAGGCTGATGCCGTCGGAGATCAGCGATGCGGCGGCGGTCGCTGCGGCGGTGAGGACGGCGAGCACGACCTTGGTGTAGCGGGCGCCGGGCACGTTGGGGGCCGCGAACACGGCGGCGGCGCCGAGGGTGAGGATTGCCACGTTGACCCACTCGGTCGCGTCGATCCGGTTGTCCCCGGACAGCGCCGGGACGATCGCGGCGAGCACGGCGGCGACGAGGGCGGCCAGGGCCTTGGAGTAGTTCATGCCTTGGTCTCCAATGTGGCCGCGATCGGCACCTCGGCCGTGTACAAACAGGACACCTGCATGCAGTTCGTCGGCAGGCGCCACCGGTGGTAGACGTCGGGGGCCAGGGTGTGATTCTCCAACAGCAGGGCGCCGGCGCCGTTGAGGTCCACCGACCACAGGCCGTGCACCTCCACCGTCTGGTGCGGCACCCGAAGGTGCAGCCACGCCTGACCGTCCGGGGGCACCGACAGCGAGCCGCCGACCGGCGGCACGGCGATCACTCCCCACTTGTCGGTTCCCGGCTCCCACTGTTCGGTCGAAAGTGCCATCTCGTCCTCGTCCTTCTGGTCGATGCCGGTTGAAATGCCGAGCGCGTCGCCGATCGCCAGCGCCACCCGCGCCGGCCCGTCCGGGCCGGACAGCAGCAGGCGGTCCTCGGGATTGGTGAGAAAACCGCACTCGACGATCACCGCTCGCCGGTTTCCTTGCGCCACAGCGGTTCCGGTGCCGTAGTAGCCGGAAAGCGCGGCGGTGTAGTTGTCCGGGCGGAACCCCGGCCAGCCGCGCGCCGCGTAGGCGCGTTTCCAGGCCTGGCCGAACTCCCGCCCCTCGGACGTGCGGTAGCCCACCGAGGCGCCCCGCGCCGACGGGTTGGTCGACCCGTCGCAGTGCACGGCGACGAACGCGTCACCGCGGTACAGGATGCGCGGGTCGTCGGCCAGGATCTTCCGGACGGACCATCCGCCGCGACCGTTGAGAAAGTTGACGCACGAATCGGCGGCGGCGGTGGCGAACGCCTGCTCACCGCGGGTCCCGGTGGCGCCGGTCCTGCGGAAGCAGTGTCCCATCTGGACAACCAGGGTGGGCATCAGAGGTCTCCGTCCAGTTCGGGCCCGTCCGAGTCCTCGGGGCTCAGGTCGCCCGGAATCTCCGCGGCGTCCGGCAACGTCCGGTCATGCTCGGGTCCCTCGGGATGCTCGTCGTTGGCAGCGTGCTCATGGGTCATCGGCCTCACTCCCGAAGCAACGTCCGTGCCGCCGATACCGTGCGGCGCCGGTAAGGATGACGCGCGCGCCTTTCCCGGCCGTCCCGTCCGCGTCACCGATCCGTCGCGCCGTCGTCAGCCGCCGACGGTCCACTTCCGATTCCGGCCGCGAGCGCGCCGAGCCAGTCGTCGAGCATGCGGCACGCGTCGGCCGCGTTGGTCGCCCGGCCGAGCAGCCGGTCCCGGCCGTGGTCGTGCCCGACCTCGAGGAGCTCGATCCGCAACCGCGGACCGTCAGCGTCGCGAACCTCGACTCGCACAACCGCCACCTCGTGGCGGCTGCCAGCTGTAGGGCGCACGCCGGCGAGTCTGCGTCGGGGCAGTCACGAGCGCGGCACGGCGCCATTACCCACGGCGCCCCGGCTCAGCGGCTCGATGAGCTGGCGCATGAGCCCGGACGGCTCGATTCCCAGCTCCTGCCACAGGATGGCCCGGTACTCCTCGTACGACCGGAGCGCCTCGGCGAGGTTGCCCTCCGCCACGTGCACCGCGACCACGAGGCGGCGGCAGCTTTCGCGCAGCGGCTCGGTCTGCACGGAGGCCAGCGCCGCGACGAGCGCCTCACCGAGGCACCGTCGCCCGAGCAGAACCGACGCGGCGCGTTCGAGCGCTTCGAGGCGCAGCAGCCGGAAGCGCTCGCGGTCGGCCACGACCCACCCGTCGTCCCAGTCGGGCAGCAGCTCCGCGCGGGCGACGAGGAGCGGCACGTCGCGCAGGTCGGCCGGGTCGGGTCGCGGTTCGTGAATGAGCCGGTTCGCCAGTTCGCACAGCTCGGTGGCGTCGACCCGCACGGCCGGCGACAGGACCAGCCGGTCGGGGTCGGCCGACACCAGCTGGCCGCAGGCGCGGCCGAGGCGCCACAGCGCGGTACGCAGATTGTTGGCGGCCCGCTGCTCGGAGGCGTCGAACCACAAAGTGCCCGCCAACTTCGCCCGGCTCACCGGACGATCCGTCAGCGCCAGATAGGCCAGAACTCGTTCGACGCTGTGCGGAACCACAAGACGTCGTCCAGCCACGATCAATTCGAACTCGCCGGTGAGCATCAGACGGGTCGAGTCGGCAGGGTTATTGGTCGGACGTACTTGGTCGAACGCCATAGCGCACTCTTTTACGCTCGTTCCCCGAGGCGGTGAGATCACCATGGCTCCATGCGTACTCCTAAGCGGCAGCACGCCGTCACCGCATCGTCACGTCGGGGTGTGCGGAGACCGACTCACGCAGAATTAGGTAATCGGAATTCCCACCTTTGGCCTCGAGCCCGGAAGCCGGACGGATCCCACCCGGCGGATGCGCCATCATTTGCAGGCACGTCGACACCTCCGCGATGTCCCCGAGACCGGGCGTGATTACTCACGTGCGAACCGGACCTGGCTCGTTGGGCCAAAGGTACCAACACTCGCTGCGTCCCCCACCAGGAGGAGGTAATTGTGCGCGTTCGGACGGCACCTTCGGGCAGCCGGCGCCGCACCCACGGACCGACCAGAACCGGTCGGGCCCGCCATCGCAACGGCCGCCCAGGCCCGGGAAAGAACACGAATGCTGGTCATTGACGTTGCGGTGACGAGGGCCGGAGACATTGGTCGCTCACGGCCGCGGACGTGGCGAAGGGAGATACGGCCATGCCCATCAGTCCCACCTATCCTGGCGTATATATCGACGAGCTGCCGAGCGCCGTTCGCACCATCACGGGCGTTCCCACGTCGGTTGCGGCTTTTGTCGGCAGGGCGCCGCGCGGGGCGGTCGACCGGCCGGTGCATATCACGAGCTGGGCGGACTACCAGCGCGAGTTTGGTGGTCTCGACAAGGACAGCGAGCTGAGCTATGCGGTCTACCAGTTCTATCTCAACGGTGGCAGCGAAGCCGAGATAGTCCGCATCGTCAGGAAGGCGCGGCAGGCCGATCCGGCGCCGGGCCCGGGAGAGCCCCCGGTCGCCGCGGCGACGGCGACGGTCGTGCTCGAGACCGCCGACGCCGCGAAGAAGATCACCCTGGCCGCCGCCAGTCCGGGCAGCTGGGCCAACGGCAAGCTGCGGGTCAGGGTCGACCACCGGACCGCGGATCCGAACGACCCGACCCGGTACAACCTGACCCTGCACGACAGCGGCACCGGGATCACCGAGCGCTACCTGAACGTCAGCACCGACCCGACCGACGCGCGCGGGCTCAAGAACGTGCTGGCCTCCTCGACCCTGGTGGGTCGGGTGAGCGGCGACGACGACCAGCGGCCGAACGAGCACGGCTCGACCGGCCTTTCGGACGACGCGGACCCGTTCGAGGATCAGCACGACGCCACCGATCCGGACCCGTGGTACCAGTCGGCGTCCGGTGGCGCGGACGGGCTCGCGCCGCTCAAGGCCGACTACACCGGCGAGGACGCCGACGTGCAGGACGGCAAGCAGGGCATCTACCAGCTGCGCAAGGCCGACATCTTCAACATGCTGTGCCTGCCCGGCGCGCCGGGACAGCAGGGCGACCCCGCGGACATCCTCGCCGAGGCGGGTCGCCTGTGCCTGGACAGCAGGGCCATGCTCATCGTGGACCCGCCGTCCGCATGGGACTCCGTGGCCGCCGCCGCGGGCGCGACCCTGCCGCTGACCGATGACACGGCGAAGAACGCGGCGATCTTCTTCCCGACCGTCGATCTCCCGGATCCCGAACGGGACAACGTGGTGCGCGCGTTCCCGCCGTGCGGTGTGGTGGCCGGGGTCTGGGCCCGCACGGATGTCCAGCGCGGGGTGTGGAAGGCCCCGGCGGGAACCGAGACCGGGCTCAGCGGCGTGCGCCGGCCCACCATTCCGATGACCGACCCGGAGAACGGCCGGCTCAACCCGCGCGGGATCAACTGCCTGCGCGAACGCGCGGTTGTCGGGAACGTGGTGTGGGGCGCCCGGACCATGGCGGGCGCCGACCTGCTGGCGAGCCAATGGAAATACGTGCCGGTCCGGCGACTGGCGTTGTTCATCGAGGAGAGCCTGTTCCGCGGCACGCAATGGGTGGTGTTCGAACCCAACGACGAGCCGCTGTGGTCCTCGATCCGGCTCAACGTGGGCGCGTTCATGAACACCCTGTTCCGCCAGGGCGCGTTCCAGGGCCGCACCCCGCAGGAGGCCTATCTGGTCAAATGCGACAGCACCAACAACCCGCAGAACGACATCGACCGCGGGATCGTGCACATCCTCGTCGGCTTCGCCCCACTCAAGCCGGCTGAGTTCGTCATCGTCCACATCCAACAACTCGCCGGCCAGATCCAGGTCTAGGCAGGGCCGGAGGGAGAGCTCAGTCATGGCCGACAGCAAGACGAAGAGGCGCGACGCGTACAAGAACTTCCGGTTCCGGGTGAAGTTCAGCGGCGGCGCGGAGTACATCCTCGGGGTCAGCAAGGTCACCGGGTTCAAGCGGACCACCGAGGTGATCAAGCACCGGTCCGGTGGCGACCCGGGGACCAGCTACAAGCTCCCCGGCCGCACCGAGTACGACGCGATCACACTCGAGCGCGGGGTCACCACCGACAAGGTGTTCGAGCAGTGGGCGAACCGGGTGTGGAGCTTCCACAACGCCGGCGGCGGGCTGGAGACCTCGCTCAAGGACTACCGCCGCGACCTGATCGTGGACGTGTTCAACGAGGCGGGCCAGAAGGTGCTCTCGTACCAGGTCTACAACTGCTGGGTGTCGGAGTGGCAGCCGGTGTCCGATTTGGACGCGAACGCGAACGCGGTGGCGATCCAGCACATCAAGCTGGAGAACGAGGGCTGGGTGCGCGAGGACCTACCCGAGCCGCCCGAAGTCGGCTTCGAAGACCCGGCCTGACGCCATGATCGTGCTCAGCGAGGCCGGCCTGCTCGCGACCTGGGAGGCGGGGCTCGGCCAGAACCGGGTTCGCCGGGCGCTCACGCTGGCCGCGGCCGGCGGGGCGGATCCCGGCTCGGTCGCCGATCTCAGCGTCGGCCGGCGGGAGGCGTTCGTGCTGGCACTGCGGGAACGGTGGTTCGGCAGGACACTGCCCTGCGCGGTGACCTGCCCGGCCTGTGCCGAGCACCTGGAGCTCGAGCTGACCACCGACGACGTGCGGACCGATCCCTCCACCGAACCGGAGCCGACCACGGTGGACGGGACCGAGGTGGAGTTCCGGCTGGTCACCAGCCGGGACCTGATCGCCGTCCGGCCGGAGCTGCCGGACGCCCGGCGGACCCTGCTCCGCCGGTGCGTGGTGAGCGCGACGAGCCGGGGCCGCGGGGTGCCGGCCGCGGCGCTGCCGGACCCGGTGCTGGACGCCGTCGCGGCCGCGCTGTCCACACTGGACCCGCAGGCCGATGTGCTGCTGGACCTGGATTGTGTCGCCTGCGGCCACGGGTGGCGGGCCCGCTTCGACGTCGCGGCCTACCTGTGGGAGGAACTGGACGCCTACGCCCGGCGGCTGCTGCACGAGGTGCACGCGCTCGCCAGCGCCTATGGCTGGTCGGAGGACGAGGTGCTCGCGGTCAGCCCGGTGCGGCGGCGGTGGTACCTGGAGATGGCGGCGTCATGACCGACTTCGTCGACCGCCTCCTCGGCCGGCTCGACACGCCGGCGATCCGGCCGGTGGTCCCGGCCCTGTTCGAACCGGTGTCGGCGCCCGGCCCCGAGGTGTCGGCGCCGGCCGACGGCCCGGCGGGTTCCGCTCCACGCGTGACGATGGAGCGCGCACCGGGCCCGCGCCGCAACGGCGTGGCGTCCGCGCCGGAACCGGTTCGGGTGCCGGTGGAATCGACCCGCGCGGAACCGCCGGTGGCCGTGCCGGCGATTGCCGCCGCGGCGCCCGCGGTCGGCTCGGCGCCGGTGGCTGCGCCGGCCGT
>NZ_DASZCQ010000186.1:0-14096 GCF_035942955.1 Actinophytocola sp. | reverse complement strand
CCCACGAACTGCCACCCGCCAACGCAGCCCAGTCACCCCACGAACCCCGGGCGCCCAGGGACAAACCGCCACCCGCCAGCGAAACTCAGCTACCCCGCGGCCCCGAAGAACCACCGGCAGCCGCCAACCCAGCTCAGCGACTCCACAACCCGAGGCGCCCCCACCTCCCCCGGCTCCCGGGGAACCCCTAAACCGCCCGCTTCTTCAACTTCCTTCTCTCCCGCTCCGACAACCCACCCCAGATCCCAAAGCGCTCATCATGCGCCAGCGCGTACTCCAGGCACTCGGCCCGGACCTCGCACCCCTGGCAGATCCGCTTCGCCTCCCGGGTGGAGCCGCCCTTCTCGGGGAAGAAGGCCTCGGGGTCGGTCTGCGCGCACAGGGCACGCTCCTGCCACTCCTGCTCCTCCGCCTCGTCGAAGAGCTCGGCGAGCACACCCAGCTCCTCGTGAGGGTGCTCCCCCCAACCCACGACAGTGCTCCCATCAGTGGCTATGCCGTACATTTCGGTCCGCCTCCTCGCCTTTCGCACTCCCCGGCCCGGCGGACACCACCCGCCACACCCTGCCTCGGCGGCGAATGACATCGATGTGATTACACCCGTGTGATCTCGGCGAGTCAAGTCCGGTACCTATGTGGGTGATGCGGTATGGGCGATCTTTACCTCATCGGGCAACTGACACACTGGGGGGCGTGCAGCGATCCCTGGTGCGCCCATCCCCCGTGTTCCTCGGCATCCTCGCGGTCACCATCGTCGGTGGCGTGCTGGCCGGTCTCGGCGACGAGCTGGACGGCGCCATGGTCACGACCGGCACCGTGCTGCTCGTGCTCGGCGGCTGGGGAGTGTCATTGTGCCTGCACGAATTCGGGCACGCGATGGTGGCCTACCGCGGCGGCGATCGCGAGGTCTACTTCAAGGGGTACCTGACGCTCGACCCGCGCCGGTACACCGACCCGGTGCTGAGCCTGCTGCTGCCGCTGATCTTCCTGGCGATCGGCGGCATCCCGCTGCCCGGCGGCGCCGTGTGGATCAACCACTACGCGTTGCGGTCCAAGCGCGTCGAGTCGATGGTGTCGCTGGCCGGGCCGCTGTCCAACCTGGTGATCGGCGTGCTACTGATCATCTCGGTGGAGGTCTTCCAGCCGAGCCCCGGGCTGGCCAGCGCGCTGTCTTTCCTTGCCCTGCTGCAGATCCTGGCGTTCGTGCTGAACATCCTGCCGATCCCGGGGCTGGACGGCTGGGGCGCGATTGAGCCGTACCTGTCGCCCGAGGCGCAGCGGTTCGGCGCCAAGGCGCGTCCGTGGGCGCCGCTGCTGCTGTTCGCGCTGCTGATCGGGGTCCGACCGGTCGGGCAGGCGTTCTTCGACGTGTCGGACTCGCTGTTCGACGTGCTCGGCGGGTACAGCGTGTTCGCCGCGATCGGTCAGGAAATCTTCTTCTTCTGGCAGCGTTAGGGTGGCGACCGTGCGGGTGGTTGTCATCGTGGGTGGGGTCGGCGGGGCCCGGTTCCTGCTCGGCGTGAAGACGGCCCTCGGGCTGCCGGCGATCGGCGAAGGCGCCGCGCCGCACGAGATCACCGCGATCGTGAACAACGGCGACGACGTGTGGCTGCACGGGCTGCGGATCTGCCCGGACCTGGACACCTGCATGTACACCCTGGGCGGCGGCATCGACACCGAGCGCGGCTGGGGCCGGGTCGGGGAGACCTGGGTGGTGAAGGACGAGTTGGCCGCGTACGGGGCCGACCCGGACTGGTTCGGGTTGGGCGACAAGGACATCGCCACGCATCTCATCCGCACCCGCATGCTGCGCGCCGGGTACCCGCTGTCGGCGGTCACCGAGGCGCTGTGCGATCGTTGGCGGCCGGGTGTGCGGCTGCTGCCGACGACCGACGACCGGGTGGAGACCCATGTCGTGGTCGACGACCCGGACAGCGGCGAGCGGCGGGCGATCCACTTCCAGGAGTGGTGGGTGCGCCATCATGCCGCGCTGCCGGCTCACTCGATCGTGGCGGTGGGCGCCGAGGAGGCGAACCCGGCGCCGGGTGTGGCGGAGGCGATCACCGACGCCGATGTCGTGCTGCTGGCCCCGTCCAACCCGGTGGTGAGCATCGGGACCGTGCTGGCCGTGCCCGGGGTGCGCACCGCGCTGGCCAAGACCGAGGCCCGGGTGGTCGGGGTGTCGCCGATCGTGCAGGACCGGCCGGTGCGGGGCATGGCCGACGCCTGCCTGGCCGCGATCGGGGTGGCGACCACCGCCGAGGCGGTCGGCCGGCACTACGGCGCCCGGCCCGACGGCCTGCTGGACGGCTGGCTGGTGCACACCACGGATTCCGCGGAGGTGCCCGGCGTCCGGGTGCGTGCGGTGCCGCTGCTGATGTCCTCCGTGGACGCGACCGCGGACATGGCGCGGGCCGCGTTCGACCTGGCTGGAGTGTCCGTTGAGTGATCATGCCGCGCCCGGCAAGCTCGAGATCCTGCCGGTGACGGGCCTTCCGGAGTTCCGCCCCGGCGACGACCTGACCGGAGCGATCGCCGCGGCGGCCCGGTGGCTGCGGTCGGGCGACATCGTCGTGGTGACCAGCAAGATAGTGTCCAAAGTGGAGGGTCAGCTGATCGGGGTGCCGGCCGACAAGCAGGCCAGGGACGAGGCGCGGCGCAGGTGGGTGCTCGATGAGGCCGTCCGGGTGCTCGCCCGCAAGGCGCGGACGCTGATCACCGAGAACCGGCTGGGCATCGTGCAGGCGGCGTCCGGTGTGGACGCGTCCAATGTGGCCGGCAACGAGATCGCCCTGCTGCCGGCCGACCCGGACGCGTCGGCCTTGGCGCTGCGCAACGGGTTGCGGGAGCGGCTCGGTGTCGAGGTGGCGGTGGTGGTCACCGACACGATGGGCCGGGCGTGGCGGATCGGCCAGACCGACGTGGCGATCGGCGCCTCCGGCCTCGAGGTGCTGCACCGCTACGCCGGCACGATCGACCCGCAGGGCAACGAGCTCGAGGTCACCGAGGTCGCGGTGGCCGACGAGGTGGCGGCGGCCGCGGACCTGGTGAAGGGCAAGCTCAGCGGCGTGCCCGTGGCCGTCGTGCGTGGCCTGCGCATCGGCGAGAACCCGGGCGTGGCACGGGATCTGGTGCGCCCGGTGGCGGAAGACCTGTTCCGGCTGGGCACCGCGGAGGCGATCGAGCAGGGCCGGCGGGAGGCGGTGCTGCTGCGCCGGTCGATCCGGGCGTTCGATGACACCCCGGTCGACGAGGCCGCGCTGCGCCGAGCCGTGTCCGCCGCGCTGACCGCCCCGGCCCCGCACCACACCCACCCGGTCCGGTTCGTGCACCTGGCCGACCGCGCGCGGCGCAAGCAGTTGCTGGACACGATGCGCGAGGCGTGGCGAGCCGACCTGCGCGGCGACGGGATGCCCGAGGAGCGCATCGATCGGCGGGTCCGGCGCGGCGACCTGCTCTACGGCGCAACGGAGATCGTGCTGCCGTTCCTGGTCCGCGACGGCGCGCACGACTACCCGGACGAGCGCCGCGCGGAGGCCGAGCGGGTCATGTTCACCGTCGCCGCGGGCGGCGCGGTGCAGGGTCTGCTGGTCGCGCTGGCCGCCGAAGGGCTCGGCTCGTGCTGGGTGTCCTCGACGATCTTCTGCGCGCCCGTGGTGCGCGAGGTGCTCGAGCTTCCGGCGAGTTGGGAGCCGCTCGGCGCCGTCGCGATCGGACACCCGGCGGACGGCCCGCTCACCCCGCGCGTGCCCGCCGATCCCGGCGAGCTCCTGGTGATCAAGTGAGCCTGCACGCCGACGCCCTGTCCACTTTGTACGCCTGGCGTCCGCCGCGGCGCGACCAGGAGTCGCTGCGCCAGGCCTTCCTCGGCTTTCTCGAGGCCCGACCCGATGCGTGCCGGCGATCCTGCGTGCCCGGCCACATCACGGCCTCGGCGATCGTGCTCGACGCCACCGGGAAGCACATGCTGCTCACCCTGCACCCAAGGGTGGGCGCCTGGCTGCAGCTCGGCGGTCACTGCGAGGCGTCGGACACCACGCTCGCCGGGGCGGCGCTGAGGGAGGCGACCGAGGAGTCCGGCATCCCCGGCCTGCGCATCGAGCCGGTGCCGGTACATGTCGACGTGCACCCGATCACCTGCTCGCTCGGGGTGCCCACCCGGCACTTCGACGTCCGCTTCGTGGTGCACGCACCCGCCGGTGCACAACCGGTCCGCAGCGCGGAGTCGATGGATCTACGGTGGTGGCCGGTCCACGCGCTCCCGCCCGATCCCGGCGGCGCCGCCGGTCTCGCCGACATGCTCGCCGCGGCCCGGTAGCTTCGGGTTCCCGGGCGCACCGGTCCGGTTTCGTAGGCCGGCACGACGGCCTGCACGCGGTCGCGCAACAAGAGCTTGGCGAGGACGTGGCTGACGTGGATTTTGACCGGATCGAGCCGGGCATCAACTACGGCTGGCCCACCGTCGAGGGCCCGAGCACCGACCCCCGGTTCACCAACCCGATCGCGAGCTGGACCCCGACCAGCTCCGCGTCGCCAAGCGGATCGCCGTTCTCGGCGAGCACATCTACGTGGCGTGCCTGCGCGGCCGGACCCTGTACCGGGTCGACCTCGACGGCGGCAACCCCCGAAAGCTGCTCGACCACGACTACGGCCGGCTGCGCACCATCGCCGTCGCCCCCGACGGCGCCCTCCGGGTCACCACGTCCAACCGCGACCAGGTCGGCTACGAGGACCGGATTCCCTTACCGCACAAGACGACCGCATCCTGCGAAGCACGCCGCCGGCCTAGAGCGAGCGGTAGTCGCGCGGGGAGAACCGCGGCCCGAAGCGGGGTTTGCGGAAGCCGCTGGCCTCCAGGTAGCGCACCGCCCGGTGCCGGTGCGGAGCGTACGGGGCGAGCACCTCGAGCATGCCGTCGTCGTCGAGCTTGTGCCCCAGCAGGGCGTAGCCCACGATGCTCGGGATGTGGAAGTCGCCGACGCTGACCGCGTCCGCGTCGCCCCAGGCCCGCTGCGCCACCTCGGCCGCGGTCCACACACCGATGCCCGGCACCTTGCGCAGCAGCGCCCGCCCCGCCTCACCCCGGAGGGCGACCGCACCCTCCAGCCGGTGCGCCACCTGCGCGGCGTTGATCAGCGTGCGCCGGCGTGCCCCGTCGACGCCGGCGCGGTGCCACTCCCAGTCCGCGATGCCCAGCACCGCCCGCGGGGTGGGCGGGGCGAACATCCGCGCCGGCACCGGGCCGGGCGCGGCCGTGCCGAACCGGCGGCACAGCTCCCGCCACGACCGCCGCGCCTCGTACCCGGTGACCTTCTGCTCCAGCACGGCGGCGAACAGCACGTCCCACACCCGGCCGACGGAGCCGAGCCGAAGCCCCGGCATCCGGCGGCGGACCTCGGCCACGATCGGATGAAAAGCCTGAAACCCCTCCGGGTCATCCTCGGCGCCGAGCAGCGCCGGCACCCCGTCGAGGAGCTCGTCCGCGCCCGGCCCCCACCCACCCGCCACGACCTCGCGCCCGACGCGGCGCAACGACAGCGTGCCCACCCCAGCCGCGGTATTGGCCACCAACCACACCGCGCCGAGCTCGTCCCGCTGAAACGCCGGATCCCCAGCACCCCGACGCAACGGGGCCAGCAGGGCCGGAATGTCCAGCGGGAACGGCGGCTGCCAGCTGGTGAGCAGACCCGTGTCAGACAACCCCAGTCCCGTCCGGGGTCGCACTCCCCTCGCCCGACGCTCACGCTGTGCCGCCACCGGCGGATCCTACCCCGCGGACACGCCGGTTCGGGGATCGCCGCACTTACCGGCACATCTCATTGTCAAGAATGAGCATTGCCGATGCCACCGACACTCCCTCCGCATCCCCGCTTGATCGGCATGTTCGACAGGTCTCCTCCCATTACATATCTGAGCACTTTGTCGTCGGTCGCTGTCTCGATTTCAGTGTTGATCTCAACATGATCAACCGGAATGGGACTCCGGATGGGCTCTTCACGCAGAAATCCTTCCCAATCCTGCAACTTTGCAACGTCCCGTTTCTCGGCGCGATCCTCGATCCGCCTTCGGAGCGTGGCCTCGCTACAGTAACATCGGACAACCTTGAGAGCAGCACAAGCATCATCGGCCAGATACTGCATCTGCCCCCACCATCGGGGATCTTTCATCGGCCGAACGTGCGGCGCATCGAGCAGGACTGTGTTCCCCAGCGCTAGGTTGTGCGCCGCGACGTTGTAGAGCGCCTCGTAGAACCTCGGTCGCAGGCCCACGAACTCAGGTGAGTCACGAGTTTCGGCATAGAACGGATCCATGATGAAGTTATTATCGAGGTACACCCAGTGCACCCGCCGGATGATCCGCCTTGCTAGAGTCGTCTTTCCACTACCTGGAACCCCCATCACCAGAACAAAGTATCTGTCAGAGGTCATCTTCCCTCTCCACCGCGGCCGGCCGCGCAACATCGTCGGGATTCACGTAAGAGCTCAAAATCCGCCAGGGCATTTGCACAATGCCGCCGCTGCGACGTTCCCGATAGAAGTAGTCGACGTTCACCGTTCTACCTTCGTAGGCATATATACAACAGGTCGAGATCGTGGCCGCGCCAAGATCTTCCATGAGCCGGATCGCCAACTCAGTGGTCGCCCCAGATACAATCTCTGCAGACACCACCACAATCCTCTTGCCTCTGACCAATTCCCTCCGTGCGCGCGTCACACCAGAATCGAGCAACGAAGTGATGCGTCTATTCTCGTGGTCGTAGACCACTTCCCGGTCAAAGCATAGAAAGCTCTTGCTCAAGTTGCCAGCCAGGGTAGCGGCGACGATGGTTCCCCCAACGCCAACTCCAACAAAAAGGGCTGATCCCGGACCCAGCTTGTGCGCAAGGTTCGAGATGGCGTGGTCGAACTTCTCCCAGGACAGCTTGACCGTCGGCGCGAAGAAGTCGCCCAAAGCGTCCGCATCGGTTTCAGCGTTGTCAACTCGAAATCGGAAGGCCTGGCAATCGAGCAGGGGGTGCAGTACCTCGGGTACCTCGGACCGAGTCGGCAGCCGAGCATCGTTCACAAGCACAGGTACTATGCGCTTACGAGACCTGATAGCCTCGGTCAGCTCGAGCCGTACCCAGTCCATCTCATCAAACAAGTCGGGAACCTGGGAGCCTTCTCTCGTCGCGGACACATATGACGCCCCGATGACCGCCAGCACGACATCACTGTTCCGGACAGCCCCGAGAAGCCGGTCCGGCCAAACCTCTCCCGGCTCAATATTGGCAGTGTCAAGGAAAACACTTCTTCGGCCAAATCGTTGCCTCAGCAATGTGGCCAGTAGGTGCGTCTCCGGCAAAGAGTCGCGCCGACGGTATGACATGAAGACCCTATTGCCCATCGCACGTGGCCAGCTCATCCATGCATTTCGTTCCAAGCAACACCGCGATACGGCACAGATTGCGGGACGCACATATTACGAGCACCCTTCGTGATGCCTCCGCGTGGCGGCCATGATACCTCCACACGGACGGCGATACCAGTGACGATCTGGTGGCCGAATACACCAACTCGGTCGTCGTGAGGCGCTTCCATCAGGATCCAATCGCTCGCATTGCGCAGCGGTCGAACGAGGTCGGAGCAAGCCGCCGACCGCGACGCACGAGCGTGGTGGTCAAGATCCCCACCACCTGGGCATGGGGCCAACAGCGTGATCACTGCGCACGACCTGATCGCCTGTCGATTACGACGAACATGCCGGCGCATTGTGCATACCCTCGGTCTACAAGATGATCATTCGAGATCACGTGTGATCGCGTCAGCGCGATGACCATGGTCGGCGTTAGGGTGCAGAGCCGCTGGTGGCAGCCGGTTCCCGTCAAGAATGTTCTCCGACGCTCGACTACGGAGGTGCTTCTCGGCGACAGGCCTGACCAGGCGCATGACCGCCTGGTTCCCGACCTTGTCGAAACGACGGGCCGAGTCGCTCCCTGCAAGCTTGCACCCCCCGGGTTGGCCCTCGAGGTTGACTTTACCTCGAACGCGTGGCCAAATTGATTGCAGCCGGATCGACGGCCTATCCAGGAGGGCAGTTTTGGATCCAGTCAGCCAACTTTACAATGTTTTCGCAGCATACCAGGCTTCGCTCGAGCTCCTCCACAAGCAGCTGCCGATGATTGCCGAAGTAGCCGACACCCTCGCATCAACTGTTCGCAGAAACGGCCGAATATTCATCGCCGGCAATGGAGGATCGCACTCTCTAGGGGAACATCTGTGTGCCGAGCTGATTGGCCGACTCAGCTACGAGGCAAGGCCTGTTGGTGCCTTCGTGCTCCAAAACTGCACACCGGTCACCACCGCCCTGTCGAACGACTACAGGTTTGAGATCGCGCTCGCCCGAGAGCTCGATGCGCTTGCCCGACCGGGCGACGTCTTTCTAGCGATCTCGGCCTCCGGAGAGAGTCGCAACCTCGTAGAAGCAGCACTTCGCGCCAACGAGATGGGGCTCACCACCGTGTGCCTCGTAGGGAGATCCGTTTCTCCCTTAGGCGATGGATGTCACGTACGGCTTGCAACACCTTCGCCGGAGATAGTCGTGGTTCAGCAGGTGCACCTGGTGGTCGTTCACCTGATCTGGCTCGCCCTGGAACAAGTACTAGGCGCAGGAGAACCAGCAGGCTAGCGTCCGGGCCTCGCCCATGCAGATGCCCGATTCACGGCTGCGTTATGCAGGAGAACCCAATGACAAACGAGACGGCGGAAACGGATCTTGCCGTTGAACCCAACGTATCACCCAAGCGGGCACTGTTCCTCGATCGCGACGGCGTTATCAACGTGGATTACGGTTACGTTCATACCCGGGCGTCATTTCATTTCATCGAGGGGATTTTCGATCTCGTTATCAAGTTCCGGCGTCAAGGTTTCCTCTGTATCGTCGTCACCAACAGCGCCGGCATTGCCAGGGGCTACTTTAGCGAGAGTTACTTCCGACGGTTCTCCGACTGGATCCTGAACGAGTTCGCGAGAGCCGGCGCCCCGCTCGACGCCATCTATTATTGCCCCCACCATCCGTCGGTCGGGATCGCTCCGTACAAGCGTGAATGCGGGTGCCGAAAACCACGGCCCGGCATGATTCTACGTGCCGCCTTGGAGTTCGATGTAAGCCTGGCGGACAGTATACTGGTGGGTGATCGAGATACCGATATCCTCGCCGGCGCCCACGCCGGGATACGTCGCCTATTCTTGTACGACACGCATTCTCGCCACCGAGGCGACTCCCCGACCAGCGGACTCGCCGCTCGCGTTTCCGCTCTCTCGGAGATTTCTGTTCATGACTACGTCCACCAGCGTCGCGGCCCAGACCGTTCGTGAATGACGGGCGGTGACCGCAGACTAGTCGTACCGATCGCCGAACTGGATCCGCACCGCGTCGACCAACTGCTTGAGTCGCTCCGCGTCGTTCTTCGGGCAGATCATCGTGGCGTCCGCGGTGTGCACGACGATCATGTCCCGAAGGCCGATCGCGGCCACCAAGTGCTCAGGCTGGTCACTGACCACGATATTGCCGGACGAGTCCACCAGCACGCTCGCCGCCTGGATCGCGTTCCCGTCGTGGTCACTGTCCAGCGTTGTACCGAGCACCCGCCACGAGCCGATATCCAACCAGTGCACGGGCAGTTCGACGACGAACAGTTGCGCCCCACCGCCGCGGCCGGCCGGCTCCAGCACCGCGTAGTCGATGCTGATCTTCGGCAGGGTCGGGTAGACCTCGTTGAGGACCTCCATCCGCTCCGGCTCGTCCCAGGCGTCGGCAATGCGACCAAGTCCGGCGTACGACGCGGGCAGGTGTTCCTCCAGCTCTGCCAGCACGGTCTGTGCACGCCATACGAACATGCCGGTGTTCCAGTAGTGCCTGCCGCTGTCGACGTAGCGCCGTGCGGTGGGGGCATCCGGCTTCTCCCGGAAGGAGACGACCTTGTAGGCCCTGGGGAACGGAAGGGCCTCGCCTCGCTCGATGTACCCCAAGCCGGTATGCACGGTGGCGGCCGTCACCCCCAGGGCGATCAGGCCGTCCTTGTACTCCTCGGCCAAGTCGAACGCGGTCCGCAGCCCCTCGGCGAACCCGTCGACCGGATTGACCAGCTGATCGGCCGGAATGAACGCGACGCTCGCGTCCGGGTCCCGGCTGTGCAGGATCGCTGCTGGCAGACCGACCGCATTGGCCGTGTCTCGACCACACGGTTCACCGATCAGGTTGTCCGGCGGCAGGTCCGGCAGGTTGTCCAACACCACGGTGCGGTGGTCTTCTGCGGTGCAGACGAAGATCTGCTCGTTTGGCAGCACGGCGGCCAGCCGGTCGAACGCAAGCTGAAGCAGGCTGCTTCCGCTGCCCACCTCGAGGAGTTGTTTGGGCCGGGCAGAACGGGAAACCGGCCACAGCCGGGTGCCCGTACCACCTGCCATGATCACGCCGTACCGCATTGGCTCCCTTGATCGCTGTTTACCGGGCACCACCAGCCTCGCCGAACGACCGGCGCCCAGGTCGCCGGATATCCTACGCAGCCCGTCCGAACCGCTCGATGTGATCCCCTTTTCGGGTCTTTGCGCTGACGCGGGAGCGCCGAAGGGAATACTCTCTGAGCAAGAGCGAGTCGAGTAGGAGGGGTCAGCGGATGGATCCCCGGGAGCGGGCCGATGCCATCCTGGCGCGGGCCCGTGCGCGCGGCGCGTTCGTGGTGACCCCGGAGAGCGCCACGTCTCCCATGGACGCCGCCAGCACACTGCAGATCCCTCGCGGCGTGGTGTCGGCCATGGATGATGGCGACCCGGAGGCGACGATGGTGGTGCCGGTCGACCCCGGTGCCAAGGGGCGGCACCGTGCGCCGGTACCCACGCAGGCTTCGCCGCCGCAGGACGAGGGACCGGCTATCGCCCAGGAGGCTTCCACCCAGATGCTGGCCTCACCGGGACCGCGCCGGCGGCCGTCCGCACACGAGGAGCCCAGCACGACGCCGATGACGTGGGCCCCGCCCGCACCCAAGCCGGCCCCGCCGCCGGAGCCGGAGGAGGTCGGCGGCCTCGTCCCCACGCTCAAGCAGCCCCCACAGCAGTCGAGCCTGTCGCAGCGGCTCGACGGCTGATCCCGCGTGTTTGCGCCGCACGTCGCGGTGTTGGCCACTCACGCGGTCAGCCGGCACTCCGGGTCTCGAGCTTCAGGCGGAGGGTTAGGCCGGCGTTGACGGCGGCGCGGATGGGGGCCCACTTCCAGCCGGGGTGGCGGTCGGTGATGTAGCGGCGGGCGCTTTCGTGGTGGGCGGTCAGCATGGCGGTGGAGGCGCGGGCGGTGGAGTGGCCTTGGATGTGGATGACTTCGGCTGAGGGTACGTAGACGTTGAGCCAGCCGGCGCGGCTGAGGCGGTCGCCGAGGTCGACGTCCTCGAAGTACATGAAGTAGCGGGGGTCGAACCCGTTGACCGAATCGAACGCCGTGCGGCGCAGGAGCAGGCAGGAGCCGGACAGCCAGCCGGCGGTTCGCTCCACCACCTCGGTGTCGGACTGCTTGTATGCCGTCGTCCACGGGTTGCGGGGCCATACCTTGCCGAGCACTGCGTGCCCGATTCCCTTGCCCAGCGAGGGAAGCAGCCGCGCCGACGGGTAGGTGGTGCCGTCCGGGTTCTTGATCAACGGGCCGAACGCGCCGCCGCGGGGCCAGCGGTCGGCGGCCTCCAGGAGGGTGTCCAGGGCGCCGTCGGCCCACTCGATGTCGGGGTTGGCGACGACGATCCAGCCGTACTCGTCGCCGAGCTCGGCCACGCCCCGGTTGGCGCCGGCGCCGTAGCCGAGGTTGGCGCCGGTGCGCACCAGGGTCACGTGCTCGCGCTCGGCGGCCCGTTCGGGCGCCCCGTCCGTGGAGCCGTTGTCGGCCAGCACCACCCGGACCGGGCGCCCGGTGGCCTTACCGAGGGTGTCGAGGAACCGTTCCAGGGTCTCGCCGGGCGAGTAGGTGACGGTGACGACCGCCAGCTCGTCGCCATACCGTTTCGGCTCGGTCACGGCAGGCATTCTGCTACCGGCCGCGGCGGTGCAGGACGTGGGCCCTGGCATAGGCGGCGCGGTGGGCGTCGGCGCTCGAGGCCCAGGAGAACTCCTTGGCCCGGCGTTGCGCCGCGGAGGCGAGGGCGGCGCGCCGGGCCGGGTCGTCCAGCAGGTCCGACAGCGCGGCGGCGATGTCGCCGGCGCCGACCCCGCAGTAGGCCACCGCGTCCCCGCCCACCTCGGGCAGGGCCAGCCGGCGGGTGGTGAGCACGCAGGCGCCGCAGGCCATGGCCTCGAGCACGGGCAGGCCGAAACCCTCGCCGAGGCTGGGGTACGCCACCAGCTCGGCGCCGCCGAGGAACCCGGCGAGGTTCTCGAACGGCAGGTAGCCGGCGCGGATCACCCGGATCCGGTGCGGCACCGAGTCGAGCGCCCGCTCCACCTGGTGGTCCCAGCCCGGCTGCCCGGCAAGCACCAGCGCCACCGGCTCGGCGCGGGTGCGGCTGGCTGCGGCGAACCCGCGGATGAGCGCGGGCACGTTCTTGCGCGGCTCCAATGCCCCGAGGAACGCCACGTAGGGCATGTCCGGCACGCCGATCAGCTCGCGGGCCCTGCGGACCTCGTCCGGCGACGGCGGGTGGAACCGCTCGCTGTCCACGCCGTGGTGGATGATCTGCAGCCCGCGCGGATCGGCGCCGGCCACCCGGGACAGCTCGGCTGCGGTGGCCCTGCTCGGCACCACGCACAGCGACGCGCGGGCGAGCGCGGTCTTGGTCCAGGCCCGGAAGAACCGCGCCTTGATCGAGTGGTGCAACGCCGGGTCGGTGAAGAACGTGGCGTCGTGCAGGGTGACCACGGACGCGGCCGGGTTGGCCAGCGCGGTGGTGTAGTGCGGCGAGTGCAGCACGTCCACGCCCAGCCGGCGGATCAGCCGCGGCAGCGTGGTCTGCTCCCAGGTCAGCCGCGCGGTCCTGGTCGCGATCGACTCGGCGGTGGGCACCAGCCGCGCGCCGGGCGCCAGCCGGCCGTACAGCTCGGCGTCCCGTGGCTGGCAGACCACGCTGACCGACGCTCCGTCACCGTCCAATGCGGACACCAGGGAGTCGACGTAGCGGCCGACACCGCCGCGATCCGCCGGCACAGCGGTCGCGTCGATCAGTACCCGCGGTTCGACGGCCACGGGTGCAGCGTACGACCAGAACCGGATCATCCATCGGGGTAATGGGTGAGAACCTCACCGGAGCAGCGAGCGGTGCAGTTTCCACAGCGCCTCGGCCGCCCCGGTCCAGGTGAAGCTTTGCGCACGTAGCCGGGCCCTCCGCACCAGCTCGGCAATCTCGGGGCCGCCGTCGGCGACGGTGCGCAGCGCGTCGGCCAGCGCGCGAGCATCACCCGTTGGGGTTATGACTGCCGTACCACCGGCCACCTCGACCAGTGCCGGCGCGTCGGAGTGCACCACCGGAATCCCGGCGGCCATGGCCTCCAGCACCGGCAGCCCGAACCCCTCGGCCCGGCTCGGCGCGGCGAGCACGCACGCCCGGCGCAGCACGACCGCCAGCTCCGTGTCGGAGATCCGGCCGAGCACGTGCAGCCGCCGGGCCGGCAGCCCGCGCTCGGCGGCCAGCGCGGCGAGGTCGACGCCGCCCCAGCCGGGCGGCCCGGCGACGACCAGCGTCAGATCCGGCGCGCCGGGCGCGGCCAGCGCGGTGATCAAGACGTCGAGGCCCTTGCGCGGCTCGACGGTGCCGACCGCGAGCACATACGTGTCCGGCAGCCGCAGGCGTCGCGCGATCCGCTCGGCTTCTTCCGGCGGGATCGCCGGTGCGCGCGGTACCCCGTGCCCGATCACGTGCACCGGCGCCGGGCCCGGGGCGTACCGGCGCAGGTCGGCGGCGACCGCCTCGGTGGGGACGACGACCGCGTCCGCCCGCTTCGTGGCCCTGACGATCATGGCGCGGTGCCAGGCCGCCCCGCGCGGGGTCAGCGTCTCCGGATGGGTGAACGGAACCGTGTCGTGCACGGTGATCACGAGCGGTCGGCCGCGCCGGGAACGCGGTGGGGCCAACGGGGTCGGCG
>NZ_DASZCQ010000185.1:0-27607 GCF_035942955.1 Actinophytocola sp. | reverse complement strand
CACGACTTAGCAGCGTATTCGCCCGGGCAAGAGCCGCGGGTGGGACGTGATCACACACCCAGCCGCTTGAGGATCTCCCCCTCGATCCGGTCGAGCTCGACGGCCACCGCGCGGTGCGCCGCCTTGCGCCGGGCGCTCGGCGATTTCTGTCGACTCGCAGGACTGTTTGCGACGGGCCCGTTGCGGTCGCGGCTATGCAAGCGGTGAATATTGGAGATCCAGCCCGATGTCGAGGGCGGGCGCGGAGTGGGTGAGGGCGCCGACGGCCAGGTAGTGCACGCCGGTTTGCGCATAGGTACGGGCGGCGTCGAGGGTGAGGCCGCCTGAGGCTTCCAGGCGCGTCGGGGTTCCGGCCGCGCGGCGAACTGCCTCGGCGCACTGGTCGGGGGTGAAGTTGTCGAGCAGGACCAGCTCGGCGCGCTCGGCGAGGGCCTCGTCGAGTTGGTCGAGGGTGTCGACCTCGACCTCGCAGGGCAGGCCGGGGGCGTGGGTACGGGCCGCGGCCAGGGCCTTGGCGACGGAGCCGGCCGCGAGCACGTGGTTGTCCTTGATCAGGATGGCGTCGCCGAGGCCGAGCCGGTGGTTGGCGCCGCCGCCGCAGCGGACCGCGTGCTTCTCCAGGGTGCGCAGGCCCGGCAGCGTCTTGCGGGTGTCGCGGATCGCGCACCCGGTGCCGGCCACGGCGGCCGCCCAGGCGGCGGTGAGCGTGGCCACGCCGGACAGGTGGCAGAGCAGGTTCAGCGCGGTCCGCTCGGCGGTGAGCAGACCCCGGACCGGGCCGCGGACCACGAGCACCGGCTCCCCCGGCACGGCCGGCGACCCGTCCGCGGCCCGGTCGAGCACCTCCAGGTCGGCGCCGAGCACCTGGTCGAACGCGGCGACGGCCACTTCGATCCCGGCCAGCACGCCGGGTCGCCGCGGGGTGAGCTCGGCGATCGCCACCGCCTCCGCCGGCACGGTCGCCTCGGTCGTGGCGTCCGGCCCGTAGCGCAGGTCCTCCTCCAGCGCGGTGGCGACCACCCGCTCGATGTCGGTCATGCCGCGCTCCGCAGCAGGGCGGGACCGGCGAGCACGGGGTGGCCGGAGGGGGTGAGGCGGACGCTGAGGCTGCGCCGCCAGGTGTGGTCGTCCGCGTGGGGGTGGTCGGTGCGGACGTGGCAGCCGCGGGACTCGGTGCGTTCGGCGGCGCTGGCGAGCAGGGCGCGGGCGGTGAGGGTGAGGGCGGCGTCCTCGACGAGCGCGAGTGTCTCGAGTGGATTGTCCAAAGCGGACACGTCGAGAACCGAGGCGACGACGGCAAGGCCCTCGGCGTCGCGGCCGATGGCGGCGTAGCGGCTCATGACGCGCTGGAGGAGGTCGCGAGGGGCGGCGGGGACGGTGGGCAGCGGGGCGCAGGCGGTGAGGCGGGTGTCGGCGAGGTGGCCGGCGGCGAGGTCGGCGGCGGCGGCTTCGGCGGCGCGCGCGCCGACGACGAGACCCTCGAGGAGGCTGTTGGAGGCGAGGCGGTTGGCGCCGTGCAGGCCGGTGCGCGCCACCTCGCCGGCGGCGTAGAGGCCGGGGACCGTGGTCCGTCCGTCCACTGTAGACAGAACACCGCCGCAGGCGAAGTGGGCGGCGGGGGCGACCGGGATGGGGTCGGTGGTGGGGTCGACGCCGATGGCCAGGCAGGCGCCGTGGACCGTGGGGAAGCGGCGGCGGAAGGTGGCGGCGTCGAGGTGGGTGGCGTCGAGGAAGACGTGGTCGGCGACGCCGCCGGGCTCGGTCGCCATGCGGCGGGTGATGGCCGCGGCGACGACGTCGCGGGGGGCGAGGTCGCCGAGCGGGTGGACGCCGGTCATGACCGGGGCGCCGGTGGCGTCGATCAGGATCGCGCCCTCGCCGCGGACGGCCTCGGTGACCAGCGGGCAGCGGCCGCGGGCGCCGGCGCCGGTGTAGAGGACGGTCGGGTGGAACTGGACGAACTCGAGGTCGGCGGCGAGGGCGCCGGCGCGCAGGGCGAGCGCGATGCCGTCGGCGGTGGCCACCTCGGGGTTGGAGGTGGCCTGGTAGAGCTGGCCGAGGCCGCCGGTGGCCAGCAGGACGGCGGGGGCGGCGACCAGGCCGGGCACGCCGGCGGGATCCAGCACGAGCAGGCCGGTGATCGCGCCGGCGGGGGTGCGGAGCAGGTCGACGGCGATGTGGTGCTCCAGCATGGGCACGCGGCCGTCGCGGGCGGCGGCGAGCAGCGCGCGCTCGACCTCGGCGCCGGTCGCGTCGCCGCCGGCGTGCACGACCCGGAACGCGGTGTGGCCGCCCTCGCGGGTGCGGGCCAGGCCCGCGCCGTCGCGGTCGAAGGAGGCGCCGAGGCGGCGCAGGCGGGTCACGGCGGCCGGGCCGCCGGCGATGATCGCGGACACGGCCGCCTCGTCGCTCAGGCCGGCGCCGGCGACGAGGGTGTCCTCGACGTGGCGCGCCACCGAGTCGCCGGGGTCGTGCTCGCCGGGGAGCACGACGGCGACGCCGCCCTGGGCCCACCGGGTGTTGCCGTCCCCGGCGGCGGCCTTGGTCACCACGAGCACCCGCAGGCCAAGGGCGTGCGCGGTCAGGGCCGCGGTCAGGCCGGCGACGCCGGAGCCGACCACGACCAGGTCCGCGCGAGCCTCCCAGCGGATGCTCATTCGCCACCTCCGGGCTTGCCGATCTCGATCATGCGCTGGACGGCGCCGCGGGCGCGCTCGGCGATCGACGGGTCGACGTGCACCTCGTCCACGCCCTCGCGCAGGCAGCGCAGCAGCGCGGCGGGAGTGATCATCTTCATGTAGCGGCAGGACGCCCGGTCGTTGACGGCCCGGAAGTCGATCTCCGGCGCGGCCCGGCGGAGCTGGTGCAGCATGCCGATCTCGGTGGCCACCAGGACCGAGCGCGCTCGCGTGGAGCGGGCCTGCTCGACCATGCCGCCGGTGGACAGGATCTTGACCCGCTCGTCCGGCACGATGCCCTCGCCGGCCAGGTAGAGCGCGGACGTGGCGCAGCCGCACTCGGGGTGGACGAACAGGTCGGCGTCCGGGTTGGCGGCCGCCCGCTCGGCCAGCTCGGCGCCGTTGATCCCGGCGTGCACGTGGCACTCGCCGGCCCAGACGTGCAGGTTCTCCCGGCCGGTGACCCGGCGGACGTGCGCGCCGAGGAACTGGTCGGGCAGGAAGAGCACCTCCCGGTCCGCGGGGATGGACTCGACGACCTCGACGGCGTTGGACGACGTGCAGCAGATGTCGGTCTCGGCCTTCACCTCGGCCGTGGTGTTCACGTAGGACACGACGACGGCGCCGGGATGATCGACCTTCCAGGCGCGCAGCTGCTCGGCATCGATCGAGTCGGCGAGCGAGCAGCCGGCGCGGGCGTCTGGGATGAGCACCCGCTTGTCCGGGTTGAGGATCTTGGCGGTCTCGGCCATGAAGTGCACACCGCAGAAGACGATCGTGGACGCGTCGCTGGCCGCGGCGATCCGGGACAGGGCGAGCGAGTCGCCGGTGTGGTCGGCGATGTCCTGGATCTCCGGGATCTGGTAGTTGTGCGCGAGGAGCACGGCGTCCCGCGCCTCGGCCAGGCGGCGCACCTCGGCGCGCCAGGCCGCGTCCGGCTCCACTCCCCCGTACGGTGTGAGCGTCCGCTCAAGAGAGGCTGTCACTGTCATGGGTGTGCCCTCCGTGTTCCATCCGTGGTCGTCCGTACGGAGGTTTTCGCCTTAGGGTCGAAAACATGGTCGATGCTACCACCGAGCACCTGCCTGCGGCTCACGAAGTCCTAGCCGCGGTCTTGCAGGTGAGAGCGGGATCACTGCAGGTCCTGCTGTGGGAACGCGCCATGGAGCCGCACGCGCACCGGTGGTCACTGCCCGGCGGGCGGCTGGGCCCGGACGAGGATGTCGAGCAGTCGATCAAGCGACAGCTCGCCGAGAAGGTCGACGTTCGGCAGTTGGCGCACGTAGAGCAGCTCGCGGTGTTCAGCGCGCCGGACCGGGTGCCGGGGCCGCGGGTGGTCGCCACGGCGTTCCTCGGGCTGGTTCCGTCCGACATCGACCCGGCGGTCCCGGCCGACACCCGCTGGCATCCGGTGGACGCGCTGCCTCGAACGGCGTTCGATCACGAGTCCATCGTTCGTCGAGCCCGGGACCGGTTGCGGGCCAAGCTGTCCTACACGAACATCGGTTTCGCGCTCGCGCCGCCGACGTTCACGATCTCGGCGCTGCGTGAGCTGTACTCGGCCGCGCTCGGCTACCGGGTGTCGGCGACCAACCTGCAGCGGGTGCTGTCCCGCCGCGGCCTGCTCAAACCCACCGGGGCCACCGCGCCGCCCGGCCGGGCCGGCGGGCGCCCGGCGGCGCTGTTCTCGTTCACCGAGCGGGCCATGGCGGTC
Source organism: Actinophytocola sp. (assembly GCF_035942955.1). Classification (GTDB taxonomy): domain Bacteria; phylum Actinomycetota; class Actinomycetes; order Mycobacteriales; family Pseudonocardiaceae; genus DASYTH01. The sequence goes on along the minus strand of NZ_DASZCQ010000185.1, from coordinate 23,215 downwards.
ACCGACCCGTTCGCCGTGCTGCGCCCGCCGCGGTGAAAACAGCGATCATGACGCCGCCGTCGTAGCTTTAGAGCCGTGGTCGAGTCGCTCCCCCTTTTCCCCCTGCACACGGTGCTCTTACCGGGGGCCCACCTGCCGCTGCATATCTTCGAACCGCGCTACCGGCAGCTCACGGTGGATCTGGTCACCGGCGTGGTACCCGGCAAGCGGTTCGGGGTGGTGGCGCTGCGCCCGTCGCTGGACATCGAGGTGACCTCGCTCAGCCAGCTCCGCGAGATCGGCTGCTCCGCCGTGCTGCGTCAGGCCAAACGGCTGCCCGACGGGCGGTTCGACATCGTCACCGCGGGCGAGCGGCGGTTCCGGCTGCTCGCCCTGGACTCCACCAGCGCGCCGTATCTGATCGGCGCCGTCGAATGGGTGCCGGACAGCGAGAGCCCGGCGATCGGCGCGGACGCCGTGAGCATGCTGTCGCTGGAGGCGCGCTCGGCGCACCGCCGGTACTGCTCGGCCGCCTGGCAGCACGGCGACTGGACCGAGCCGCCGGAGGACACCGACACCGCCGGGCTCGCCCACCTGCTGGCCTCGGACTGCCTGCTGACCATCGACGACCGGCAGCGGCTGCTCGAGGAGACCCGGCCGCTGCACCGGCTGCGCATGGTGCGCAAAATGCTCAACCGGGAGGCCGGCATCCTCGCCGAGCTCCGCGCGATCCCCGCTCCCCCGGCCGACTTCCAGCTCGAGTTCAGCCTCAACTGACCCGCGTGTTTGCGCCTCACATCGCCGTGTTTGCGCCTAGCGTCGTCATCTTTGCGCCTGGCGACGCGTGAGCGGCCAACACGACGACGTGAGAGGCAAACACGCGGGCTATAGGCGGCGGCTGAGGTCGTCCATGCCGTTCCAGGCCGCGAGGATGCCGTAGATCAGCGCCGTGGTGAGGGGCCAGGCGATGATCGCCCAGGCCGACTCGAGCATGGGGGCGGCCAGGACGATGTCGCCCACCTTGGGCGCGCCGCTGACGGTGTAGCGGCCCCCGGCCCAGCCCACCCCGACCTGCTTGGCCAGCCAGGCCGCGCCGGCGGAGCCGAGCACGGCCGCGAGCATGATCACCGGGCCGCGGCGGCCGCGCAGCATCCACACGCCAAGGCCGGTGACCAGGCCGGCGCCCAGGCAGAGCAGGGTGAACAGGGCGAGGTCGTCGAACCGGTGGTAGCTCTCCACCGGCAGCGGCACCGGGCGGTCGGCCAGCACACGCATTCGTTGCGGGGGCGCCAGCCGCGACCACAGCCAGCCGACCGCCATGCCCAGCAAGGGGATGGCGAACAGCACGCTCACGGCCGGCAGCAGGTCGGCCTTGACGACGACCTTGGCCAGCGGGCGGTGCAGCGGGTACGGCCAGGGTGGGGGCTGCTCGGCGGTGGCCACGGCCGACGCGGACCCGGTCGGCTCATCGGACGCGTTCGGCACCCGAACGAGCCTAGTCCGTCGGCGCGGAGACGTCGGAGGAGGCGCGCTCGCCGTGCCGGCTGCAGCGCGCGAACCACCCGGACGGAGTCACCTGGACCACCATGCGGCGCGCGCACTCCGGGCAGAACCGCGGCGGCTCGAGCGCGGCCTGGGCGCCGCGGCAGCCGGTGTGATCACCTTCCGCGGCCGGGCGGCCGCAGCGGGGGCAGAAGCTCACGAGGAAAGTCTTACAGGGTGTCGCTGAGGGCCTTGATCGGCATCTTGAGGTCGGCGAGCATGTCGAGGTCCTGCTGGGCAGGGCGGCCCAGGTTGGTCAGGTAGTTGCCGACGATGATCGCGTTGACCCCGCCGAGCATGCCCCGCTCGGCGCCCAGGTCGCCGAGGGTCAGCTCGCGGCCGCCGGCGAAGCGCAGCATCGTGCGGGGCATGGCAAGGCGGAACGCGGCGACCGTGCGCAGGGCGTCCTTGCCCTCGACGACGGGGTAGCTCTCGTACGGGGTGCCGGGCTGCGGGATCAGGAAGTTCAGCGGCACCTCGTGCGGGTCGAGCGCGGCGAGCTGGACGGCGAACTCGGCGCGCTGCTCGATCGTCTCGCCCATGCCGACGATGCCGCCGCAGCAGACCTCCATGCCGGCGTCGCGCACCATCCGCAGGGTCTCCCAGCGCTCCTCCCAGGTGTGCGTGGTGACCACGTTCGGGAAGTGCGAGCGGGCGGTCTCCAGGTTGTGGTTGTACCGGTGCACGCCCATCGCGACCAGCTCGTCGACCTGCTCCTGGGTGAGCATGCCGAGCGAGCAGGCGATCTGGATCTCGATGCCGGCCGCCTTGATCGCCTCGATGCCGTCGCGCACCTGGGACAGCAGCCGGGCGTCCGGCCCGCGGACGGCGGCCACGATGCAGAACTCGGTGGCCCCGGTCGCCGCGGTCTGCCTTGCCGCCTCGACCAGGCCGGGAATGTCCAGCCAGGCCGAGCGGACCGGCGTGGGGAACCGGCCGGACTGCGAGCAGAAGTGGCAGTCCTCCGGGCATCCGCCGGTCTTCAGGCTGACGATGCCCTCGACCTCGACCTCCGGGCCGCACCAACGCATCCGCACCTCGTGGGCGAGCGCGAGCAGCTCGGGCAGCCGGTCGTCGCCGAGCCGCAGCACCTGCAGCACCTGCGCCTCGTCCAGTCCGACACCGCGCTCGAGCACCTGCTCGCGGGCGGTGGCGAGAACCGGGTCGTCGGTGCGCTGAGCGGCGAGGGTCACTATTGCCTCCATCCGAAGTGCTGGCTGCTCGGGGCCAGTCTGCCGCACGGGCTCCGAACCGGATCGAGACCTCGCTCACTGTCGATCGAATCGGCCTGGAGTCCGCTCAGCCGGCGGCGCTGAGCTGCTGCGCGGCGAAGCCCTTGGCGTCGAACTCGCCGCCGAGGGACGGCGCAAGCGACCGGCGGGCGGTGGCGAGGAACTCCGGGCGGCTCAGCGCCGACGCGCCCGCGGGCAGCGCGCCGAGCAGCTGCGCGTTGGCGGCCACCGGCAGGTCCTCGAGGTTGCACCGGGCGGCCAGGTCGGGCTCGGCCGGCCAGGCCCCGATGACCACGCCGGCGCAGGTGATTCCCCTGCGCTGCAAGGCTTCCGCGGTCAGCGCGGTGGCGTTGAGGGTGCCGAGGCCGGCCTCGGCGACGATCAGCACGGGCACGCCGAGCGCCCAGGCGACGTCGGCCACGGTGCCGCCGTCGTCGTCGAACCGCACCAGCAGCCCGCCGGCGCCCTCGACGATCACCAGGTCGTGGGTGCGGTTCAGCTCGACGGCGGCCGCGGCGGCCTGCGAGGGGTGCACGGGTGCGGTGCCGGCCCGCCGGGCGGCCGTGGCCGGGGCCAGCGGATCGGGGAAACGGGCCAGCTCGCGCGCGGTGATCGGGCCGGCCAGCCGCTCGATCTCGGCGAGGTCGCCAGGGTCGTCGGGGCCCACGCCGGTCTGCGCGGGCTTGAGCACGGCGACCCGCTGCCGGACGTCGAGCGCCAGCGCCGCGACGGCCGCGGCGACCACGGTCTTACCTACCCCGGTACCCGTACCGGTGAGCACGACGACACTCACGCTGCGTCAGGCTAGTCCCACCCGATTGCAGCAACCACGACAGGTCCACAATCGGTATTGTTCGAGCCGTGCGAGGAGGCGGGAGTAATAACAACGTCGTCGTCTTCGGCGCGGACTGGTGCGGGGACTGCCGGCAGACCAAGGCGTGGCTGCGCACCAACAACGTGCCTTTCACCGACATCGACGTGGAACACGACGCGGACGCGCGCGATCGCGCGATCGAGTTGGCCAAGGGGCGCAGAAACATTCCCGTTGTGGTGCTGCCGGACGGTGCTGTGCTGGTAGAGCCCACCGACGCGGATCTGGCGAGCGCACTCGGCGACCGGAGCGCCGCGTCGACCTGACGCTAATCCGGTCGGTCCGAGTTATGACGCCGACACACTCATTACCAAATGCCATTTAGCCGACAGTGGCGGCGGCCAGAACGGCTCGGGCAATCGACCGGACATCCCCATATTCACAGATATACGGCGGCATTGTGTAAATGAGGTCGCGGAACGGGCGAAGCCAAACGCCGGCCTCGACCGCCGCCCGCGTCGCCGCGGCCAGGTCCACCTGATGATCAAGCTGCACGACGCCGATCGCGCCGAGCACCCGGACGTCGGCCACGCCGGGGAGCTCCGCCGCCGGGGCGAGCCCCTCGGCCAGCTCCGCCTCGATCCGCTTGACCGCCGCGCGCCAGCCCTGGCCGCGCAGCAGGTCGACCGACGCCAGCGACACGGCCGCGGCCAGCGGGTTGCCCATGTAGGTGGGCCCGTGGGCGAGCACCGGCACCGTGCCGGAGGAGATGCCCTCGGCGACCCCGGCCGTGCACAGCGCCGCGGCCATCGTCAGGTAGCCGCCGGTCATCGACTTGCCGAGGCACATCACGTCCGGGCTGACCGCGGCATGATCGGCCGCGAACAGCTCGCCGGTCCGGCCGAACCCGGTGGCGATCTCGTCGAAGATCAGCAGCACGTCGTGGGCCAGGGTCAGCTCGCGCAGCACGTGCAGATAGCGCGGGTTGTGGAAGCGCATCCCCCCGGCGCCCTGCACGACCGGCTCGACGATCACCGCGGCCAGCTCGTCGGCGTGCCGCTCGATCAGCCCGGCCAGGTGCGCCACGTAGTCGTGGTCAACGGCCGCGTCGAAGCCCGCCGGGGGCGCGGCGGCGAACACCTGCTCGGGCAGGATCCCCTGCCACAGGCCGTGCATGCCGCCCTCGGGGTCGCAGACGCTCATCGGGTGGAACGTGTCGCCGTGGTACCCGCCGCGCCAGGTGAGCAGCCGGGTCTTGGCGGGCCGGCCGGTCGAGCGCCAGTACTGCAGGCACATCTTGATCGCGACCTCGACCGACACCGAGCCGGAGTCGCACAGGAACACGTGCCGCAGCGGCTCCGGGGTGATCTCCACCAGCCGCGCGGCCAGCCGCACCGCCGGCTCATGGGTCAGCCCGCCGAACATCACGTGGCTCATCCGCCCCGCCTGGTCCAGCAACGCCTTGTCCAGCACGGGATTGCGGTACCCGTGGATGGCCGCCCACCACGACGACATCCCGTCGATCAGCTCCCGCCCGTCGACCAGCCGCAGCCGCACCCCCCGCGCCGACTCGACCACCAGCGGGTCCACCCTGCCCGGCATCGGCCCGTACGGATGCCACACGTGCGCCCGGTCGAGCGCGATCAACTCCTCGGCCTCCACGCCGGAAGGCTACCGACGCAAGGTCGGGGCCGAGCCGCACTCCTCCTCGATTCGCCGCGCTCAGCGCAGCCGGACGGGGAGATGCTCCAGGCCGCGCAACAGGGTGCTGTTGCGCCAGCGCAGGGCGGCCGGATCCGTGGCGAGGGCCAGGTCCGGGAAGCGATCCAGCAGACGACCGATGGCGATCTGGCCCTCCAGCCGGGCCAACGGCGCACCGAGACAGAAGTGCACACCGTGACCAAAAGCCAAGTGGCCAGACGCATCCCGGGTGACGTCCAGCCGGTCCGGGTCGGCGAACCGGCCACCGTCACGGTTCGCCGCGCTCAGCGCAGCCGGACGGGGAGATGCTCCAGGCCGCGCAACAGGGTGCTGTTGCGCCAGCGCAGGGCGGCCGGATCCGTGGCGAGGGCCAGGTCCGGGAAGCGGCCCAGCAGACGACCGATGGCGATCTGGCCCTCCAGCCGGGCCAACGGCGCACCGAGACAGAAGTGCACACCGTGACCAAAAGCCAAGTGGCCAGACGCATCCCGGGTGACGTCCAGCCGGTCGGGGTCGGCGAACCGGTCGCCGTCACGGTTCGCCGCGCTCAGCGAGACCAGCAGGAACTCGCCGGCCGGGATGTCCACCCCGCCGACCCGGATCGGCGCGGTGGTGTAGCGCAGGGTCGCGTCCTTGACCGGGCTCTCGTAGCGGAGGAACTCCTCCACGGCGCCGGGCAGCAGGGTCGGGTCGGCGCGCAGCGCGGCGAGCTGGTCGGGGTTGCGCAGCAGCGACAGCACGCCGTTGGCGATCAGGTTCACCGTCGTCTCGTGCCCGGCGACCAGCAGCAGGAAGGCCATGGACACCAGCTCGAGCTCGGTGAGCCGGTCGTCGGCCTCGTCGCGCACGTGGATCAGGGCGGTGAGCATGTCGTCGGCGGGCTCGGCGCGCTTGTTGCCGATCAACGTGAACAGGTACGCCGCCATGGCCTGGATCGCCTCGGAGATCACCGGAACCCCGTCGGCCGACAGCATCGCGTTCGACCACTTGCGGAAGTCGTCGCGGTCGTCGTACGGGACGCCGAGCAGCTCGCAGATCACCGTGACCGGCAGCGGAAACGCGAAGTCGTCGACCAGGTCCACCCGGTCCCGCCCGGCGAAGTCGGCCAGCAGGTCGTCGGTGATCTGCTCGATCCTCGGCCGCATCAGCTCGACCCGGCGCATGGTGAACGCCTTGGCGACGAGCCGGCGCAGCCGGGTGTGGTCCGGCGGGTCGCTGTTGAGCATGTGCGCGGCGAGATCCTGGGAGAACTCCGCGCCGGCGCCGGCCGCCGTGCTGTGCCGCTCAAGCAGGTCGCGTGCCTGCCGCATGTCCTTGCGCAGCGAGGGATCCGCGAGCACGTCCCGGGCGTCGGCGTAGCGCGTCACGAGCCACACCTTCAGCCCGCGCGGCATGATCACCTCGCAGACCGGCGCCTCCTCGCGCAATCGGCGGTGCAGCGTATACGGATCCCGGATGAAGTCCTCGGTCCAGATCATTGACGGGGTCGTGCCGATACCCGGCATGGGCTTCCCTTACTCCCGGTGACGTTCCCATGCCACTCTGACACGAACCCGCGCCCGATGTCTCGCCCCGCCAAACACTTTCTCGAGCGGGCACCGATCTCGTGAGGTCAGTTGTTGAGCCGGTCAGCGGATTCCCGCCGGGACACGCACGGCGATAGCGTGTGCGGCATGACCCTTCGCCGTCGCCTCGCCACGATCGCCGCGACCATTGCGCTGCTCGCGACCGCGATCGAGTACGCGCTCATGGTCACGCCGGCGTCCGAGTCCACGGTGGCCACCGGCGGCACGATCATCGTCCAGAACTGAGCGCTACTCCCGGAACAGGGTGGCGGTGCCGGTGCCCGTGCCGGGGTCGGTGAAGCTGTAGAGCAGCGTGTCGCCGGACAGGGTCAGCGTGATCGTGACCTCGTCGACGCACGGATGCTTGGGCTCGGAGTCGATCTTCTCGCGCACGACGAGCTTGTCCGCGGCGCTCTCGATCAGGGTGAGCGGGCCCGAGCATTCCAGCCCCGGGTAGAACGAGGAGCCGACGGTGTCGCCGATCGCGCCGTCCCGCAGGGTGAGCCGGGCGTGGTAGACCTTGTCCGAGGTCGGCTGGTTGACCGGCTCCCTGGTGACCCAGGTGCCGATGAAGCGGGGATCGATGGCGCACGGTAGCGAGGTCAGCGCGTCGGACCGGATCTTGTCGTGGCGATCGGGGTTGGGGCCGGCGGGCCCGGAGAAGCCTTCCGGTCCGGTCACCCCCCACAGCCCGCGGTAGCCCCACCACGGCTCCTTCTCGACCGCGCGCAGGTTGTCCCAGGTGTGCCACGGGGTTCCCGGGGAGGTGTCGTCGGCGATGAGGGCGGTGGCCAGGGGGAACGTGCCCTGTCGGTGATACGACCCGTGTGAGCCGCTCGCCGAGTAGGTCACCGGGCGGTTCCCCGCCTTTTCCACGCGTTCCCACGGCAGGGAGCACGAGGGCTCGTTGTGCCGCCAGAAGGTCACGCCGGTCGGCCGCTCGCCGTCGACCCGGACGGCGACGCGCTCCCAGTCCCCCTCGTGATTGTTGATGTCGAAGTCGTTGTAGCCGTAGAACAGCCAGTACACGAACGCGCCTGCGCCGCCGTCCTCGCCGACGAACTGCCAGTACACCGGGGCGTTCGGACCGTCGCCGCGGCGCTGGGCGTCGTCGAGGTCGAGGTAGAAACCCTTGCCGGTGCCCGGTTCCTGGTCGCTGGTGTTCGGCTGGTAGTGCGGACCCCGCTCGTCATGCTGGCAGCGCACGGTGGCGTGCGGGCGCGCCAGGGTCGGCGGCACGGACCCCGGGTGGCGGTACTCGTCGCCGGCCAACCCGCGCTCGCTGACCTCCCTGGCGACGGGCTCGTCGTCGGCGCACCCGTCCCCGTGGTCGAACCAGAGATCGGAGTTGGCGATGAACCGGCTGGCGTCCATCGGGAAGTTCCGCTCGTTCTCGGCGAGCCAGACCGCGGGCGCGAGCTGCCGGGCGAGCCTGGTCCGCGGGTCGGAGGCGGGCGGAGCCGTGGACGCGGGCTGGGCGGGCGTTGGCGGCGCGACGCGGTCCTCGCAGGCGGAGGCGAGCAGCACGACACAGGCCACGGCGGCCAGGACCGCCCGGGAGCGCACCGTCATGCGTCCACGGTGATGCCGGGGATGGCCTTGATCTCGCCGAGGAAGGCGGGGGTGACCTTGATCGGGTAGTCGTCAAGGGCGAGGGTGACGCCGTTCTCCTTGTGCGCGAAGCGAAGGTGGACCGGGGTGTCGCCGCGGTGGGCGGCCAGGGTGTGCTTGAGCTCGCCGACCACGTCGTCGGTGAGCTTGGTGGGGTTGCACAGCAGGACGAACGGCGGCGCCAGGCCGGGGTTGTGCTCGGCGTCGCTGATGTCCAGCGGGATGAGGCCGGAGCCGAACACCGACATCTTGTCCTCGCGCCAGTTGACCCGGCCCTTGACGGCGACGGCGGCGTCCTCGACGAGGTCGGCGGACAGCACCGAGTAGGACTTGGGGAAGAACAGGACCTCGATGGAGGCGTCCAGGTCCTCGATGGTGCAGATGGCCCATGGCTCGCCCTGCTTGTTCACCCGGCGCTCAAGCGCGGAGATCATGCCGGACAGCACGATCTCGCCCTCCTTGGGCGGGTCGGCCAGGATCTCGGCGATGGGCTTGGGGGCGTGCTTGCGCAGCATCCGCTCGGCGCCGTCCAGGGGATGGGCGGAGACGTAGAGGCCCAGCATCTCGCGCTCGTAGCCGAGCAGCTGCTTGCGCGGCCACTCCTCGGCGGACAGCTTGAGGTGCGACAGCGGGGAGGCGTCGACCGCGGGCGCGTCGTCGTCGGCGCCGCCGAACAGGTCGAACTGGCCCATCGCCTCCTGGCGCTTGAGGCCGACGACCGCGTCGACCGCCTCCTCGTGCACCTGGATCAACGACAGCCGGGAGTGCCCGAGCGAGTCGAAGGCGCCGGCCTTGATCAGCGACTCGATGACCCGCTTGTTGCAGCAGACCAGCTCGCTCTTGTCCAGGAAGTCGGTGAACGACGCGTACGGGCCCTTGCGCTTGCGGGTGTCGATGATCGCCTCGACCACGTTGGCGCCGACGTTGCGGATCGCGCCGAGGCCGAACCGGATGTCGGTGCCGACGGCGGCGAACCGCAGGCCGGACTCGTTGATGTCGGGCGGCAGCACCTTGATGCCCGACCGGCGGCACTCGGACAGGTAGACCGCGGACTTGTCCTTGTTGTCCGCCACCGAGGTGAGCAGCGCCGCCATGTACTCCGACGGGTAGTTGGCCTTGAGGTAGGCGGTCCAGTAGGAGACCAGGCCGTAGCCGGCCGCGTGGGACTTGTTGAACGCGTACCCGGCGAACGGGAGGATCGTGTCCCACAACGCCTTGATGGCCGCGTCGGAGAAGCCGTTGGCCCGCATGCCCTCGTGGAAGCCCTCGTACTCCTTCTCGAGGACCTCCTTCTTCTTCTTGCCCATGGCCTTGCGCAGCACGTCGGCGCGGCCCATGGAGTAGCCGGCGACCTTCTGCGCGATGCGCATGATCTGTTCCTGGTAGACGATCAGGCCGTAGGTCTCGGCCAGGATGTCGCGCAGCGGCTCCTCGAGCTCGGGGTGGATCGGCGTGATCTTCTGCCGGTTGTTCTTGCGGTCGGCGTAGTCGTTGTGGGCGTTCATGCCCATCGGGCCGGGCCGGTACAGCGCCAGCACGGCCACGATGTCGTCGAAGCTGGTGGGCTGCATGCGGCGGAGCAGGTCGCGCATGGCGCCGCCGTCCAACTGGAACACGCCGAGCGTGTCGCCGCGGCCGAGCAGCTGGTACGTCGCCGGGTCGTCAAGCGCCAGCGTGTCAAGGTCGATGTCGGCGCTGCGGTTGGCCCGGATGTTGTCGATCGCGTCGCCGATGACCGTCAGGTTGCGCAGGCCGAGGAAGTCCATCTTCAACAGGCCGATGGCCTCGCAGGACGGGTAGTCCCAGCCGGTGATGACCGAGCCGTCGTCGCGCTGCCACAACGGGATCGACTGCATCAGCGGTTCCGAGGACATGATCACCGCGCAGGCGTGCACACCGGCGTTGCGGATCAGCCCCTCGAGGCCGCGCGCGGTCTCGAAGATCTTGCCGACCTCCTGGTCGGTCTCGATCAGCGTGCGCACCTCGGCCGCCTCGCCGTACCGCTCGTGGGTCGGGTCGACGATGCCGGACAGCGGGATGTCCTTGGCCATGATCGGCGGCGGCAGCGCCTTGGAGATCCGGTCGGCGATGGCGAACCCGGGCTGGCCGTGCAGCACGCGGGCGGCGTCCTTGATCGCGGCCTTGGTCTTGATCGTGCCGAACGTGATGACCTGGGCCACCTTGTCGGCGCCGTACTTCTCGGTTGCGTAGCGGACCATCTCGCCGCGCCGGCGGTCGTCGAAGTCGATGTCGACGTCGGGCATGGACGGGCGCTCGGGGTTGAGGAACCGCTCGAACAGCAGGCCGTGCGGGATCGGGTCGAGGTTGGTGATGCCCAGCGCGTAGGCCACCAGCGAGCCGGCCGCCGAGCCGCGGCCCGGCCCCACCCGGATGCCGACCTTCTTGGCGTAGTTGACCAGGTCGGCGACCACGAGGAAGTACGCCGGGTAGCCCTTCTGGTTGATCACGCCGAGCTCGAACTCGGCCCGCTCGACGTAGCCGTCCGGGATCCCGTCCGGGAACCGGCGGCGCAGCCCGGCCATGACCTCCTTGTGCAGCCAGCTCGCCTGGGTCTCCCCCTCGGGCACGTCGAACATCGGCATCCGGTCGACGTGGGTGTAGACCTCCTCGTAGGACTCGACCCGCTCGGCCACCAGCAGCGTGGCGTCGGCCGCGCCGGGGACCTCGGCGTCCCAGTACTCGCGCATCTCCGCGGCGGACTTGAGGTAGTAGCCGTCGCCGTCGAACTTGAACCGGTTCGGGTCGGACAGGGTCTTGCCGGACTGCACGCACAGCAGCGCCGCGTGGTTGGCCGCCTGGTCCCGGGTGACGTAGTGCGAGTCGTTGGTGGCCAGCGGGGTCAGGCCGAGCTTGCGGCCGATGTCGAGCAGCCCCTCGCGCACCGAGCGCTCGATCGGCAGCCCGTGGTCCATCAGCTCGAGGTAGAAGTTGCCGTGGCCGAAGATGTCCCGGTAGTCCGAGGCCGCCTGCAGCGCCTCGGCGGCCTGGCCCAACCGCAGCCTGGTCTGCACCTCGCCGGACGGGCAGCCGGTGGTGGCGATGATCCCCTGGGCGTGCTCGGCGATCAGCTCCCGGTCCATCCTCGGCTTGTAGTAGTAGCCCTGGAAGCTGGCCAGCGAGGACAGCGTGAACAGGTTGCGCAGGCCGGTCGCGTCGGCGGCCAGCATGGTCATGTGGGTGTAGGCGCCGCCGCCGGAGACGTCGCCGCCCTCGCCGAACTCGTCGGTGCCGCGCTGCTTGGCCTCCCCCCAGAACACCGGCTTCTTGTGGAAACGGCTGGTCGGCGCGAGGTAGGCCTCGATGCCGATGATCGGCTTGATGCCGAACTTCCTGGCCGTCTGGTAGAACTCGTCGGCCCCGTACATGTTGCCGTGGTCGGTCATGGCCACCGCGGGCATGCCGAGCCGTTGCGCCTCGGCGAACAGCGGCGCGACCTTGGCGGCGCCATCGAGCATCGAGTACTCGGTGTGCACATGGAGATGAACGAAGGAGTCAGCCGCCACGAGGCATCACCCTACGACGGGGGGCGGACAAATTTCCGGCTGACACACTGAGGATCATGCGGTTCCGGCCAACCTCGCTCAAGGCGCTCGTCGACGACCTGGCCGATCATCTCGCGCGCCGTGCCGAGCCGTGGATCCGGGTCGCCGTGGACGGGGCGCCGCCGGCCGAGCCCGGCCGGCTGGCCGACGCGCTGGCCGAGCGGCTGCGGGTGCTCGGCCGGCCGGTGCAGCGGGTGTCGGCGGGCGACTTCCTGCGGCCGGCGTCGCTGCGGTTCGAGCGCGGCAAGCGGGACCCCGACGCCCGCTACGAGGACTGGCTCGACGCCGGCGGCCTGGCCCGCGAGGTGCTCGAGCCGCTCGGGCCCGGCGGCACCGGCCGGGTGCTGCCCTCGCTGTGGAACGCCGGGACCGACCGCGCCACCCGGGCCGACTACGTGGCGCTGGCGCCCGGCGGCGTGCTGGTGCTCGACGGGGAGCTGCTGCTCGGCCGGGGGCTGGCCGTCGACCACACCGTGCACCTGTGGATGTCGGCGTCGGCGCTGGCCCGGCGGACTCCGGACGAACAGGCGTGGGCGCTGCCGGCGTACGCCCGCTACGACGCCGAGGTGCGCCCGCTGCTCACCGCCGACACCGGGGTCCGGGTGGACGATCCGGCCCACCCCGCGGTGCTCGACGACGACCCGGTCTGATGTGATCTGCCCATGGCAACCACACGTACCGCGAACGCGCACTGGGAGGGCTCGCTCCTGGAGGGCGCCGGAACCGTGTCGCTCGACTCCTCCAACCTCGGCCGGTACGACGTCACCTGGGCGTCGCGCGCGGAGAAGCCGGAGGGCCGGACCAGCCCGGAGGAGCTCATCGCCGCCGCGCACGCGAGCTGCTTCTCGATGGCCCTCTCGCACGGCCTCGCCGGTGCGGGCACCCCGCCGGAGTCCATGGACACCAAGGCGGACGTGACGTTCCAGCCCGGCGAGGGGATCACCGGCATCCACCTCACCGTGCGCGCCACGGTGCCCGGCGTCGACAACGACGCCTTCGTCGCCGCGGCCGAGACCGCCAAGCAGAACTGCCCGGTGTCCAAGGCCCTGACCGGCACGACGATCACCCTCGACGCCGCGCTGGCGTGACGACGGCGCGGATCCGGTTCCGGCCGGTGACCGAGGACGATCTCGACGCGCTGGACGCCATGTTCGCCGACCCCGAGTCGATCGGGGTGCACAACTGGCAGGGGTTCACCGATCCCCGCAGGTGGCGCCGCCTGTTCGAGGAGAACGGCCTGCTCGGCGGCGACCGCTGGGTCCTGATGGTGGACACCGAAGCCGGCGAGAACGCCGGGTTCGTCTCCTGGCGCCCGGCGCACGGCGGATCGATAGACACCGGCTGGGAGATCGGCATCAGCCTGTGGCCGCGGCTACGCGGGCAGGGCTACGGCACCGAGGCGCACCGCCAGCTCGTGCGGTACCTGTTCACCAACACCCCGGCGAACCGCATCCAGGCCATGACCGACGCGGAGAACCACGCCGAGCAGCGCGCCCTGGAGAAGGCCGGCTTCACCCGGGAGGGCGTGCTGCGTGGCTACACCTTCCGCGCCGGCGCCTGGCGCGACGAGGTGCTGTACAGCGTGCTGCGGTCCGAGTGGAGCTCTAGCCGATGGCCTTGATCAGGTCGGGTGAGCGCAGGTAGCCGCCGGCGGTGTGGAAGTCCCAGTCGCCGATCGTGGTCGTGATGTCCCGCTCCACCCCGGCGAAGTGCGCACCCAGCCCGGAGCGCGGGATGGCCACGATGTCGCCGACGTCGGCGATGTTGAGCCAGCGGCGCACCCGGGGCGGCCGCCCGCCGGTGTCGGCGCCGGGCAGCAGCCTTGGCAGCACGACGCCCGGCATGGCCAGCGGGCTGCCAATCGTGATCAGCAGGTCCACGTCGTGCTCCGGATGGGCCCACAGGGTCTCGTAGGCGACGACGCTGCCCAGCGAGTGCGCGATCACGATGGTGGGCCGGTGCGCGGCAAGGGCGTCGGCCACCGCCCGCCGGGCAAGCATCCGGCGCGGTGAGTCCGGAGTGGACAGATAGGTGTGCACCTCGCGGCAGAACGCGATCGCGAACACCCGCGCCGCGGCGCCGAAGTTGCGGGTGAGCCAGTCGGCCGCCTGCCGGGCCCGCGCGGTCCGCGGCCCCTGCGCGATCGACGGCACCGGCTGCAGCGTCTCCACCCACTCGACCAGCAGCTCCTGCGCCTCGGGCTCCAGCCCGGCCGGGTCGTCCTCCGGCCCCTGCGGCGTCCCCCGGTGCAGATGATGCGCGTAGTACGCGACCGCAAGCTCCACCCGCGGATCACCCAGGTGCCCGGCCCACTCGGCACCAAGGGCCGCCGCCGCCCCCTCCGCCGACCCGGCCGCACGGTGGTAGCGGTACTTCCCGATCCCATGCACCCCAAGGATCCTGCTCATCGCCGCACCACGCTGACATGCTCGAACGCGATCAGCTCGCCGCCCGCGCCGACGAGCAGCAGGTGCCCGTCCACCACCTCGATCCGCCACACCGGCCGCCCGACCTCGATCGTGTCGGTGAGGCCCTCGTCGAGCAGATCCCACACCCGGATGGCGCCATCGGTCCCTCCCGTGAACGCCATGGGACGCCCATTCACATGGGCACACTCGACAACCTGGCATCCAGGATGATCGCCTACATCTCTGACATCGTCGCCGCCCAGTCCGGCGTTGGCGATCCGCATCCCACCAGTGCCTGTCACCGCCACCACCATGAGCCGACCCTCGATCACGATGTGCCCCGACGTTTTCGGTCTCGGGGCGAGGCTGCCGGCCAGCGACCAGCGGGAGACGTCCGACCAACCGGTCGACGTCAACAGCCAATGACTGTCCTGTGTGGACACTAGCACGGCTGGTTCACCGGCGATGACCGTCGCCGCAATGTGCCGGACCCGGCTGTTGCCGACGATGTGCGACTGATCCAGACACAGGACCGGTTCACGAGGGTTGAACACCTGCACCGAGCCGTTTTGCCAACCCACTACGGCGGTCCGGGCATCGACGGCCGTGAACGCGGTGACCAGCGGAACCTGTGGCGCGACGTCGATAGGCGGCCGAGGGTCGGAAGGCTCGGCGGTCGGGTCGCCCAGGTACACGACACCGTCCACGTCAGCGGCGACAACCTGCTTGGCATGGCGAGCAACGGCAACCGCGCGGATAGGAGCCTTCGACAGATCGAGCCTTGTCACAAAGAGTTCAGGCCATATCCGCCATATCTCTACTGAACCGTCCTCGCGCCCAGCGGCCATAAAGTGGCCGTCCGGTGAGGTAGCCAGCGCCCGAATCGGGACCGGGTGGCCGAGCGCAACCGGCAGGTGAATCCGCTCCCGATCAGTGATGAGCATCGTGCCGCGGCTGGTCGCCGCGATCACATAGCGACCGCCCGGAGTCATGGTCACAGCGTATGCGGGAGAACCCAGGTTGTACCGCTCGGTCTCACCGGAGGAGAAGACGACCAGCTCTCGTTTTGCATCGGCGTAACACGCAATGACTCCTGCCGCGCCGAAGACCACAGACCACAGGCCATTCCGATGCCGAGTTTCCTTGACAAACTGATCGTCCCGATCCGGATGCCACTGCATGATCACGCCGTCGGCGTTGACCAACCCCACATCGCCCGTGATCGCCACGGCGACAGCGACGACATTGCCGGCGAAGGGTGCGCTCTCCCGGATCACCCACCGCGGGCCGCTCAGCGTCTGCAGACCGTCCGGACCTCCGACGAGCACCCGCCTGCCGTCATCCGAGATCACCACGACGTTCCCGCCGAAGTTGAACAGGTCGGAGTGCACTGACCCGGAGTCCGATTGGGACAACACCAAGGCGTGATGGCGACCGACGGCGACCGCGTGGCGGCCGTCCGCCGATATCGCTACGGCGCTGGTCCGGTCGGGATCATCGATCGGGGGACCGGCGGGCACCGGCACCCGCGCGACTTCCTTCACCGAGCGATCGGGTTCCTGCGCCGTGGGTTGCGTGACCGGATAGGTCGCCGGGCTGGGTTCGCCAAGGATCCAGCGTGGTTGCCAGGTCAGCGGGGGACGTCCGGCGAGGTTGGCGGCGCGACGGGCCAATTCAGGAAGTCCGGCGCGGACGGCGGCCAGTGCGAGCTTCGCCGGTGTGGTGATGCCGACGAACCGGCGGGCCTTGGCGGCCAGTGCGGCTCCCGCCGGGGAGTCGGTGGCGAGGGAGAAGTTCGGGTTCAGCAACAGGCCGGGGTCGGACTCGAGCTCCTTGAGACGGTCGGCGTCGGCGGCGTGGTCGGCGACGTGGCGCAGCAGGTAGGGCTCGGCGGCGTCCCAGTCGCGGTTGTCGGGTGGGCCCAACGAGGACAGTAGCGCGTCGAGGAACTGGCCGGCATGGTGGAACGGATGCTGCGCCAGGGTATCCGCGAGGCCCTGGTGGAACAGGCGGTACACGTTGCTGTGATCGGTGTCCATGGCCTGGCGGAGGTAGAACTTTCCGGCCGACAGGGCAGAGCGGATCTCGGCGACGGTGGGCTTGGCCGAGTGCCGGGCGAACACGGGCGCGACCCGCGTCAGCACGGAAACCGGCATGCCCGCCCCGCGGGCGTAGGCGAGCGCGGACATCACCGGGCGCAGCCACGGCTGCTCGTCGTCCTGCAGCGCCAGGTCCAGCTCGAGAACGCCGGGCAGGTCGACCGGCACCGCCTCCCCCAGCCCAGCCGCACGGGCCGGGTCGCTGACGGGTGGATCGACGTGGGCCCGGACCAGGTGCCGGGTGTAGAGGCCGGCGACGAGGAACGGCCCCCACGTTCGGCTCCCGTCCTCGTCCGGCGCGGCGAGGATGCTCGCCACGCTGTGCGCGAAGGCGCCGATCACCGCGCCCTGCCGGCGGTACACCGTGGCGCGCAGCAGGCTGTTGACGTAGCGGTAGAGGTCGTCCTCAAGCACATCCTGCTCGACGGTGTCCAGGTCGACCATCCAGGCCCGGTCGAACAGCGCCTTGAACTGCTGGTAATGGCGTACGCCGATCAACAGTCGCACCGCCGCGGTCTCGAACAGCGGCAGCAGCAGGTCGGTCATGATCTCGGTGGGATCGTCGGCTTCGTCCAACGCATCCAGCACGATGACCGGCGAGACCTTGCCGCGGCTCAGGGTCTGGACCAGGTCCGCGGCGGTCAGGTTCTCCGGCAGGCCCAGCTGCCGCACGATCGACGCCGTCACCGCGCCCAGCCCGCGCTGCCGGGCGTGCACCGCGGCCAGGTTGTCGATCGGCAGCGGCCACTGGGCTATGCGCTTCCAGACGGCCTCGGTCTCGCCGCGCAGCAACGGATGGGCCGCGCACACCAGCACG
Source organism: Actinophytocola sp. (assembly GCF_035942955.1). Classification (GTDB taxonomy): domain Bacteria; phylum Actinomycetota; class Actinomycetes; order Mycobacteriales; family Pseudonocardiaceae; genus DASYTH01. Next base: position 5,887 of record NZ_DASZCQ010000185.1, on the reverse strand, counting down.
CCGAGCAGCGCCGACTTGCCCGAGCCCGGGCTGCCGGTGACCACGCACAACGGGCTGTTGCCGAGCCCGTTGAGCCACGGCGAAATCTCGCGCAGCTCCCGGTCCCGTCCGGTGAAGCAGCCGACCAGCGGTGAATTGGCGTCGGTCAGCCGGCCGAGGCCGGTGGCGCGTTCCAGAAAATGCCGCGCGTCGAGGCCCTCGTCCAGATCGTCGAGAAATGGCAGGGTGCCCGGGTCGACGGCGGCGCGCAGCCTCGGCCGCGGGTGGTCGGTGTACGCCGGGTTCGGGAAGAACGGCAATTCCTCGTCGACGCTGATATCCACCAGGCTCGCGGTGACCTGCTGGTCGTACGCGTCAGCAATCGACGCCAACCGGTTGACCTCCCGGCGGATCGCCCGCGCGACCGTCGGCACCGGCACGTATTTCAGGCTCGGGTCGACGTCCAGCTCGCCGCGGCGCAACGCGCTCAGCACCTCGATGACCGCCTCGGTGAACCGGCCGTCGTAGGCCGGCCGGTCGGCCTGGCAGGCGGCGATGACCCAACCCCGCACCCGGCCCTCGAGCCGGCCCTGCCAGGGAAGTCGGGCCGCCGTGCCCGCCGAGCACAGATCGAGCAGGAACAGCGCGAGCGGGCGTTCGGCTTCCTGCTGCATGGTCAGCCAGTGCCCGATGCTGGCGTCGGAATGGTTGGCGCAATCGCTGCCGCGGGCGAAGACGGTTCCCTGGCCGTCGGCCAGGTGGCCGTGCGTGACGATATGCACGATGGCCAGATCGTCGGCGCCGTACCCGGTGAGAAGCGCATTGACGGCGGATCCCAGCTCGGCGCTCGACAGCCTGGGTCGGGTTATCGTCGACACCTCGTAGCCGACCTTCGTCAGCTCCTGGCCGAGCTGACCGGCGAGCCCGGGCGCGAACTCCAAATTCGTCTGCTGATCGAACTCTTCGATCCCGATCGCAACGGCGACGCGCCTCATCCCGGACAGTTTCTCCCTTCCCTGCCCGAGAAGTCGACCACACTCCGGCCGACCGTTACAGAATTGCCGGCTTATGCCTCGGCCAGGACCTCGGCCTCGCCGAGCAGGAGGCCGTCCTCGCCGCCGTAGAGCAGCAGCCTGCCGGGTTGGGGGACGGCGGTGACCGCGGCCCCGATGGCGGGCTCGTCGTGCTCGAGGACGGTCATGCCGACCAGGACGCCGCCGGCGCACTCCAGGGTGACCAGGGAGGAGATGCCGAGGTTCTCCACGATCGAGACGGTGCCGGCGATGCCCTCGGCGCCGGGCGGGCCCGGGGACAGGTACTCCGGGCGGATGCCGGCGATGACCGGGGCGCCGTCGGTCAGGGTCAGGCCGGCGGGCGGGGTGAGGCGGGCGCCGGCCACCTCGACCGCGCCGTCGCGCACCACGCCGTCGAGCAGGTTCATCGGGGTGGAGCCGATGAAGTTGGCCACGAACGTGCTGCCGGGCCGCTGGAACACCTCCTTGGGGCTGCCGAGCTGGCGGATCTGCCCGGATTCCATGACCGCGATCCGGTCGGCGAGGGCGAGCGCCTCGGCCTGGTCGTGCGTGACGAACACGGTGGTCAGGCCCAGCTCCCGCTGCAGCCGCTTGAGGAAGGTGCGTGCCTCCAACCGAAGCCGAGCGTCCAAATTGGACAACGGCTCGTCGAGCAGTAGCACGTCGGCCTCCATGGCGATCGCCCTGGCCAGGGCCACCCGCTGCTGCTGGCCGCCGGACAGCTGACCGGGCCGGCGGTCGAGCAGCCCGGCAAGGCCCAGGCTGGCCGACGTGTGCTCGGCCGCCTCCCGCTGGCGCGCCCGCGGGGCCCGCCGCACCCGCAGCGGGTAGGCGATGTTCTGCGCCACCGACATGTGCGGGAACAGCGCGTAGTCCTGGAATACCATGGCCACCCGGCGGCGGCCCGGGTCCATCCGGGTGACGTCCCGCCCGCCGATCGATACGGTGCCCTCGGTCGCCGCCTCCAGGCCGGCGATCGTGCGCAGCAGCGTGGTCTTGCCGCAGCCGGACGGACCGAGCAGCGCGAAGAACTCTCCGTCGGTGATGCGCACGTCAAGCGAGTCCACCGCCCGCACCCCGTTCGGGTACACAGTGGACAGTCCACTCAGCTCGATGCCTGCCATCTAGACTGTACTCCACAGCTCGGGAATGTTGGCCATGGCCGTGGGTCGTCTTGGGCGGGTGGTCACCGGACCGCTCCTCGGGCAGATCTCGTTCCTCGGCCAAGCCTGCGTCTCCTCGTTCCTCCGAGCCGCAGGAGCATCGAATGGTTCGCTCCGCAAGCTCCGCCAAGCCTGCGTCTCCTCGTTCCTCGGAGCCGCAGGAGCATTGGCTGGTTCGCTCCGCAAGCTCCGCTCACTGCCCTCGTCGCGGTGGGCCAACTCCCTCGCCAGGCATTCCGGAAGCTTCATGCCTTGATCCCTCCGTGGAAGCGGAACCCGTACCGCTTGCTGACGAACAGGTACAATACGATCACGGGGATCGAGTACAGCAGCGAGAACACCGGGATCACCGTCAGGTTCGCGCTGCCGCCCTCGTCGCGCAGGGTCTGCAGCAGCACGGCCGCCGGCTGCTCGTCGACGTCGCGCAGCAGCAGGAACGGCAGCAGGAAGTTGCCCCACGCCTGGACGAACGACCAGACCAGGATCGTCGCGATGCCCGGCCGGGCAACGGGAAGCACCACGTGCAGCAGCACCTGGCCCGGCGACGCGCCGAACACCCGCGCCGACTCCTCATAGGACCGGGGCACCGCGTCCACGAAGTCCTTCAGGATGAAGATCGCCGCCGGCAGCATCCCGCCGGCGATCACCAGCGCGGTGCCGAACTGGGAGTTGATCAGTCCCAACTGGAACATCATGACGAAGATCGGCACCATGGCCGCCGTGCCGGTGACCACACTGGACAGCAGCAACAGCAGATACAGCAAGGCATCCCGACCGGGGATGCGCACCCGGGACAGCGCGTACGCGGCCAGCGTCGCGAGCGCGGTGGTCACCGCGGTGGCGATGACGCACAGCACGACCGAGTTGACCAGCGAGCCGAGCGCGTACGGATGGTCGAGCGTGGCGCCGACGTTGTCCAGTGTCCACTCCGGCCACCGCAGGCCCAGCCCCGGGCGGCTGTCGAACGGCGCGCTGGCCAGCCACAGCATGGGGATCGCGAAGAACGCGAGCACCACGGCCATGAACACCGAGTAGCCGATCCGGCGCAGTACCAACGCGTTCATGGCTCGCGTCTCCTACGCAGCAACGCCAGGTACACCAGCGACACCACCAGGTTGGCCAGCAGCAACAGCAGCGAGATGGCCGAGGCGTAGCCCAGCCGGCCGTTGCCCTCGCCGCCGATCGCCTGCTGGTAGATGAAGATCGGCAGCGTCTCGGACCGGTGGTTGGGTCCGCCCGCGGTGAGCAGGAACGGGGTGAAATCGTTGAACGTCCACAGGCTGATCAGCAGCGTGTTGGTCAGCACGTGCCCGCGGATGTGCGGGAACACCACGTCCCGCACGGTCTGCAGGCGGCTCGCGCCGACCATCCGGGCGGTCTCCAACTGGGACGGTGGCACGGCGGCGAGCGCCGAGCTGTACAGCATCATCGAGAACGCGGTGCCCCGCCAGGTGTTGAACACGACAAGACACGCCATCGGATATTGCAGCAGCCAGGCCGTGCCGGGCGTGCCGAGCAGCGCGTTGAGCGTGCCCCCGCTGCGGTCCAGCACCGCGATCCACAGGTACGCGACCACCACGCCGGGCAGGATCCAGGCCAGCAGCACGAGCGCCTCGACCAGCCCGCGCAGCCACGGCCGGGCCGAGCGCAGGGTCCAGGCCAGCGCGAAACCGAGCAGGTTCTGCCCGAGCACCGCCGAGCCGATCACGAACACCAGCGTCAGCCACAGCGCGTTGCCGAACAGCGCGTCGTCGAGCGCCTCGAGGTAGTTGGACAGCCCGACGACCTTGGGCACGACCGCGTTCGGCCCGGTGAGCTGGTAGTTGGTGATCCCGATGTAGATCGTCCACAGTGCCGGAAAGATCAGGAACGTCCCGATCAGCACGAACGCGGGCGTGACGAAGCCGAGCGCCCGCACCCGGCCCAACCCGCCGACGTCGGCGGTGACGCTCCGGACCTTCGCCGGAGCGTCGATCACCGTGGCGGCGCCGGCCCCGGGATCAGCCACCGGCGATGTTCCCCTCGCCGACCGCCTTCTTGAGCGCCTCCTGGTAGCCCGCGGCCGCCTCGTCCGGGCTCTTGCCGCCGATCACGTCCGCCGTTGCCTGCTGCAGCGCCGAGGACACCTTGGGATAGTCGGCCAGCCCCGGCCGGAACCGGGTGGTCGGCAGCACCTTGGTGGCGATGAAGCTGAGCATCGGGTCGCCGGACAGGACCTCCTCGTTGACGTCGTCGCGCTGGGTGACCTGGGCGGTGCCGGCCAGCCGGGCCTTCGTCGCCTCGAAGGAGTTCATGAACTGCAGCAACTCCCAGGCCTGCTGCGGGAACTGGGACTTCGGGTTGATCACCCGGATCGATCCGCCGGACATGCTCACGAAGTCCTGGCCGCCGACGCCCGCACCGGGGGTCCTGGCCGGGATCTGCGCCCACCCGACCGCGGTGTTGCGGTCGGCCATCTTGGCCACGCCCTTCGTGGGCTCGACCACCGAGCGCCAGAAGTAGTCGCTCTCCAGCAGGATCCCGATCTTGTTCTCGGCGAACAGGGCGAACGACCGGTCCCGCCCCTTGGCCTCCTGCTGGATCAGCGGGTCGCCCAGCCCGCCGCCGTAGACCCGCTGGTACATGCCCAGCACGTCCCTGATGTTCTGGCTGGCGCCCAACCACTTCCCGTTGTCGTAGATCTGCTTGCCGGTGCCGACCAGCAGCGGCAGCACGCCCTGCATGGTGGTCGCCTCGGTCATCACCGTGCCGGCGTTGAGCTGGATCGGCGTCACCCCGGGCAGCGCCTTGAGCTTCTCGCCGGCCGCGATGATCTCGTCCCAGCTCTTGGGCTGCCAGTCGGCCGGCAACCCGGCCTGGGCGAACAGCTTCTTGTTGAAGAACAGCACCCGGCCGTCGGTGCCGATCGGGATGCCGTACCGCCTGCCCTCGAACGTGCCGAGCGCCTCGACCGCGTCCGGGATCTGGCCCCAGCCGTCCCAGGAGTCCACTTTGTCCTTGCCGACCAGCTCGTCGAGCGGCTTGACCTGACCCGCCTGGGCGAACTCGCCGAGCCAGATCCCGTCGATCTCCATGACGTCGCCGCCGCTGCCGGTGTTGAAGTCCAGCGCGATCTTGGTCTTGAACTCCTTGTCGTCCGAGCCGATGCCGTCGAACTTGACGGTGGCGTTGACGCCCTTGGCCTTCTGCTGCTCGACGAACTTCGGGATGACCCAGTCGGTGATCCACGCCGCGCCCAGCGCGTTCTTGCCGCCGGCCACCGAGTTCGACGTGATCGTCAGGGTGACGTCCTTGGCCTCCGCGTTGCGATTGGCGTTGCTGTCCTGCTCCTGCCCCAGGCACCCGGAGAGGAGCAACGTGGTGGACGCCGCAACCGCCAGGAGTGTCATCTGTCGCATGTGGGCACCTTCCTCGTCGTCGAGTGGCGCCAGAAATCTTCTAGCACTCCGGGTAGTATGACAACTCTTACCCGCCCGCCACCCCCCTCCGCGTCCCCGGCCTTTCTCAGCCCGGCGCGCCGGCGATGGCGATGACCGTGCCGTCGTGGTCCATCAGCAGGTGACCGGGTCCGGCCCCGGGAAAGGTCTGCCGGTCCGAGCGGACCGGACGGCGCTCGTCCGGCCCGGTGAGCAGCGCGCCGGCCGCGCCGATCGCGATCAGCGTGCCGTCGACCGGCAGCAGCACCGGCGCCGACGGGTCGGCGGATACGGC
>NZ_DASZCQ010000184.1:0-9890 GCF_035942955.1 Actinophytocola sp. | reverse complement strand
TTGTGGGGCTGTAGCACCACAAAGGCTCACGACACCCACCTGCCGACCGCCGGCCGGCGTGTCGGTCAGCCGTAGGCCCTGGCGCGAGACGTAGGGTTCGAACGAGTGTTCACGGACGGTGGTGGGAGATGGCGTGCGCGTGCTGGGTGTCGACCCCGGGCTGACCCGGTGCGGCATCGCCGTCGTGGATGGCGGGGCCGGGCGCGAGGTGCGGTGCGTGGCGGTCGACGTGGTACGCACCCCGGTGGACGCCGCGCTGTCCGCCCGGCTGCTGGCCGTGGCCGACATCGTGGACGCCTGGCTGGACGAGCACAAGCCGGACGTGGTGGCGGTGGAGCGGGTGTTCAGCCAGTACAACGTCCGCACGGCGATGGGCACGGCGCAGGCGGGCGGCGTGGTGGCGCTGGCCGCGGCGCGGCGCGGGCTGCCGGTCATGTTCCACACGCCGAGCGAGGTCAAGGCCGCGGTGACCGGCTCGGGGCGGGCGGACAAGGCACAGGTGACCACGATGGTCACCCGGCTGCTCGAGCTGCCGGAGCGGCCGCGTCCCGCCGACGCCGCCGACGCCCTGGCCCTGGCGATCTGCCACATCTGGCGGGCGCCGCTGCGCAACCGGCTGGCCGAGGCCGAGGCGAAGGCCGCGGAGCTGGCCCGCAAGCACCGGGCCCGGCTGACGGCCGCGAGGGGACGTGTTGCGAGATGACCGCGCGGCACCCAAAGGCGACCACCGGGCGCGCTCCGGGCCGATGGCACGCTGTTGCAGTGGCAGGGCGCCGACCGGGTAACCGCACCGGCCGGGCAGCCGCGCCCTGCCGGCGCGACTGCGTTGCGCGCAGACTCGCGCAAGCACCGAACGGAGCGACCAGATGATCTCTTCGGTACGTGGAAAGGTGCTCTCGGTCGGGCTGGACCACGCGGTGGTCGAGGTCGGCGGGGTCGGGCTTGCGGTACAGGCCACACCGTCCACTTTGGCCACATTGCGTCGCGGCGAGGAGGCGACCCTGGCCACCTCGCTGGTGGTCCGGGAGGACTCGCTGACCCTGTTCGGGTTCGCCGACGCCGAGGCGCGCGAGCTGTTCCGGTTGCTGCAGACCGTGTCCGGCATCGGCCCGCGGCTGGCCATGGCCGCGCTCGCCGTGCTCGAGCCCGCGCAGCTGCGCACCGCACTGGCCGACAGCAACGTCGCCGTGCTCACCCAGGTGCCGGGCATCGGCCGCAAGGGCGCAGAGCGGCTGATCATCGAGCTGCGCGACAAGGTCTCCGCCCTGCCGTCGACGTCCGGCTCGGCGGTCGCCGGCGCGGTGCAGGGCGTCCGCTCCTCGGTGATCGAGGCGTTGGTGGGCCTCGGCTTCGCGGCCAAGCAGGCCGAGCAGGCGGTGGACGGCGTGCTGCTGGAGAACGGCACCTCGGACACCTCCGCCGTGCTGCGCAAGGCACTGACCACCCTGGGCAGCAAGCGTTGATGCAGGATGACGTGGAGGTCCACGCAAGAGGAGTGGCGGCAGTCATGGTGACCACCGAGCGCGCCGTTGCCGAAGGCACGCTGTCGCGGTGGCGGGGCAATGGCCGGATGCGACGCGACACACGGTCGGCTACGCCCCGCCGGCGCGGCTGCGTCGCGCGCAGAATCGCATAGGGCCGGCCATGACCGAAGAGGAGTTGGTCTCCCCGCTGGTCGGACCCGGCGAGCGGGAGGACGAGTCCACCCTGCGGCCGAAGCGGCTCGCCGAGTTCGTCGGGCAGGCCAGGGTGCGTGAGCAGCTCGAGCTGGTGCTCAAGGGTGCGGCCGGGCGCGGCTCGCCGCCGGATCACGTGCTGCTGTCCGGGCCGCCGGGGCTGGGCAAGACCAGCCTGGCGATGATCATCGCGGCGGAGCTGGGCAGCGCCATGCGGATCACCTCGGGGCCGGCGCTCGAGCGGGCCGGCGACCTGGCCGCGATGCTGTCCAACCTGGTCGAGGGCGACGTGCTGTTCATCGACGAGATCCACCGGATCGCCCGGCCCGCCGAGGAGATGCTCTACCTGGCGATGGAGGACTTCCGGGTGGACGTCGTGGTGGGCAAGGGCCCCGGCGCCACCAGCATCCCGCTGCAGATCGCCCCGTTCACCCTGGTCGGCGCCACCACCCGGTCGGGATCGCTGACCGGGCCGCTGCGCGACCGGTTCGGGTTCACCGCCCACATGGAGTTCTACACACCCGAGGAGCTGGAGCAGGTGCTCCGGCGCTCGGCCACGATCCTCGGCGTCGACCTGCGCCCGGACGGCGCGGCGGAGATCGCCGGCCGGTCCCGGGGCACCCCCCGGATCGCCAACCGGTTGCTGCGCCGGGTGCGCGACTTCGCCGAGGTGCGGGCCGACGGCTCGGTCACCCGCGCGGTCGCCAGGGCCGCGCTGGAGGTCTACGACGTCGACGAGCTCGGGCTGGACCGGCTGGACCGGGCGGTGCTGGACGCGCTGGTCCGCTCGTTCGGTGGCGGGCCGGTCGGGATCTCGACGCTGGCCGTTGCGGTTGGCGAGGAGCCGGCTACCGTGGAAGAGGTGTGCGAGCCATACCTCGTACGGGTGGGCATGCTCGCCAGGACGCCGCGGGGCCGGGTAGCCACCGCCGCGGCGTGGACGCACCTCGGCCTGCCGCCCCCGCGCGACGCCGCGGGGCAACTGGCGCCTACGCTGTTCGACGAGAGTGACCCCGCGCACACCGCAGAGTAAGCCTGGCACACTCGGCGAGAAGACAACTCAGAACAAAACGGACGTACCTGGGAGCCAGTGAACGTCCGCCGGATGGAGAAACATGGAACTGCTTCCGATGCTCCTGTTGTTCGGGCTGCTCGGTCTCATGATGTATTTCATGAGCCGGCGCCAGCGCAGGGCCGTGCAGCAGCAGCAGGAGCTGCAGAACTCGCTGGAGGTCGGCGACCGGGTGATGACCACCTCTGGGCTCTACGGCACGATCACCGCCACCTACGACACGACGGTCGACCTCGAGATCGCCCCCGGCGTGGAGACCAACTGGCTGCGGGCCGCCGTGCGGGAGAAGGTCACGGAGGTCGAGGACGAGGTCTCCGATGAGGTCGAGGAGTACGAGACGGTCGACGAGCCGGCCGAGGTCGAGGCCGAGGTCGACACGACGACGGATTCCAAGTCCAAGACGAAGTAGTGCCGGTCCTGGGGTGACACCGGGCTTACGCCGCAGCCGGTACGCTGCGCCCGCATCCGCTTGCGCTGTGTCTTGGATGCGGGCGCAGCGGTGTGTGACAAGAACACGTGCCCGGGGACCGCACGACCTGCGTGAACCGGGCACCTCCGCGCAAGTTTGAGGAGATCGACCGACCGTGGCAACACCGGCCGGGCACTTCCGCCCGTGGCGCTATCTCGCGTCCTTCCTGTTCATCGTGGCGCTCCTGTACGCCTTGGTGTTCGCCACCGGTGACCACCAGCCCAAGCCCAAGCTGGGCATCGATCTGCAGGGCGGCACCCGCGTGGCGCTGACCGCGCGGACCGAGTCCGGCGACGCGCCGTCGCGGGAGGCGCTCAACGAGGCCCGGCGGATCATCGAGACCCGGGTCAACGGCATCGGCGTGAGCGGCGCCGAGGTCGTCCTGGACGGCAACCAGATCGTGATCACGGTGCCCGGCGAGGGCGGCGACCAGGCCAAGACCCTCGGCCAGACCGCGCGCCTGTACTTCCGCGAGGTGGTGCAGGGGCCGATCCCGGTCGGACCCCAGCCGGACCAGCAGCAGCCACCGCCGACATCGGGCAGCCAGCCGCCGCCGACCTCGGGCTCGCAGACGCCGCCGTCGGCCGGATCCCAGCCGAGCAGCGGCGCCCCGCAGGGCCGGCCCGCCCCGGCGGCCGCCGGGCAGCCGACCAGCCCCAGCCCGAGCCCCACGCCGCCGGCCACCGGCCAACCGGCCGACCCCGCGGCCGCCTGCACGAAGTACAAGCAGGACCTCGACTCGTACAACGCGGACGTCGCGGCCAAGCGGCCGCCCGCCGTCGAGACGTCGACGCTCATCAAGGAAGCCAAGGAGTGCCGGCAGAATCCGGTGCTCGCGCCGAGCCCGGACGGCACCGCGCAGGCCGACCAGGCGGCGCAGCAGGCCGCGGTGGCGACGCTGGACTGCTCGCCGGGCCACAAGGACCCGCTGGTCGGCAACGACGACCCGAACCTGCCGCTGGCCGCCTGCGACCGCAAGGAGCCGATCGCCTACATCCTCGGCACGTCGTTCCTGGACGGCCGGCAGATCAGCGACGCCAACTCGCAGGTCGACGACCAGGGCGTCGGCTACGTCGTGATCCTCAACTTCCACAGTGAGGGCAGCAAGACCTGGGCCACCTACACCACCGAGCACGTCGGCAAGCAGGCCGCCTTCGTGCTGGACACCGAGGTGGTGTCCGCGCCGACCATCCAGGAGGCGATCGTCGGCGGCAGCACCCGGATCAACGGCGGCACCGGCGGCTTCAAGCAGAGCGAGGCCAAGGATCTGGCCAACGTGCTGAAGTACGGCTCGCTGCCGCTGTCGTTCGAGTCCTCGGAGGCCGAGACCGTCTCGGCGACGCTGGGCCTGTCGTCGCTGCGCGCCGGGCTGATCGCCGGTGCGATCGGGCTCGCGCTGGTGTTCGTCTACTGCCTGTTCTACTACCGGATGCTCGGCATCCTCACGATCCTGTCGCTGGTGTTGTCCGCGTCGATCGTGTTCGCGGTGCTGGTGCTGCTCGGCAGATGGATCGGGTTCACCCTCGACCTCGCCGGCGTGGCCGGGTACATCGTCGCGATCGGTATCACCGCCGACTCGTTCGTGGTGTTCTTCGAACGCCTGAAAGACGAGGTGCGGGAGGGCCGGACCTTCCGCTCGGCGGTGCCGCGCGGCTGGGCTCGGGCCCGGCGCACGATCCTGTCCGCCGACGCGGTCATCCTGCTCGCCTCCGTGGTGCTGTACGTGCTCGCGGTCGGCCAGGTGCGGGGCTTCGCGTTCACCATCGGCATGTCGACCGTGCTCGACATCGTCGTGGTCTTCCTCGTCACGCACCCGCTCGTCGCGCTCGCGTCGACGTCGAAGCTGCTGTCCAGCCCGCGATTCTCCGGCCTCGGCGCCGTGCAACGGCTGGCGGCCGAGCAGCGGGCGGCCGCCCGGCCGGCGCTGGGCACCGCCGGGAAGGAGGCGTGATCATGTCCAACCACGACACCGACACGACGGCGCGCACGCCGGACCTTCCGCGCGGCACGACGCCCGCCAAGCGGCGCGGGGTGTTCGAGCGGCTCTACACCGGCACGGGCGCGTTCGACATCGTCGGCAAGCGCAAGGTCTGGTACATCGCCCTCGGCCTGCTGGTGCTGGTCTGCGTCGGCTCGATGGTGTTCCGCGGGTTCCACCTGGGCATCGAGTTCGAGGGCGGCACCAAGATCCAGATGCCGGCCCAGAGCGCCACCGGTCCGATCTCCACCGACCGGGTGACCGAGGTGTTCGGCCAAGCGCTGAGCAAGGAGCCGGCGACGGTGCAGACCGTGGGCACCGGCGGCACCCAGAGCATCCAGATCAAGTCCGAGACGCTGAACGCCGACGAGGTCACGCGGCTGAAGAAGGCGTTGTTCGACGACCTCAAGCCGGTCGGCGCCAACGGTGTCTCGACCGAGCAGGTGATCAGCGACAGCGCGGTCAGCGGCTCGTGGGGCGGCGAGATCTCCCGCCAGGCGTTGATCGCGCTCGCCGTGTTCCTGGTGCTGGTGTCGGTCTTCCTGGCGTTCGCCTTCGAGCGGTGGATGGCGGTCTCGGCGATCGGGACACTGCTGCACGACCTGACGGTCACCGCCGGGGTCTACTCCCTCGTGGGCTTCGAGGTGACCCCGTCGACGGTCATCGGCCTGCTGACGATCCTCGGCTTCTCGCTCTACGACACGGTGGTGGTCTTCGACAAGGTCCGGGAGAACACCAGGGGCCTGCTCGGCCTGACCCGGCGCACCTATGCGGAAGCGGCGAACCTGGCGCTCAACCAGACCCTGATGCGGTCGATCAACACGTCGCTGATCGCGACGCTGCCGGTGGCCGGGCTGCTGTTCGTCGGCGCCGGCCTGCTCGGCGTCGGCGTGCTCAAGGACCTCGCGCTGGTGCTGATGGTGGGTCTGATCGCCGGCGCGGTGTCGTCGATCTTCTTCGCCACGCCGCTGCTTGTGGACCTCAAGATGACCGAGCCGAAGTACAAGCAGCAGGCCGCGCGGGTGCGGGCGCGCCGGGAGAACCTGGCCCGCAAGGCCGCCGGGCGCGCGGCCGGCGCGGGGCCCGTTGCCGACGCGACCGGCGCGGTGGCGGTCGAGCAGTCGCTCGCCGACGACGACGGCCTGGACGCCGAGCTGCGCCACGAGCGGGCACTGGCCGCGGCCTCCAGCGTGCCGGTGCGCAACCCCAAGGCCAGCGACGCCAAGCGGGCCAGGACGCCGGGCCGGTCGGGCCGGCCGAGCGGCAAGAAGCGCCGGTAGCCGGCGTGGCCGAGGGCAGGCTGGGGCGGGCGCTGGACCTGGTCCGGTCGGTTCCGGACTGGCCGCAGCCGGGCGTGCTGTTCTGGGACCTGACCCCGCTGCTCGCCGACGCGGACGCCATGGCCGCCGTGGTGGACGCGTTCGCCGAGGCCCATGACCGGGACGGCACCGGCGCCGTCGGGGCGATCGAGGCGCGCGGGTTCCTGTTCGGCGCGGCGTTCGCCGCCGCGCACGGCTACGGCGTCGTCCCGGTGCGCAAGGCCGGCAAGCTCCCCGTTGTCGGGCACCGGGTCGAGTACCGGCTGGAGTACGGCTCCGCGGCGCTCGAGGTTCCCGCCGACGTGATCCGGCCCGGCCAGGGCGTCGTGATCATCGACGATGTGCTGGCCACCGGCGGCACCGCGGCGGCGGCCTGCGAGCTGGTCGAGACGGCCGGCGGGGTCGTCACCGGCGTGTGCGTGCTGATCGAGATCGGTGCGCTGGGCGGTCGGGACCGACTGGCCGGGCACAAGGTGCACGCGCTGCGGACCCTGTAGCACCGCCGTTTAGCTCACCACCGGCAGCTCTTCGGGCGATCCGAGGTTATCCTCGGAATTCTGGGGTCACAGGAGCTGACTGCTGACATGGAGCGTGGGTGAGCCAGGACGTGGAGGCCGGCCCGGCCGAGGAACAGCACCCAGCGCCGCGCCCGCCGTCGGCGACACGGCGGGTGCGCGCACGCCTCGCCCGGCGGATCACCGCGCAGCGCTCGGCGCCGGTCAAGCAGGTGCTGGAGCCGCTGGCCGCGGTGCACCGCGAGCTGCACCCCAAGGCCGACCTCGCCCTGCTGCAGAGCGCCTACGACGTCGCCGAGGAGATGCACCGCGGGCAGCGGCGCAAGTCCGGCGACCCGTACATCACCCACCCGCTCGCGGTCGCCACGATCCTGGCCGAGCTGGGCATGGACACCATCACGCTGGTCGCCGCCCTGCTGCACGACACCATCGAGGACACCGCGTACTCGCTTGACCGGTTGCGCGAGGACTTCGGGCCCGAGGTGGCCAAGCTCGTCGACGGCGTGACCAAGCTGGACAAGGTGAAGCTGGGCACCGCGGCCGAGGCCGAGACCATCCGCAAGATGGTGATCGCCATGGCCGAGGATCCTCGGGTGCTGGTGATCAAGCTGGCCGACCGGCTGCACAACATGCGCACGATGCGCTTCCTGCCGCCGGAGAAGCAGGCCAAGAAGGCGCGCGAGACGCTGGAGGTGCTGGCCCCGCTGGCCCACCGGCTGGGCATGGCCACGGTCAAGTGGGAGCTGGAGGACCTGGCGTTCGCCATCCTGCAGCCCAAGAAGTACGACGAGATCGTCCGGCTGGTGGCCAACCGGGCACCGTCCCGCGACACCTACCTGCACAAGGTCACCGACGAGCTGACCACCCACCTGGACGCGTCGCGGATCAACGCCAAGGTGGAGGGCCGGCCCAAGCACTACTACTCGATCAACCAGAAGATGATCGTGCGCGGCCGGGACTTCGACGACATCCACGACCTCGTCGGCGTCCGCATCCTGGTCGAGGACGTGCGGGACTGCTACGCCGCGATGGGCGTGGTGCACGCGCTGTGGCAGCCGATGCCGGGCCGGTTCAAGGACTACATCGCCCAGCCCCGGTTCGGCGTCTACCAGTCGCTGCACACCACGGTGATCGGCCCGGACGGCAAGCCACTCGAGGTGCAGATCCGCACGCACGACATGCACCGCACGGCCGAGTACGGCATCGCCGCGCACTGGCGGTACAAGGAGACCCGCGGCACCCACGACGGCAAGGCCGTCGAGGTCGACGAGATGGCCTGGATGCGCCAGCTGCTCGACTGGCAGCGGGAGGCCGCCGACCCCGGCGAGTTCCTCGAGTCGCTGCGCTACGACCTTGCGGTGCGGGAGATCTTCGTCTTCTCGCCCAAGGGCGACGTGTACACGCTGCCGTCCGGCGCCACCCCGGTCGACTTCGCGTACTCGGTGCACACCGAGGTCGGGCACCGGTGCATCGGCGCGCGGGTGAACGGCCGGCTGGTTGCGCTGGAGCGCAAGCTGGAGAACGGCGACGTCGTCGAGATCTTCACGTCGAAGGCCGAGGGCGCCGGGCCGTCGCGGGACTGGCTGGGCTTCGTCTCGTCGCCACGGGCCCGCGCCAAGATCAAGCAGTGGTTCGCCAAGGAGCGCAAGGAAGAGGCGATCGAGGCCGGCAAGGACGCGATCACCAAGGAGGTGCGCCGGATCGGGTTGCCGATGCAACGCCTCGTGTCGGTGGACCACATCACCGCGCTGGCCCGCGAGCTGCGCTACCCCGAGGTGAGCGCGCTCTACGCGGCCGTGGGGGAGGGCCACACCTCGGCCCGGCACGTGGTGCAGCGGCTGGTGGCGCTGCTCGGCGGCGTCGAGCACGCCGAGGACGAGCTGGCCGAGCGCTCCACGCCGTCGACGGTCACCCGGCGCCGCTCCACCGGCGACGCCGGCGTGGTGGTCAAGGACACCAGCGACGTCTGGGTGAAGCTGGCCCGCTGCTGTACCCCGGTGCCCGGCGACGACATCCTCGGCTTCGTCACGCGGGGCGGCGGTGTGAGCGTGCACCGCACCGACTGCACCAACGCCACCGACCTGATGGCCGAGCCGGAGCGCCTTGTCGACGTCGAGTGGGCGCCGTCGGCCTCCTCGGTCTTCCTGGTGGCCATCCAGGTGGAGGCGCTCGACCGGCACCGGCTGCTGTCCGACGTGACCAAGGTGCTCGCCGACGAGCGGGTGAACATCCTGTCCGCCTCGGTCACCACCTCGCGGGACCGGGTCGCGGTGAGCCGCTTCGCTTTCGAGATGGGCGACCCCAAGCACCTCGGCCACGTCCTCAAGGCGGTGCGCAGCGTCGAGGGCGTCTACGACGTCTACCGGGTGACCTCCGCCTCCTGACACCGACCGCCGGGCTCCGAGCCGTCTCTGTGGTCCCTGCTGCCGACCGGAAGCGTCGTCGAGCTGCCGTACGAGCGGGGTGGGTGGATCACCGTGGACGCCGTCAGGGCTCCGCCGAGCCACGGACGAGGCGAGTGAGCGGCACCCCGCCCAGGGCCTTGACCTCCCTGGCCAGATGGGCCTGGTCCGCGTAGCCCACCCGGTAGGCGACATCGGCGAACGGCGAGCCCGACCGCGCCAGCCGCACCGCCAGGTCGAACCGCAGCACCCGGTGCAGAACCTTTGCGCCGTAACCGAAAGCGGCCAGACACCGGCGGTGCAGCTGGCGCTGGCTCATGCCGAGGGCGCCGGCGATCGACCCCACGGCCGCGCCGCCGCGCAGCAACCGCAGCACCGCGGCGGCGACCGGGTCGCGGTCGGCGTCGGTGCGCGAGGCGACCGCGGCGGCCAGGACGCGCTGCGCGGCCTCGTCCGATC
>NZ_DASZCQ010000183.1:0-9896 GCF_035942955.1 Actinophytocola sp. | reverse complement strand
CGCGCCGCCGGCACGGGTGGTGGCCGCGCACAGGGCCCGGACGAACCCCCGTCGCTGGGACTCCCTCGTGCAGAGCGTGAAGACCTCCTCGAACTGGTCGACCACGATGAGGACCTTGTTCGGCTGCGCCGGGTGGCTCCGCGGGCGGGCCGCAAGCACCCGCTGCACGACGTCGACCAGCCCGGTGGGATCGGCGGTCAACTCGCCGGCGAGCACCCGGGTTTCGGCACCGGCGAGGCCGGCGAGATGAGCGGCCAGCTCGTCGAGCGGTTGTGGGGTCGGGGTGAGCAGCAGCCGCGGCCAGCCGCGCGATCCGGGCAGCATTCCGCGTTCGAGCGCCGGGATCAGCCCGGCGCGCAGCAACGAGGACTTTCCGGCTCCCGACGGGGCGGCGACGACAAGGGGCCCCGACCCGTCGAGCCGCTGGGCCAGGTGCCGCACGACTTCCGCGATGGCGCGTTCCCGCCCGAAGAACCACTCCGCCTGGGCGGAGGTGAAGGCGGCAAGGCCCGGGTACGGGCAGATGTCGGCGGGGTCACCGTTCCGGTCCGGGGCCTGCGTGCCGACCGTGGTGGCGGACGGCTGATCCCGGGCGTATCTCCGGTCCGCCAACGCCTCTCTCGCCGCCACCCAGCGTTCGACGTCGCCGTGGCAGGCGGCCACGAAGCGGCGCACGAAGTCGGCGGTGGGCAGCCGGTCGGTGTTCAACGCACGGTCCACTGTGGACACAGGCATGGCGCCACCGTGCTGCCGGGCCGCCGCCTCGAGCTGCTGCAGCGAACGGTAACCGGCCCAGCGCATCAACTCGCGGAGAAACGACCGGAACTCCGCCTGGTCCGAGGCGGTGCGTGGATCCGGCTCCCGGTGCGCCCCGCCAACGCCGGGCATCGACCCTCCCGCGGCACTCGAGAAGGTTCGAACCTAAAACAAATTCACCAGACGGTGTCCGCCCGGATACCGAAAGCACCCGAATGTCGTAGCGGGCGGAACCCGGGACTCACCGCGTCGGGCGGCGCCGATCCGGAAACCGTTGCCGTTATTGGAACACCACCACCGAGCGCAGCACGCCGCCCCGGTGCATCTTGTCGAACGCCGCCTCGACGTCGCCGAGCCCGATCTCCTCGGAGACGAACCCGTCGAGGTTCAGCCGCCCGCTCCGGTAGAGGTCGACCAGCATCGGGAAGTCCCGCGACGGCAGGCAGTCGCCGTACCACGACGACTTCAGGGCCCCACCCCGGCTGAACATGTCGATCATCGGCAGCTCCAGGGTCATGTCCGGCGTCGGCACCCCGACCAGGACCACCGTGCCCGCCAGGTCCCTTGCGTAGAAGGCCTGCTTCCAGGTCTCCGGCCGGCCCACCGCGTCGATCACGATGTCCGCGCCGAACCCGCCGGTCAGCTCCCGAATCGCCGCCACCGGATCGGTCTCGCCGGCGTCGACCGTGTGCGTGGCGCCGAAGTCCTTGGCCCACTCGAGCTTCCGCTCGTCCACGTCCACCGCGATGATCGTCGCCGCACCGGCCAGCCGCGCCCCGAGCACCGCGCCGTCGCCGACACCGCCGCAGCCGATCACCGCAACCGAGTCGCCCCGACCCACTCCCCCGGTGTTGATCGCCGCGCCGATGCCCGCCATCACCCCGCACCCCAGCAACCCCACCGCCGCCGGCCGCGCCGCCGGGTCGACCTTCGTGCATTGTCCTGAGTGGACCAGCGTCTGCTCGACGAACGCACCGATCCCCAACGCCGGGCTCAACACGGTCCCGTCCTCCAGCGTCATCGGTTGCGCGGCGTTGTGGGTGTCGAAGCAGTACCACGGCCGACCCCTGCGGCAGGCCCGGCAGCGTCCGCACACCGCCCGCCAGTTCAGCACCACGAAGTCACCCGGCGCCACGTCCACGACGTCCGGGCCCACCGCCGCCACCACACCGGCCGCCTCGTGGCCGAGCAGGAACGGGAAGTCGTCGTTGATCCCGCCCTCCCGGTAGTGCAGATCGGTATGGCACACCCCGCACGCCTGCACCGTCACCAACGCCTCGCCGGGGCCCGGATCCGGAACGAGCACCGTGGCCAACTCCACCGGCGCGCCCTTGCTCCTCGCGACAACACCCGTAACCTTGTGCTCCACCCAGACAACGTAGAACAGGACCGGATCACCCACCAAGACACCGGATGGTCGCATCACCGGTCGCATTGACAATTCCCCGGGCGGGGAGTCGGATGCCCTCATGCGTATCGGACTGACCGCGCTGAGCACGGTCATGATCGCGACCTGCTCCTTCGCCATGGCCACGCCCGCCGCCGGGCAGGTGGCCTGCGCCGCGCCCGTGCCCAGCCCCACCCAACCCGGCTACACGATCGCCGATCCGCACTGCGACTTCGGCACCACGGTCGCGTTCACCCCGCTCACCGACGACCGGGGCCGGGAGATCTCCCGGGTGTACGCCGGGATCGCCAACGGCTCGGCGTACCGGATCGAGGTCCCCAAGCGCTGGAACCGCGAGCTGGTGCTGTTCGCGCACGGCTTCCGCGGCACCGGCACCACCGTCTGGGTGGACGACCCGGCCCTCCGGCGGTTCCACGTCGAGCAGGGTTTCGCCTGGGCCGCGTCGAGCTACCAGACCAACGGCTACGACGTCGGGCACGGCGTCACCGACACGCACGCCCTGATCGACCTGTTCGGCACGGTCACCGGGGCACGAAGCAGGAACGTCTACCTGACCGGAGTGTCCATGGGCGGGCACATCACGGCCGCCGCGATCGAGCACCACCGCGGGGACTTCGTCGGCGCGATGCCGTACTGCGGCGTGCTCGGCGACAAGGAGCTGTTCGACTTCTTCCTCGACGCGAACGTGACCGCGGCCGCGTTGACCGGCGCCGCGATCCGCTTCCCGGCCACGCTCGCCGAAGGGCAGGCGTACGCGCCGGAGTTCCGCCAGCAGGTCCTCGGCCTGCTGCCGCGGCTCGGCACCGGGTTCAACACGCCGGACGTGCGACTCTCCGAGCTCGGCATGGCGTGGCAGGCAAGCGTCGAGCAGCGCAGCGGCGGCACCCGACCGGGCATGGACTCGGCGATGGCGTACTGGAGCTCGTTCGGCCGCGCCCCGCTGACCGACATCCCGTTCCTTTTCGGCCTCTACCCGGGATTGTCGGCCGGCACCGCCGGGATCGCCCCCGGCAACGTGACCGACAACCGCCGCACCGTCTACCAACTCGACGGCAACCCGGCCCTCAGCGGAGCCGAACGGGCACTCAACGCCGCCGTGCTGCGGGTGGCGCCGACCGCGAGCGCGAGCCCCGACCTCACCGGAATCCCCGCGGTGACCGGCGATCCACGCATCCCGGTGCTGTCTCTGCACACCATCGGCGACCTGTTCGTGCCGTTGTCCATGGAGCAGATCTACGCGCGCGAGGTCGCCGCCCACCACCAGTCGCGGCTTTTCGTCGCCCGGGCCGTCCGCGGCAACGCGCACTGCGGGTTCACCCAGGCCGAGCTGCGGCGCGGGTTCACCGACCTGGTCCGCTGGGTGCGCACCGGCCACCGCCCACCCGGCGACGACATCCTGTCCCGGCACACCGTGTCCCGACCGACCTTCGGCTGCCGGTTCACCGACGGCGCCCACCCGGAGTTCGTCGGCGTCCCCTGCCCACCACGGTCGGTTCAGCCGCGGTAGTACTCGGCGAGCGCGGTGAACGCGGCCTTGGGTTCCCATGGCATGCCGGGGTAGGTGTGGCCGTGGCGGTTGTCGAGGACCTTGACGATGCCGGGGCTGGCCAGGTCCAGATCGTCGCGGGGGTCGCCGTCGGGGCGGTGGACGAAGCCGTCGAGCGCGAAGAGGAAGACGAACGCGCTGTCCACGCCGGCGTCGTCGAAGATCTCCAAGAGCTCGCGCAGGTACGCGGCCTGGCCGGCCTCGTCGCGGACGTACTCGCCGTCCAACCGGATCGCCGCGCCGGTGTCCTTGCTGAACTCGACGACCTCCAGGACGCGGCCGCCCCGATCGCCCGCGCCGCGGTAGGTGGCCGTGCCGAACTCGGTGATCGCGACCGGCTTTCCTTGCGCGACAAGGGTGCGGACGCCCTCGGCGAACCGCTCGGCGACCTCGGCCGACCGGTAGAGATCCACGCCCACGATGTCGAAGGGTGCCCAGTCGACGCGCTCGAGCGGGATGGCCGCGTAGGTGACCCTGCCGCCGAATCGTTCGCGGACGAGTGTGATCGCGTTGCCGAGGAAGTCGTTGACCAGGGCGCTGAGCTCGCCGACCCGCTCGCGCAGGCGATCCGGGTCCCGCTGGCCGAGCAGTAACCCGAGCCGATCGCGCTGGGTGTCGCCCGGCAGGAACCCCTTGTTCATCACGCTCAGCTCGGCGCCGGCGACGAACACCACCTCGGCGCCCTGCCGCCGGAGCCGTTCCGCCCGCTCGGCGCAGTCGGCGAACAGCGCCAGCATCTCCTGAGTGGTCAGCTCCAGCGGATAGGGCGAGAACCAGACCTCGAGGCCCAGCTCGGCGGCGTCTCTCGCGGCCAGCTCCAGCCGCTCGGAATCGCCGCCGATGACGCGGACCGCGGTGCAGTGCAGGTCGTCCCGGATGATGCCCAGCTCGCGCTTGACCAGGTCCTGGTCGAAGCGCTCCCGGGAGTTGGCTCCATTGAGGACGAAGCCGGTGTGGTAGCTGATTCCCTTGGCCCGCATGGGGTGTGGTCCTTCCTGCCGGTACGGGACTCAGCCTAAGCACAAAAAGTGCGCATGCGCAAGTTTGCGCATACGCACTTCGTGTGTGATGATGGCGGGGTGGCGGCGAGACGGGCGGGGTTGCGCGAGCAGAAGAAGCGGGCCACCCGTGAGGCGTTGCGCGAGGCGGCGCTGCGGCTGGCCCTGCAGCGGGGGCCGGACAACGTGCGCGTCGACGACATCGCCGACGCGGCCGGTGTCTCACCGAGGACCTACAACAACTACTTCTCCAGCCGCGAACAGGCCATCGTCGCCGCCGTCACCGCCGAACGGGAAGCGCGGGTCGCGGCCGCGGTCGCCGCCCGGCCGGCCGGCGTCCGCCTCGCCGACGCGGTGGTCGACGCGCTCGTGGAGCAGTACACCGACCCGGGCGAACGCGCTCGCGACGCGCTGCTGATGATCACCACCAGCCCCACCCTGCGCGACGCGTTCGTCGACACCGCCACCGCGATCGAGCAACCCCTCGCCGACGCGATCGCCCAACGCCTCGGCGACCCCGACCGGCACACCGCCCGCATCCTCGCCGCGAGCGTGGCCGCCGCGGTGCGCGTCGCACTCCAGCAATGGGTACGGCAGGCCGCCCCCGCGCCCGGCGGGCTCGTCGTGCCGTCCGGCTCGCTACCCGACCTGCTCCGCACCGCGCTCGCCCCACTCGCTCCGGCACTCGACGCGGCCGAACAACGACCACGACGACGCCCGCGCCGATGACCTCGTGTCGGGGAGCGCCTTCCGGCGCGCGCTTTTGGGTTGGGCTCGCGGGTTTTCCGCCGGAAGCGCGTGGGTAGCCGTGCGCGTCCGACCTTCCGACGTGACCGCATGGGGCGAGTGATGACCTTCAATCCGCTTGAGCAGCGCGGAATTCCGCTCGATCAGCAACTGCGGAACTGGCGTGAGCTGAACGTGCTTCCGGTGGATCCGGATCACAGCGATCCGTACACCAAGTGCCGGATCATCACGATGAACGGCATCGAGGTGGAGTCGATCCTGTTCAGTCACCAGTTTGCCAGGGTGTGCCAGGACCAGGAGGTCAAGCGCAGGCTGGCCGAGATCCGCTACATCGAGCAGCAACAGCAGAAGGTGGTGAACTGGCTGCTGCCCGGCCAGTCGTCGCCCCTGGAGACGACGATCTCCTACGAGCAGGTCGCCGTCGACCTGACCGCGTGGGTGGCCCGGATGGAGCCCGACCCGTACCTGAAGCAGGCCTACGAGTTCGGCGTGCTGGAGGACTTCGATCACCTGTACCGGTACGCGAACCTGTACGAGATGGTGCAGCACCGCAAGGCGGAGAAGATCGTCGACGGGTTGACCGAGGTGATGCCGGGGCGCCCGACCAAGTTCCATCACCGGCACCCGGCAGACAACGTCCGCGACCCGTACGACCGCAACTCCGCGGCGCCGCTGTCGAAGATGCACGCGCTGACCGTGATGTCGGCCGAGCAGCAGACCATGAACTTCTACATGAACGTCGGACCGCAGTACATGGAGCCGATCGCCCGCCAGCTCTACCAGGAGATCGCGCTGATCGAGGAGGAGCACGTCACGCACTACGAGTCCCTTGTGGACCCCGGGGAGACGTGGTGGGAACGGTTGCTGCTGCACGAGTACAACGAGTGCTACCTCTACCACTCGTTCATGCAGGCCGAGTCCGACCGCAAGGTCAAGGCGATCTGGGAGCTGCACCTGAACATGGAGCTCGAGCAGCTGCGCATCGCCGCCGAGCTGCTGCGCGAGCACGACGGGCGTGATCCGGCCGAGCTGCTGCCACCGGAGCTGCCCGCCCCGCTGATGTTCG
This sequence comes from Actinophytocola sp., assembly GCF_035942955.1. Lineage (GTDB taxonomy): Bacteria > Actinomycetota > Actinomycetes > Mycobacteriales > Pseudonocardiaceae > DASYTH01. The sequence goes on along the minus strand of NZ_DASZCQ010000183.1, from coordinate 3,375 downwards.
AGCCGAACAAGGCCTACCTGCGCCAGCTGTTGGACACCCAGATCGACCTGACCACGCTGGGCTCCGGCTACGTCCGCGAGGCCCACGAACGGTTCGAGCGGATGCAGGACGCGCTCATGGGCGGCGAGACTCCGCCGAGCGAGGCGATCATCGACGCGCACCGCGAGGCGTTCGGCACCGACTACCGGCTGGAGACCGAGGGCCCGCATCCGGCGCCGGAACTGCAGCAGCAGGGCAGCAACCGCACCTGACCAGAGCGGAGACGATCATGACCGGCACCATGATCCAGCACGACGTGGTGGATCTGCTCATCGAGCAACATGCACAGATTCGCGACCTGTTCGGTGCGGTCGAGGCGGCCACCGGCGACGCCCGCCGCGACGCCTTCCGCCGGCTGGTCACGCTCCTTGCCGTGCACGAGACCGCCGAGGAGCAGGTGGTGCGCCCGCTGACCCGGCTGTCCGTCGACGGCGGCAACCAGATCGCCGACGACCGGCTCGCCGAGGAGCACGACGCCAAGCAAACCCTGGCGACGCTGGAAGAGATGGGCCCCGACGCGCCCGAGTTCCCCCGGCTGCTCGACCAGCTCCGCGTCGACGTGCTCGACCACGCCAGCAAGGAGGAGGCCTACGAGTTCCGCTACCTACGCCGCAATGTCCCCGCCGTGCAGCTGCGCGCGCTGACCGCGGCGGTCAAGGCGGCCGAGGCGATCGCCCCCACGCACCCGCACCCGGGCGTGGAGTCCGCCACCGCCAACACCCTTGCCGGACCGGCGCTTTCCCTGTTCGACCGCATCAAGGACCTGGCAAGGAAAGCCATCTCGGACAACTCCTGACGGCGCCGGGGGCTCGCCTGCGATGTCCACAGGCGACTCCGTGATCGCCGTCCCGCTCGCCGCGGTTCTCATGGGCGGCGGCGTCCGTTTGAACCCCGGTGGGCGGGTATCCACCTGGCGTGGGAGTTGATGACCGCCCGCTCGGGCAGTGAGGGGATCATCGTGACGTCGGACGCCGAGCACCAGGAGCACGCCATGCAGGAGCCGCCGCGCGGTTCCATCGTCCGGTACCGGGTCGATGGCGACGACGAGCGGAGCGCGGTCGCCTCGGGCGTCGTGACCGGCCCGGTCGAATGCGATCCCGGCACCGATCAGTTCTGGGTGGGTATCCGGACACTGTGGAACGACCGGCGACTCTGCCCCGATCTGATCACCATGGCGTCGATCGTGGAGATCGTTCCGCCGGCGGGCCAACGGGAAACCGACACGCGTTGACCGCTGCCGGGGCGCTGGGCGCCGGCCGGTCACCGCGCCGTGCCGCGGTCCTCGCGGTCGTCGTCCGCGCGGTCGTCGTTGTCGCTGACCAGGCTGCCGTCCGTGCCGACCCCGACGCCGGCATCTTCGTCCCGATCGACATCGCTGACCAGGCTGCCGTCGGTGCCCACGCCGACGCTGCCGTCCTCGTTCACCTCGTCGTGCTCGTCATCGGCACGCCGACCTGCGGATTCATCGTTGACAGACATGGGCTCCGGCTACCCGGCGGGGACCGCGGGAAACCAGTTCACCGACACCCCGGCCGGGGTACCCCGTGGTGATGAGCGCACGGCGGGCGACAAGGGAGCGCGGGGACCGGTTCGTGGTGCACCGGCACCGCGCCCGGCGGTTGCACTACGACCTGCGGCTGGAGGTGGGCGGGCTGCTGGCCAGCTGGGCGGTGCCGAAGGGGCCGACGCTGGACCCGAAGGCGCGCCAGCTGGCGGTGCAGGTCGAGGACCATCCGATCGAGTACTTCGACTTCGAGGGCGTGATCCCGTCGGGTCAGTACGGCGGCGGGGACGTCATCGTCTGGGACTGGGGCACCTGGCAGCCGGCCGAGGGTGTCGACCCGGCAAGGGCGATCGAGCGCGGCGAGCTGCATTTCGACCTGCGGGGTCAGAAGCTGGCCGGACGGTTCGTCCTCATCCGGCGCGACACCGACCGGCGCGGCCGGGACAACTGGCTGCTGATCCACAAGAACGACGATCACGCCCGGCGCGGCTGGGATCCCGAGCAGCTGCCGCGGTCGGTCAAGACCGGCCGCACCAACGACGAGGTGGCCGCCGCGCCGGAGGCCCTGTGGCGCAGCGGGGTGCCCGCCGGCGAGGCCGAGCTGCGGTTGGCCGCACCGGCGCGGCGGTGGGAGCCACCGACGGCCGACGAGCTGGCCGCGCTCGACGCGATCGACCGGGAGGGCCGGTGGGCGGTGGGCGGCCGCCGGGTGAAGGTGACCAATCTGGACAAGGTGCTGTTTCCCGGCCGCGACGGTGAACCACCGGTCACCAAGCGGGAGCTGATCCGCTACTACGCGCGGATCGCCCCGTTTCTGCTGCCGTACCTGGCGGACCGGCCGGTGAACGCCAACCGCTACCCCGATGGCGTTGCCGCGCCCGGGTTCTGGCACAAGGAGGTTCCGGATCACGCGCCGGACTGGTTGACCCGCTGGCACAACACCGAGGCCGACCCGGACGAGACCCAGTGCTACGCCGTGCTCGACAGCGTGCCGGCGCTGGTCTGGATGGCCAACTTCGCCGGCATAGAGCTACATCCGTGGACCTCCCGGCTGCCCGACGTGCACCAGCCCACCTGGGCACTGATCGACATCGATCCCGGCGCCACCACCCGGTTCGACGACCTCGTCGAGCTCGCCCGGCTCTACCGCGACGCCCTTGACCATCTCGACGTGGCCGGCATGCCCAAGGTCACCGGCAAACGCGGCATCCAGATCTGGATCCCGGTCCGCCCCGGCTACACGTTCGCCGACACCCGCACCTGGGTCGAGACGGTCTCCCGGGTCGTCGGCCGCATCCTGCCCGATCTGGTCAGCTGGCAGTGGTACCGCAACCAGCGCAGCGGGCGGGCCCGCCTGGACTACACCCAGAACGCCATCAACAAGACGCTGGTCGCCCCGTTCAGCACCCGCCCGGCCCCTGGCGCCCCGGTGTCGGTCCCGATCACCTGGGACGAGCTCGACGACCCCGACCTACGACCCGACCGGTGGACCATCCGCACCGTGCTCGACCGCGTCCACGACCTCGGCGACCCGCTGGCCCCCCTCATCGGCAACCCCCAGGACCTCCCGAGCCTCACCGACTAGCACTTTTCGAAAGTGCGTCCGACCCTCCCCAACTAGCGTGTTCGAAAGTCTCAACGACTGGCGTGTTCGAAAGTGTCCGCTGGAAGTGTCGCTGGGGTCGACCAATCTTTGGCGAGGGCGGCCGCCACACGACGACAAGGGCAGGGCGAGGAACGAGCCCTGCCCGCAGGCGTCGTCAGCCAACCACCTACGCCCCCCGACCACCCAACACCGGCCCGCAACCACCCACCCAACCCAACCCCAGGCC
>NZ_DASZCQ010000182.1:0-31118 GCF_035942955.1 Actinophytocola sp. | reverse complement strand
GCGCCGGCCTCGGCCGGGGCGGTGGATCCGCCGCGGGTCCGGCGGCCGCCGCGGGTCCGGCCGCCGCGGTCGCGGCGCTTGCGGTCGCCGAAGTTCTCCTCCGGCTCCGCGGCCAGCCCGGCCCTTGTTCGCTTGGCCAGCGGGAGCCGGCCGGTCGCGTCGGCGGGGATGCCGAGGTCGGTGAACAGGTGCTCGGAGGTGGAGTAGGTCTCGACCGGCACCGGCAGATCGAGGCCGAGGGTGTCGCTGATCAGCTTCCAGCGCGGTTCGTCGTCCCAGTCGACCAGCGTGATCGCGACGCCCGCCTTGCCGGCCCGGCCGGTGCGGCCGATCCGGTGCACGTAGGTGCCGTCGTCCTCGGGGCACTGGTAGTTGATCACGTGGGTGACGTCGTCCACGTCCAGCCCGCGGGCCGCGACGTCGGTGGACACCAGCACGTCGACCTTGCCGGACCGGAACGCCCGCAGCGACTGCTCGCGGGCGCCCTGGCCGAGGTCGCCGTGCACGGCGGCGACGGCGAAGCCCCGCTCGGTGAGGTCCTCGGCGACCTTCTGCGCGGTCCGCTTGGTCTTGGCGAAGATCATCGTGAGGCCGCGGCCCTCGGCCTGCAGCGCCCGGGACACGATCTCGATCTTGTCGAGCGAGTGCGCCCGGTAGACGTACTGGCTCGTTCGCTCGTGGATGGCGCCGACGTCGTTCTCCTCGGCCCGGATGTGCGTCGGCCGGCGCAGGAACGTGCGGGCCAGGGTGATGATCGGCCCGGGCATGGTGGCGGAGAACAGCATGGTCTGCCGCTGCTCGGGGACCATCCGCAGAATCCGCTCGATATCCGGCAGGAAGCCAAGGTCGAGCATCTTGTCGGCCTCGTCGAGCACAAGGCCGGTCACCTTGCCGAGCACCAGGTTCCGCTGCTCGGCCAGGTCGAGCAGCCGGCCGGGGGTGCCGACCACGATGTCCACGCCGCCGCGCAGCGCGGCGATCTGCTTGTCGTACGGCACTCCGCCGTAGATGGCCAGCACCCGGATGCCGAGGTGCTTGCCGGCGTCCCTGATGTCGTGGGTGACCTGCAGGCACAGCTCCCGGGTCGGCACCACGACGAGGGCCTGCGGCGTGCCGTCGCCAGGGGTGGTGATCCGCTGCAGCAGCGGGACGCCGAAGCCAAGGGTCTTACCGGTGCCGGTGCGGGCCTGGCCGATGATGTCGTCGCCGGCCAGCGCCAGCGGCAGGGTGAGCTCCTGGATGGCGAACGTGCGCTCGATCCCCGCGGCGGCGAGCGCGCGGACGATCTCGGGCCGGGTGCCCAGCTCGGCGAAGGTCGGTGAGTCCGGCCGGACCGGGGCGCCGGCCTGCAGTGGATGGGAGGTGTCGGTGTCGGGGACGCCGGCCTCGCTGTGCTCGAGCGTCACCGGGTCGATGGTTGTGGTTGATCCGGCATCGTTGTTGACGGTCAGTGCGATCGCCTCTCTCGTTTCCTCGCGCGCACTGCCGTTTGAAGGGCCGCTCGACCGCGTCCGTGCGCCTGGTGGGTTCCAGGTGTGGCGCGGGAGGGCCGGCGATGGCGTGCACGCACCCTCTCTGACGCGCACCGCAACGGGGGCGTCCTGACGAGTCTACCTGCGACGGTAGGCAGATACTCTGCCGGCATGACCGAGCACACGCCTGCGGCGGCGGATATCACACCCGAGCAGCGGAAGCCGGCCATCGAGCCGGGCGTGGTGGACCTGCTCGGCGTGCTCGCCTACGGGGAGCTGGCCGCGTTCGACCGGTTGTCCGAGGACGCCCGCGGCGCGCCCACGCTGGCCGGCCGGGCCGCCCTGTCCGCGATGGCCGGCGCGGAGATCGGGCACTACACCAAGATCGAGCGGTTCCTGGCCGAGCGCGGAATCGACGTCGAGGACGCCATGCGCCCGTTCATCGCCCACTTCGACACCTGGCACGCATCGACCGCGCCGCGCTCCTGGCTGGAATCGCTGGTCAAGGCGTACGTCGGCGACGGGTTCGCGGCCGACTTCTACGCCCAGGTGGCCGGCTGGCTCGACGAGCCGACCAGGCGGCTGGTGCTGGAGGTGCTCGCCGACACCGGGCACTCCGCGTTCGCCGAGCGCGAAGTCCGCGCGGCGATCGATCGCGACCGGGCGGTCCGTGACAGGCTCACGTTGTGGGGTCGGCGGCTGCTCGGCGAGGCGCTGACCCAGGCCCAATACGTGGTCGCCGAGCGGGACGGGCTGGCCGAGCTGATCGTGGCCGGCGCCGGGGACCTGGCCGGGATCGCCGCCCTGTTCCGCCGGCTGCAGCAGCAGCACGGCAAGCGGATGACCGCACTGGGTCTCGGCTAGTGTTCGTCTTGTTGCTCCAGTAATTGCTCGTGCTGCGGAGGTCGGCGTGGAGGTCAAGATCGGGATCGCGGACACCGCGCGGGAGATCGTGCTCAACAGCGACCTCACCCCGGACGAGGTCGAGGCGCTGGTCAACGACGCGCTGAAGAACCCGCAGGGCACGCTGGTCATGGTGGACACCAAGGGCGCACGGTTCGTGGTTCCGTCCGGCCGGGTCGCCTACGTCGAGGTGGGCAAGGCCGACGCCCGCCGGGTCGGCTTCGCCACGTAAGACGGGCGGCGGTCGGGGGCCCCGGGGCCGGGGGTGAAGGGCGCGGTGCTTTGGCTGGTGGTCGGGTTGCGTTGGCGGCTGGTGGTTGGCGGGGTGGGGATCGCGGTCAGTTGGCGATCCTGGTGACCTCGATCGGCTTGTTGGGGTCGATCACGAGGCCGTTCTGGCGGGCGATGCCGTCGATGGCGAACCAGATGTTCTGGGTGAGGTGCTCGACGACGGCGTCGCGGCTCATGGTGCGGCGCTCCAGCCACCATTCGCTGACGTTCTGCACCATGCCGACGATGCCGTGTGCCCACGGCTCGGCGGTGGCGGGGTCCACGTCGAGCGCTCGCAGGTAGCCGCCGAGCACCCGGCTCAGGGCGGCGCCGATCAGCTCCTTGTCCTCGGCCACCACGTCCCGGCCGATGGGGCGGCGGATGAGCAGGCGGTAGAGGTTGGGGTGCTCCTCGATGACCGAAAAGTATGCGACCAGGCTGCGCCGGATGCGCGGGATCGGTGCCTCCACGTTGTTCAGCGCCGGGATGAGCCGGTCGAACAGCAGCTCGGTGCCGCGCTGGCCGAGCGCGACGATCAGGTCTTCCTTGTCGGTGAAATGGCGGTACAGCACGGGTTTGGTGATGCCGGCCGCGGCGGCGACGTGCTCCATGCCGAAGTCGGGGCCGTGCGTGGCGAGCACGCGCAGCGCGGCGTCGACGAACTCCGCGCGCCGCGCCTCCCGGTGTGAGCGCCACCGGTCGCGGCGCGCGTCGCCCTTGCGCGGCTCAGTCATGCGGGTGCTGCAGCGGGAACCCGCCGCCGATGCCCTTCCAGGCCAGGTTGGAGATCAGCGCGACGGCCTCCTCCTTGGGAATGGGGCGCCGGTCGGCCAGCCAGGCCCGTGCCGCCACCTGGCTGACCCCGACCAGGCCGACCGCGAGCAGCCGGGCCCGCTCCTCGTCCAGCCCGGCGTCCGCGGTGATCGTCGCGGTGATCGCCCGCACGCTGGCCTCGGTGGCCCGCTCGACGGCGTCCTGCACGACCGGCTCGCCGCGCAGGTCGGACTCGAACACCAGCCGGAACGCCTGGCTCTCCCCGTCGACGAAGTCGAAGTACGCGCCGACCGCGTTGCGCACCCGCGTCTTGTTGTCCGTCGTCGACTCCATCGCGTCGGTGACCCGCCGGATCAGCTCGTCGACGTGCGTCTCGAGCAGCGCGAGGTACAGCTCGAGCTTGCCGGGGAAATGCTGGTAGAGCACCGGCTTGCTGACCCCGGCCCGCTCGGCGATCTCGTCCATGCCGGCCGCGTGGTAGCCGTTGGACGCGAAGACGTCCTGAGCCGCGGCGAGCAACTGCGCGCGGCGCGCCGTGCGCGGCAGCCGTGCACCTCTCCCGGCCTGCCCGTTGTGCTCGATCGTCTCCGCCATTCACGCCTCCCACCAGCTCGACCGGCCCCGGGCGGGGTCACCAACCCGTGCGGGTGAGTTAGACCTTACTTGCCGGTAAGGGTAATCGGGGCAGACTGGTCGCCATGACGACGAGCGCGGGTTTCTCACCGCTGACCCGGGTTCCGCTGTCCGAGGCGGAGCTGCCCGAGTTGGACCAGTCCATCCCGCCGTGGCCGGGGGAGCAGGTGACCGCGGGCGGGGTGACGCTGCACGTGCGGCGCACGCCGGGGCCGCGCGAGATCACCGCCGTGTACGTGCACGGGCTGGGCGGCTCGGCGACCAACTGGACGGACCTGGCCGCGCAGCTGTCCGGGCACGCCGGCGGGATCGCGATCGACCTGCCGGGCTTCGGCCGGTCCGAGCCCGTACGCGGGTACACGTTCTCGCTCGACGCGCACGCCGAGACGCTCGAGCGATTCCTGCGCGGGCTGAACCTTGGGCCGGTGCACCTGTTCGGCAACTCGATGGGCGGCGCGATCTCGATGCTCTACGCCGCCAAGCATCCCGATCAGGTGCGCTCGCTCACGCTGATCTCTCCGGCCGTGCCGGACCTGCGCCCGTCGCTGCGCCGGCTGTCCGATCCGCGGCTGCCGCTGCTGTTCCTGCCGGTGGTGGGCCCGCGGGTGCGCCGGGCGCTGGCCACCATGCCGCCTCGGGAGCGGGCCATGCAGCTGATCCGGCTGTGCTTCGCCGACCCGTCGCAGATCCCGGAGTCGCGCCTGGCCGAGGCCGAGGAGGAGGCCACCGAGCGGGCCGCGATGAAGTGGGCCGGCCTAGCGCTGACGATGAGCGCGGCCGGCCTGTTCCGAGCCTGGCTGGTGCCGAGGGCGCGGTCGCTGTGGGCGATCGCGCCCCGGCTGACCATGCCCACCCTCGTCGTGTGGGGCACCGAGGACCGCCTGGTGACGGTGCGCAAGGCGCCGCGGCTGGCCCGCATGCTGCCAAGGGCGCGACTGCTCGTGCTGCCGCGCACCGGGCACGTCGCGCAGATGGAGCGGCCGGTCACCGTGGCCAGGGCCGTGCTCGGTATGTGGGAGCAGGGTGACAGCTGGTAACCGGGTGGAGTTGACGCTCCCCTCAGCGGGTGATGTGGCACGCTGTGGGCGTGAGTGGTCGGCCCCAGACCGGAGCGCAGCGCGAGACTGAGCCCCTGCGGGCCTCCTGGCGACCCGAGCAGACCAGGCAACCGGCCGGCCGGCGCGGCGGCCGCAAGCCCCGCCGCGGTGTGGCGCGGCTGGTCCGAACCTACGGCTGGCGCATCTACGCGCTGCCGATCCTGCTCGTGCTGACCGTCCTGGTGGTCCTCGACACCGTCGGCAAGGACGCGGTCGGCGCCCGCGCCGCCGGCAACCAGAGCGGCCCCGACGCCGCGCTCGCCCCCGAGGCGCAGACCGACACCAGCCAGCCGCCGGACGTCACCGAGCTGCCCGCCGAGCCGGTGGACGTGAGCATCCCGACCGCCGAGCTGCCCAACGGCGGCCCGTACACCGAGGCCGCGGCCGGCATCTGGCACGTCGTGCCGGGCGCCGGCGCCCGGGTCGGGACCGGCGGCAAGCTGTACACCTACACCGTCGAGGTGGAGGACGGGATCGACCCGTCGTCCTACGGCGGTGACGAGGCGTTCGCCAAGCTCATCGACCAGACCCTGCTCGACCCCCGCGGCTGGACCGGCGACGGCAAGGTGTCCGTGCAGCGGGTCGACGGCGGCACCCCGGACATCCGGATCAGCCTGGCCGCCCCGCAGACCGTGCACCGGCCGGACAAGTGCGGCTTCGCGATCCGGTACGAGTCGTCCTGCTTCCGGCGCAGCGAGTCGCGCGTGCTGATCAACCTGGCCCGCTGGGTGCGCGGCGCGGTGGCGTTCAGCGGCGACATCCTGACCTACCGCCAGTACGCGATCAACCACGAGATCGGCCACGCGTTCAACAACGGCCACGTCGGCTGCGCCGAGGAGGGCGCGCTGGCCCCGGTGATGATGCAGCAGACCTTCGGCGTGGCCAACAACTTCGTCGCCGAGCTCAACCGCGCGGTCCGCAACCGCGATCCCGTCGAGGCGGACGGGAAGACGTGCAAGCCCAACGCTTGGCCCAACCCGCTGGCCAAACCGGGGACCTGACCGCGTTCCGGTATGTGGGACCGCGGAAGACCGGAGTGGGAGCGCGGCGTTGACTACGAGGACACTGGGGATGTCCGGACGTCGCCAGAGGAGGAGCCGATGGCTGGCAGCCTGCCGCCGCTCGTTGAACCGGCCGCCGAGCTGACCAAGGAGGAGGTCGCCCGGTACAGCCGCCACCTGATCATTCCGGATGTCGGGATGGACGGGCAGAAGCGGCTGAAGAACGCCAAGGTGCTCGTGGTCGGCGCGGGCGGCCTCGGCAGCCCGGCGCTGCTCTACCTGGCCGCGGCCGGCGTGGGCACGCTCGGCATCGTCGAGTTCGACGTGGTGGACGAGTCCAACCTGCAGCGCCAGGTCATCCACGGCCAGTCGGACATCGGGCGGCCCAAGGCCGAGTCGGCGCGCGACTCGATCGCCGAGATCAACCCGTTCGTCACGGTCAACCTGCACCAGGTGCACCTCAGCTCGGACAACGCGCTCGAGGTGTTCTCCGGCTACGACCTGATCCTGGACGGCACCGACAACTTCGCCACCCGCTACCTGGTCAACGACGCCGCGGTGCTGCTCGGCAAGCCGTACGTATGGGGCTCGATCTTCCGGTTCGAGGGCCAGGTCAGCGTGTTCTGGGAGGACGCGCCCAACGGGCAGGGCCTCAACTACCGCGACCTGTACCCGGAGCCGCCGCCGCCCGGCATGGTGCCGTCCTGCGCCGAGGGCGGCGTGCTCGGCGTGCTCTGCGCCTCGATCGGCTCGATCATGGTCACCGAGGCGATCAAGCTGCTCACCGGGATCGGCGAGCCGCTGCTCGGCCGCCTGATGGTGTACGACGCCCTCGAGATGACCTACCGCACCATCCGCATCCGCAAGGACCCGGAGAGCAAGCCGATCGAGGGCCTGATCGACTACGACGCGTTCTGCGGCGTGGTCTCCGAGGACGCCTCCGCCGCGGCCGCCGGGAGCACGATCACCCCGCGGGAGCTCAAGGAGAAGTTCGACCGGGGCGACAACTTCACCCTGATCGACGTGCGCGAGCCGCACGAGTTCGAGATCGTCCGCATCCCCGGCTCGACGCTCATCCCCAAGGACCGCATCCTGTCCGGCGAGGCGCTCGCCGACCTCCCGCAGGACAAGCAGATCGTGCTCCACTGCAAGTCCGGCGCCCGGTCGGCCGAGGCGTTGGCGGCGCTGCACAAGGCCGGCTTCGCCGACGCCGTCCACGTCGGCGGCGGCGTCCTCGGCTGGGCCCGCGAGATCGATCCCACCCTCCCGACCTACTGACAACTCGGCTGTATTTTCTAGCTCGGGCAAGGCCGCCGGGCGCCTTCGGCGCCGGCCTGGGGTTGGGTTGGGTGGGTGGTTGCGGGCCGGTGTGGGTGATTGGGTGTTGTGGGTGGTGGGCTGACGACGCCTGCGGGCAGGGCTCGTTCCTCGCCCTGCCCTGGTCGTCGTGTGGCGGCCGCCCTCGCCAAAGATTTGCCGACCCCAGCGCAGTTTCGAAATGCGCTTCAGACGTGGTGCTCGGTGGTGACCCGCTCGGGCAAGGCCGTGTTTTCTAGCTCGGGCAAGGCCGCCGGTCGCCTTCGGCGAGCGGCCGGGGGTCGGGTTGCGTGGGGGGTTGCGGGCCGGGGTGGGTGGTTGGGTGTTGTGGGTGGTGGGCTGACGACGCCTGCGGGCAGGGGCTCGTTCCTCGCCCCCGCCCTGGTCGCCGTGTGGCGGCCGCCCTCGCCAAGGGTCGGCGACCTCAGCGGGTTTGACCTCAGCGTACTTTCGAAACACGCGCAAGAGCTACCCGGAGATCATGGGGCGCGCGCGGTAGCGTGCCCTGTCGTGAGTGCGTCCCCACCGTCCCCGCCAAGCACGCTGACCCCGCCGCCGGTCCACGTCCGCGCCGCGTTCGGGGCCAAGGACTCCGTGCCCGAGCCGATCGAGCGCGGCCCGGTGTGGCGCTGCGACGACGTGGCGCTGCGGCCCGCGGCCAACCCCGCGGAGGCGGCGTGGGTCGCCACGACCCTCGGCGAGCTGCACGTGCCGGACCTGCGCATCGGCCGTCCGCTGCGCTCCTCCGACGGCCGCTGGGTGGTGGGCGGCTGGATGGCCTGCCGGTTCATCGAGGGCTCCCCGGAGCCACGCTACGACGAGGTCGTCGCCGCGTCCCTGCGCCTGCACAAGGCCACCGCCGACCTCGCCCGCCCCCGGTTCCTGTCCGCCCGGGCCGACGTCTTCGCCATGGCCGACCGCGCCGCCTGGGACGAGGAGGAGGCCCCGCTCAACCTGTCCCTCGGCGGCCGCCTGTTCCACGTCCTCGCGTCCTCCCGCCGCCCCACCACGTTGACCCCCCAGGTGGTCCACGGCGACCTGTTCGGCAACGTCCTGTTCTCCGGCGACGCACCCCCCGGCATCATCGACTTCACCGCCTACCACCGCCCGCCCGAATGGGCCGCCGCCGTGGTCGTCGTCGACGCCCTTTCCTGGGGCGGCGCCGACGAAGGCATCCTCCGCCGCTGGTCCCACCTCCCGGAATGGCCCCAGGCCCTGCTGCACGCCCTCCTCTTCCGCCTGGCCGTGCACGCCCTCCACCCGCACTCCACCCAGCAGTCCCTCCGCGGCCTCGAACGCGCCGCCCACCACATCACCCAGCTGGTCTGAGCCGCTTTCGGTCAGATCAGGCCGCCGGGGTGCCGGTCGGCGAGGTAGGCGCGTGCGGCCTCGGCGTCGCGCGGGGAGAACAGGTACCGGATCCAGGCCTGCTGCTCGTGCAGGACGGCGCCCATCTCCCACACGCAGTAGGTTCCCTTGGCCGTTTCCTCGAACGGGACGGGCTCGAACCCGGCCGCATCCTTGAGGTAGACCGTCTCCCACAGCTCGTTGTCGTTGCGCCACGTGCAGACGAGCAGCAGATAGGCGTCGCCGACGCGGTGCAGGATGACGAAGCCGAGGTCGCCCCTCGGCGTGATCCCGCCGATCTCCGCATGGAGGAACTCGCGGGCCTCCTTGCGGACCACGTCACCGATCTCGCGGTCCTCGCGGTGCAGGTCGTACCACTTGAGGCGGACGCCGGGAAGTTCGAGGCCTTCGCCGGCCGACAGACGCTTGCGCACATGCGTGTAGTCGGGGGAGACGCTTGTCATGGCCCGAGATTAGGCGCAGCGCTACACCGCCCAACAGTTCAGGCTGACCGGGGCGCCGCGGAGGGCGTCGTGGATGCCGTCGTACACCGTGCCGTCGAGGGCGAGGCCGAGGTGGTCGACGACGCGCAGGGGGCATTGGGACTGGACGAGGACGTTGGTGGCGCCGTCGCGGAGGGTGGCGTTGGCGATGGGGCGGACGAGCTCGTCGTAGAGCGTGTAGAGGTTGGTGTAGCGGACCGATCCGATGGTGTCGTCGCCGGCGTTGAGGTCGGCAAGGAACTCCGAGCCGACGGCCATCTGCTGGCAGGCGACGATGCCGATGCAGTTGCCGGCGCCGAAGAACGCCGCGAGGTTGGCGATGGCGGTGCCGTAGTGGGGGGAGCCGAGGCTCACCAGGCTGTCTACTGTAGACGATCCACCGAGGAACTTGACGTAGTGGCGGGCCACCAGGCCGCCCTGGGAGTGGCCGACGAGGTCGACGCGGGCTGCGCCGGTGGTGGTGCGCACGCCGGCGACGAAGGCGCCCAGATCGCGGGATGTCAGCGCGATGTCACCGGTACCGAGGTTGGTGAGTTGGAAGATGAAGACCCGGTGGCCGTCGTGGCGCAGGCGCGCGGCGAGCGGTTCGTAGAAGAACTCGGGCCCGAAGGTGCCGTTGACGATGATCACCGGGTCGGGGGCGGCTGCGGCCGCGGTGACGGGAACGGCGAGGAGGGTGCCGAGAGTTGCGCAGAGCAGGGACAGGGCGCGACGAATCATGGTGCGGCCTCCGTGCAGGGTGTCGTTGGCCTGTGGCACACATCACGTTACTGGTCGGTAACAAATTGCTCAATAGGGCGGACGGTGTGCTCACCGCCGGCCCGGCCGCGGTGCGCAGCCAAGTTCGCGTGCCTGAAACACAGGAGCACCCCCGGGTAACACGGCCTTCTTACCGTTCGACGTCGTGACCACCGAGACGCACTGTCCGTACTGCGCACTGCAGTGCGGCATGCGCATGACCGGCACGGAGGTGGCGCCGCGGCGGTTCCCGACCAACCGCGGCGGGCTCTGCCAGAAGGGCTGGACCGCGGGCAGCCTGCTCACCTCCCCGGCCCGGCTCACCGTGCCGCTGATCCGGATGGACGGACAACTGCGACCGGCTACCTGGGACGCGGCACTGGACCTGGTGGCGTCGACGATCATCAGGCTGCAGGCCGACCACGGGCGGGACGCGGTCGCGGTGTTCGGCGGTGGCGGGCTGACCAACGAGAAGGCCTACCTGCTCGGCAAGTTCGCCAGGGTCGCGCTGCGCACCTCGCAGATCGACTACAACGGCCGGTTCTGCATGTCCTCGGCCGCGGCGGCGGGCATCCGCGCCTTCGGCGTGGACCGCGGGCTTCCTTTCCCGGTAACGGATCTGGCCGGCGCCGACGCGGTGCTGCTGGTCGGCGCGAACCCGGCGGAGACGATGCCGCCGTTCGTGCAGCACCTCGACCGGGCCCGGTCGTCCGGCGGGCTGATCGTCGTCGATCCGCGCCGCACCCCGACCGCCGAGCAGGCCACGCTGCACATGCAACCCGCGCCGGGTACGGATCTGGCTCTGGCACTGGGAATTCTGCACGCCGTGGTGGCCGACGGCCATCTGCGCAAGGACTACATCGCCGAGCGCACCGGCGGGTTCGACGAGGCGTGGCGGATCGCGGCGGCGTGGTGGCCGGAGCGGGTCGAGCGGGTCACCGGGGTGGCGGCCACCGACCAGCGCAAGGCCGCCGAGCTGCTGGCCGGCGCCGAGCACGCGTACGTGCTGACCGCGCGCGGCACCGAGCAGCACGCCAGCGGCGTGGCCACGGTCGGCGCGTGGATCAACCTCGCGCTGGCGCTCGGCCTGCCGGGGGTGCCTGGCAGCGGCTACGGCTGCCTGACCGGGCAGGGCAACGGTCAGGGCGGACGCGAGCACGGGCAGAAGGCCGACCAGCTGCCCGGCTACCGCCGCATCGACGACCCGGCCGCCCGTGCGCACGTGGCGCGGGTATGGGGCGTCGAGCCGGAGTCGCTGCCGGGGCCCGGCCGGTCGGCCTACGAGCTGCTGGACGCGCTCGGCACCGCGACCGGGCCGCGCGGGCTGCTCGTGTTCGGCAGCAACGTGGTCGTGTCCGCGCCGAACGCCGCCGGGATCGCCGGTCGGCTGTCCGATGTGGACTTCCTGATGGTGGCCGACGTGGTGCTGTCCGAGACGGCCGCCAAGGCCGACGTGGTCCTGCCGGTCACCCAGTGGGCCGAGGAAGACGGCACGCTGACCAACCTGGAGGGACGGATCCTGTTGCGTCGCAAGGCAGTGGAGCCACCCGAGGAGGTGCGGACCGATCTGGAGGTGCTGCGCGGGCTCGCCGTGCGGCTCGGCGAGCCAGCGGAGCGGTTCCCCGCCGACCCGGAGCTGGTCTTCGACGAGCTGCGCCGGGCCTCGGCCGGCGGGCCCGCCGACTACTCCGGGGTCAGCTACGCGCGGCTGCGGGACGGGGCGGCGCTGCACTGGCCGGTGCCGGCGGCCGATCATCCGGGCACGCCGAGGATGTTCCTTGACCGGTTCGCGCACTCCGACGGCCGGGCCCGGTTCGTCGCGGTCGACCACAGTGGACCGGCCGAGCCGCCGGACCGGGAGTTTCCGTTGCAGGCCACCACGGGCCGGGTGCTGCAGCACTACCAGTCCGGCGCGCAGACCCGGCTGATCGGTGAGCTGGCCGACACCGTGCCCGAGGCGTTCGTCGAGGTGCACCCGGACACCGCCGAGCGCGCCGGGCTCGCCGACGGGGACGCGGCCGTGGTCACGTCCCGGCGTGGTGCGGTGCGCGCCCGGGTGCGGTGCGTCGCGTCCATCCGCCCCGACCTGGTGTTCCTGCCGTTCCACTTCCCGGATGCCCAGCGCGCCAACCTGATCACGATTCCCGCGCTGGATCCGACCAGCCGGATGCCCGAGTTCAAGGTGTGCGCGGTCCGCATCGCCCCGGCGGAGGTCGGATCATGAGCCGCCGGCGGGTGGTGATCGCCGGCTACGGCATGGCCGGCGCACGGCTGGCCGAGGAGCTCCGGTGGCGGGATCCGGACGGCGACCGGGTGTCGATCACCGCGCTTGGGGAGGAGCGGCACCGCGCCTACAACCGGGTGCTGCTGTCGGCGGTCATCGGCGGATCGCTGACGCCGGACGCGGTGCGGCTGCGCGAGGCGGACGGGGTGGACCTTCGGTTGGGCGTCGCGGTCGGGGAGATCGACCGGGCGGCCCGGCGGGTACGCCTGTCCGATGGCTCCACTGTGGACTATGACGTTCTGGTGCTGGCGACCGGAAGCCGGGCCTGGGTGCCGCCGACCGAGGGACTGGTCGCCGACGACGGGTCGCTGGCGCCGGGCGTGGTCGCGTTCCGCACGCTGGACGACTGCGAGCGGATCCTTCGGACCGCCAAGCCGGGCACCCCGGTCGCGGTGCTCGGCGGCGGGTTGCTCGGGCTGGAGGCGGCGCGCGGGCTGGTCGGCCGCGGCTGCCTGGTCACGGTCGTGCACCCGGTGGGGCACCTGATGGAGCGCCAGCTCGATCCCGCGGGCGGCAAGGTGCTCGCGCGGACCCTCGCCGGGTTGGGGATCGAGGTTCGGCTCGGTGTGTGCGCCGCGCGCTACCTCACCGGCGACGGGCTCAAGCTCGACGACGGCAGCCTGGTCCCGGCCGACCTGGTCGTGGTGTCGGCCGGGGTGAAGCCGGAGACCGGGCTCGCCGAGGCCGCCGGGCTGACCGTCGACCGCGGCATCGTGGTGGACGATTCCTTGCGCACCAACGATCCCCGGGTGCACGCGATCGGCGACTGCGCGCGGCACCCGGGAACGGTGTCCGGGCTGGTGCAGCCGGCCTGGGAGCAGGCCGCGGTGCTCGCCGACCTGATCACCGGAGCCGACCCGGCGGCACGGTACCGCGGCACTCCCGTCGTCACCCGGCTCAAGGCGCGCGACGTGGACCTGGCCGCGCTCGGCGACGTGCACACCGAAGTGGACAGTGCCGACGCCGAGGTGCTGTGCCTGCAGGATCCCGCCCGCGGGCGCTACGCCAAGCTGGTGGTCCGCGACGGCCGGGTGACCGGCGCGATCGTGCTCGGCGCGCCGGACGCGGCGGCCACCATCACCCAGCTCTTCGACCGGGGCGGGCCCGCGCCCTCCGACCGGCTCGCGCTGCTGCTCGGCCGGGCCGTCGCGGGCGTTCCGGCCGCCCATGGCCCGGGGGATCTGCCGGCGTCGGCGGTGGTCTGCCGGTGCAACACGGTCAGCAAGGGCCAGCTCGTCAATGCCTGGCGGGCGGGCGCGCGCGGGGTCGGCGAGCTGGCCTCGGCAACCCGCGCCACCACCGGCTGCGGTGGCTGCCGGGACGCCGTTCAGGGGATCGCCGAATGGCTGTCTGCCGCGGAAGGAGCGACATGAGCATCGACGTGGAGGTCAAGCCCGCCGAGCCGAAGGTGCGGCGCGGCGGCCGCTGGATCGACGACTGGAACCCCGACGACGAGGAGTTCTGGGCGCGCACCGGCCGCCGGATCGCCCGCAAGAACTTGTTCTTCTCGATCTTCGCCGAGCACTTCGGCTTCGCCGTCTGGGCGCTCTGGTCGGTGGTCGTGATCAACCTGGGCAACGCCGGCCTGTCGATGACCCTGGCCGAGATGTTCTGGCTGACCGCGGTACCGAACCTGATCGGCGCCACCCTGCGGATCCCCTACACGTTCGCGGTGCCGAGGTTCGGCGGGCGAATGTGGACGACGATGAGCGCGTCGCTGCTGCTCATCCCGTCGATCCTGCTGGCGTTCCTGGTGCCGAGCGGGTGGCTCGCGGCGCAGTCGCACGGCACCCAGTTCTGGGTGCTGCTGATCTGCGCGGCCACCGCGGGCTTCGGCGGTGGCAACTTCTCCTCGTCGATGGCCAACATCTCGTTCTTCTATCCGGAGAAGCACAAGGGTTTCGCGCTCGGCATGAACGCCGCGGGCGGCAACCTCGGCGTGGCGGTGGTGCAGATCGTGGTGCCGCTCGTGGTCATAGTCGGAGTGCCGGCCGGGGCCGCCAGGCTGCCGCAGCACGAGGTGCACCTGGCCTACGCCGGTCTGGTGTGGATCCCGTTCGTCGTCACGGCGGCCATCTGCGCGTGGCTGTTCATGGACAGCATCACCGACGCCAGGTCGGACGCGAGGTCGTACGTGAGCGCGCTGCGGCACGGCCAGACCTGGATCATGTCGATCCTCTACATCGGAACGTTCGGCTCGTTCATCGGCTACTCGTTCGCGCTGCCGCTAGTGATCAAGAACACCTTCCCGGAGTTCCTGGCGGCCAACCCGTTCGTCGCCACCTACCTCGCCGGACTCGGTTTCCTCGGCGCGCTCATCGGCTCCGTGGTGCGGCCGCTCGGCGGCTGGCTGTCCGACCGGATCGGCGGCTCGCGGGTGACGCTGTGCTGCTTCATCGTCATGGGGCTGTTCACCGCGCTGGCCATGGTCGGCGTGAACGAGCACAGCTTCCCGCTGTTCTTCGCCTCCTACATGGTGATCTTCATGGCCTCCGGCGCGGCCAACGGCTCCACCTACCGGATGATCCCGCTCATCTTCAGCGCCCTCGGCAAGAAGGAGGTCGCCGAGAAGGGGCTCGACCCCGCGCCGACGATGCTGAGGTACAAGCGCGAGGCGGCCGCGGTGATCGGCATCGCCGGCGCCATCGGCGCGTTCGGCGGCTTCCTGATCCAGGTGGTGTTCCGGCAGTCCAGCCTGGACGTCACGGCCAAGGTCAACGCTGCCAGGACCGTGGCGGACAAGCTCGCCGTGGCCCAGGCCAACGCCGACTGGTCCACCTCGGCCCTGTGGGTCTTCCTCGGCGCCTACGTCGTGTTCGCGTTCCTGACCTGGTTCTTCTACCTGCGCAAGTCGTTCGCCGTTCAGCGGGTCCCCAGCCTCGCCTACGCCCGGGTGTGAGGTGTTCGCCACGCACCGGCCGCTGACCTGCGGCGGGAGGATCCCTTAACAGTCGCGAAACGACGCTGACCCGACCTCGACACGGCCGCGGGTGAGCATGGCTATCGAGGAGCGAGGAGGTTCGGGACGGATGGCGCGGACACTGGTCGTCGTCGGCAACGGCATGGTCGGCCACCGGCTGGTTCAGGCGTTGCGCGACCGGGACGCCGGCGGGGACTGGCGGGTCGTGGTGCTGGCCGAGGAACCCCGCCCGGCGTACGACCGGGTGAACCTATCGTCCTATGTGGACTCCTGGGACGCGCGCGAGCTCGAGCTGGACGGCGCGGACTACGGCGGCGACCCGCTTGTGACGCTGCGGCTGGGCGATCCGGTGGTCGCGGTCGACCGGGCCGCGCGCACCGTGACGACGGCCGGCGGATCCGTCCACGCCTACGACAAGCTGGTGCTGGCCACCGGCTCCTACCCGTTCGTGCCGCCGGTTCCCGGCCGGGATCTGCCCGGTTGCCACGTGTACCGGACCATCGAGGACCTGGACGCGATCCGGGCCACCGCCCTCGCCGCAGCGTCGCAGCGGGGGCGGCGGGCGGCCATGGTGGTCGGCGGCGGCCTGCTCGGGCTCGAGGCGGCGAAGGCGTTGCGGGACATGGGACTGTCCCCGCACGTAGTGGAGCTCGGCCCGTGGCTGATGCCGTTGCAGGTGGACGAGGGCGGCGGGGCGCTGCTGCGCCGGTTGATCGAGAGCCTGGACGTCACCGTGCACCCCGGCACCTCCACCCAGTCCATCGCCAAGGACGGGGACCGGCTGATCGCGGTGCTGTCCAACGGAACCGAACTCGACCTCGACCTGGTGGTGTTCTCCGCCGGGGTGCGGCCGCGCGACGACCTCGGCCGCGCGGCCGGCCTCGAGCTCGGCGCCCGCGGCGGGATCGTCGTCGACTCCGGTTGCGGCACGAGCGATCCGAACGTGTACGCGATCGGTGAGTGCGCCTGCATCGAGGGCAGGGTGTACGGGCTGGTGGCGCCGGGCTACGCGATGGCCGAGGTGGTCGCCGACCGGTTGCTCGGCGGCGCGGCGACCTTTCCCGGTGCGGACACCTCGACCAAGCTCAAGCTGCTCGGCGTCGACGTGGCCAGCTTCGGCGACGCGCACGCCAAGGCCGAGGGCGCCCTCGAGGTCGTGTTCAACGACGCGGTTTCCGGCTCGTACAAGAAGCTCGTGGTGTCCGACGACGCCAGGACGCTGCTCGGCGGCGTGCTTGTCGGCGACGCCACGGCGTACACCATGCTGCGCCCGCTGGTCGGGCGGGACCTCCCGGCCGATCCGGCCACGCTGATCGCCCCGGCCGGCGACGGCGGCGGGATCGGGGTCGGCGCGCTGCCGGCCGACGCGCAGGTCTGCTCGTGCCACGCGGTGACCAGGCAGACGATCGACGGCGCGATCGTCGACGGCTGCGCGGACGTGCCGGCGCTCAAGTCGTGCACCAAGGCGGGCACCGGTTGCGGATCGTGCGTGCCGATGCTCAAGCAGCTGCTGTCGGCGGCCGGGGTCGTGCAGTCCAAGGCGCTGTGTGAGCACTTCGGACAGAGCAGGGCCGAGCTGTTCGAGATCGTGTCGTCGACCGGCATCCGCACCTTCAGCGAGCTGATCGCCAGGTACGGCAGGGGACACGGCTGCGATCTGTGCAAGCCGGCGGTGGCGTCCATCCTGGCCTCGCTCGGCGCCGGGCACGTGCTGGACGGCGAGCAGGCCACCCTGCAGGACACCAACGACCACTTCCTGGCCAACCTGCAGCGCAACGGGACCTACTCGGTGATCCCGCGCATCCCGGGTGGGGAGATCACCCCGGACAAGCTGCTGGTGATCGCGGAGGTGGCGCGGGACTTCGGGCTCTACACCAAGATCACCGGTGGGCAGCGGATCGACCTGTTCGGCGCCACGGTGGACCAGCTGCCGCGGATCTGGCGGCGGCTGGTGGATGCCGGCTTCGAGTCGGGGCACGCCTACGGAAAGGCGCTGCGCACGGTGAAGTCGTGCGTGGGCACCACCTGGTGCCGCTACGGGGTGCAGGACTCGGTGAGCATGGCGATCCGGCTCGAGCTGCGCTACCGCGGGCTGCGGGCGCCGCACAAGGTGAAGGCCGCCGTGTCCGGCTGCGCCCGGGAGTGCGCCGAGGCCAGGAGCAAGGACTTCGGCGTGATCGCCACCGAGCACGGCTGGAACCTCTACGTCTGCGGCAACGGCGGGTTCCGGCCGCGGCACGCCGACCTCCTCGTGTCCGATGTCGACGCCGAGACGCTGATCAGGTTGATCGACCGGTTCCTGATGTTCTACATCCGCACGGCGGACCGGCTGCAGCGGACCGCGGGCTGGCTCGAGGCCATGGACGGCGGCCTCGACCACCTGCGGGACGTGATCGTGCACGACAGCCTCGGCATCTGCGCCGACCTCGAGGCCGCGATGGCGCGCCATGTCGAGTCGTACACCGACGAGTGGCGCGGGGTGCTCGAGGACCCGGAGAAGCTGGCCAGGTTCACGTCGTTCGTCAACGCACCCGGCACACCGGACCCGACCATATCGTTCAGAGAGGAGCGCGGGCAGCGGGTCCCGGTCCAGCTGGGCATTCCGGAGGTAGTGGGACGATGACCGCTCTGCACGAGGGAACCTGGATCGCGGTGTGCCGGGTTTCGGTGCTGCAGCCCAATCGCGGGGTGGCGGCGCTGCTGCCCGGTGGCGATCAGGTGGCCGTGTTCCGTACCGAGGACGACGCCGTCTTCGCGCTGTCCAATGTGGATCCGTTCAGCGGCGCGGCGGTGCTGTCCCGCGGTATCGTCGGGGACCGGGGCGGGGTGCCGGTGGCCGTGTCGCCGGTGTTCAAGCAGGCGTTCGACCTGCGCACAGGGGTATGTGTGGACGATCCCACGGTGTCCGTGGCCGTCTACCCGGTGCTGCTCGGCGAGGACGGGACCGTCCTGGTGAGGTCGCTGTGACCCTCGCCGTGGAGGACCGGGGACGCGGTGGCGGGACGGTGGGTGGGGAGAAAATGCGCGTGGATGCGTCACCACTCGCCGGTTACACCGTCGGCGTGACCGCGGCCCGGCGCGCCGACGAGCTGGGCGCGCTGCTGGAACGCCGCGGCGCCACCGTCCTGCACGGACCGGCGATCCGGATCATCCCGCTCGACGACGACACCGAGCTGCTGCGCGCGACCCGCAGCCTGCTTGACGGGCCGGTCGACGTGGCGGTGGCGACCACCGGGATCGGCTTCCGCGGCTGGGTGGAGGCGGCCGAGGGGTGGGGGCTGGGCGATGCGTTGCGCGCCAAGCTGTCCCCGGCCCGGCTGCTGGCCCGCGGCCCGAAGGCCAAGGGCGCCATCCGGGCCGCCGGGCTGGTCGAGCACTGGTCGCCGGAGTCCGAGGCCAGCGCCGAGCTGCTCGAGTACCTGCTGGAGTCCGGAGTGGACGGTATGCGGATCGCGGTGCAGCTGCACGGTGAGCCGCTGCCGGAGTTCGTGGACGCGTTGCGCGCCGACGGCGCGGATGTCGTCGAGATCCCGGTGTACCGGTGGACCGGCCCGGCCGACCCGGCGCCGCTCGAGCGGCTGCTCGACGCCGTGCTGGCCGGCCAGGTCGACGCGCTGACGTTCACCAGCGCCCCGGCCGCGGCCAGCGTGCTGCGCGCGGCCGAGCGGGGCGGCCGGCTCGACGAGCTGGTGGACCTGCTGCGCTCCCAGGTGCTGGTCGCCTGCGTCGGCCCGATCACCGCGGGCCCCTTGTCGCGCAAGGGAATTCCGGTCGTCCAGCCGGCCCGCGGGCGGATCGGCGCGCTGGTCCGCGAGCTGTCCGTCGCGCTGCCGGCGCGGGCGATCCGGCTGACCGTCGGCTCGACCGACCTCGAGCTGCGCGGCCAGGCCGTCGTGATCGACGGCGAGCTCCGCCCGGTTCCCCCGGCCCCGATGGCCGTGCTGCGTGCGCTCGCCGCCACCCCCGGCCACGTCCTGTCCCGCCGCGCGCTGGCCGGCGTGCTGCGCCGCCACTCCGGCCGAACGGCCACGGTGGACGAGCACGCCGTCGAGACCGCCATCGCCCGCCTGCGTGCCGCGCTCGGCCGACCCCACCTCGTCCAAACCGTCGTCAAGCGCGGCTACCGCCTCGCCGTCGACTACTCATGACGCTCGTCCTCGCGGCGCACGGCACCCGGGATCCGGCCGGCGCCACGGTCGCGCACGAGATCGCCGAGCAGGTTCGCGTCCGGCTGCGCGGCGTCGCGGTCCTGGTCGCCTTCGCCGACGTCCGCGCCCCCGACGTGGGCACGGTGCTGGGCCGCCTGGCCGGCCCGGCCGTCGTGGTCCCGGCCTTCCTGGCGTCCGGCTACCACGTCCGGGTCGACATCCCGGCCCAGGTCGGCGGCCGGGCGCTGATCACAGCGCCGCTGGGCCCCGCGCCGGGGCTGGTGGCCGCCGCGCACGACCGGCTGATCTCGGCCGGCTGGCGCCCCGGCGACACGCTGGTGCTGGCCGCGGCCGGCTCGTCGGATCCGCGGGCGCTGGCCGACGTGCGCCGGGCGGCGGTCCTGCTCGGCGCCCGGACGGGCAGCCACGTGCGGATCGGGTACGTCACCACGACCGCGCCCCGGGTCGGCGACCTCGTCGGGCAGTTGCCCGGCCGGGTCGCGGTCGCGTCCTGGCTGCTCGCCCCCGGCCTGTTCCACCGCGCCGTCGCCGGCTGCGGGGCCGGGGTCGTCGCCGAGCCGATCGGCGCCCATCCCCGGGTGGCCGAGCTGATCGCGCGGCGCTACGTGGAGGCGCTCTGCTGCCGGAGCCCGGGAATAATTGAGCACGCAACTAACTTGTAGGGCGTGAGAGGTCGCCGTCCAGGGTGGCCGGGAGTGAGGAGGCGAGATGCCTGCCATCACCGCCGACACGTTGACCCTGCCCCGCCTGCCGGAGCTGTCCGAGTCGGCCACGTCCTGGCGAGGGGTGCGCAGGATCGTGCCGGCTCGACGGTTCCTCGAGGGCGAGGGCTTCCAGGTGCGCCGGCCGTTTCCCGGCGTCGACCTCTCGCTGGCCGACCCGTTCCTGCTGCTCGACCACATGGGCGCGGTCGAGTACGGCCCCGGTGAGGCGAAGGGCGCGCCGTGGCACCCGCACCGCGGCTTCGAGACCGTCACGTACATCATCGACGGCGCCTTCGAGCACACCGACTCGATCGGCGGCGGCGGGCTGATCACCGACGGCGCCACCCAGTGGATGACCGCCGGCGCCGGCATCCTGCACAACGAGATGCCGCCGCAGGAGCTGGTGGCCAAGGGCGGGCTGTTCCACGGCGTGCAGCTGTGGGTTAACCTGCCGCGGGAGCTGAAGCTCGTCCGGCCGCGCTACCAGGACATCGAGGCCCGCGACGCCGCTCTTCTGTCCAGTGTGGACGGTGGAGCGCTGGTCCGGGTGATCGCCGGCACGCTGGCCGGCCACGACGGGCCCGGCGTCACCTACACGCCGATCACCTACCTGCACGCCACCGTCAGCCCCGGCGCCCGGCTGGCGATGCCATGGCCGGAGGACTTCAACGCCATGGTCTACGTGCTCTCCGGCCGGGGCACCGTCGGCCCGGAGCGCCGCCCGCTCGAGGAGGGCCAGCTCGCCGTGTACGGCCCCGGCGCCGCGATCACCATGCGGGCCGCCGACACGCAACCGGCGAACTCCCCGACCGGCTGGGAGATCCTCGTCCTCGGCGGCCAGCCGATCAGGGAGCCGATCGCCCGTTACGGCCCGTTCGTGATGAACACCCGCGAGGAGATCATCCAGGCCATCGAGGACTTCCAGGCCGGCCGGCTCGGCCAGATCCCGGCCGAGCACCTTGCGCACCGCACCTCGGCCGACGAGAAGCTGACCTGACCGACGTCGGGAAACTGCCCGACCGCGTAGCTCGCGTCTCGAAACTGCGCTGAGCTCAACTCCGCTGAGCTCAACTGCGCTGGGGTCAACTGCGCTGGGGTCGGCAAATCTTTGGCGAGGGCGGCCGCCACACGACGACAAGGGCAGGGCGAGGAACGAGCCCTGCCCGCAGGCGTCGTCAGCCCACCACCCACGACACCCAACCCCCACCCCGGCCCGCAACCCACCACGCAACTCAACCCGAGGCCGTTCGCCGAAGGCGACCGGCGGCCTTGCCCGAGCTAGAAAACACAGCCCGAGCTAGAAACACGGCTAGTCGAACAGGCTGGGGTCCTCGAGCACCTCGACGGCATCCCAGCGGTACCGGCGCATGCTCACCCGCTGACCGTCGGCCAGCACGCCCTCGGCGCGCAGCAGCTCCAGCTGGCGGTGCGCCAGGTGGTGCGCGGGCGTGCCGTCCGCCCGCAACACCCGGTGCCACGGCAGATCCGCGCCGTCCTCGGCCAGCACCCGGCCGACCAGCCGGGGCGACGGCGCCCCGGCCAACTCCGCGATGTCCCCGTAGGACGCCACCGATCCGGGTGGAATCGTGGCGACGATCTTCCGGATCCGCTCGTGCAGCTCGTCGTGCATGCCTGCACTTTCTCAGCAAGGTCCGACATGACCCGTGTCGGTCCCCGATCTGGAGGGCTCGCGGTGTTTCCATCGTCGGGTGGCCATCATCCAGGCGCCGCGGCTCGTGCGTCGACCCGCGACTGCCCGGCCGGTCCCGCAGTGGGACGCGGCCGGCCGCCGGGTGCTGGCCGGCGCCGACGGCTTCCTGCGCGTGCTCGGCGGGCCGGGCACCGGCAAGACGACGCTGCTCGCCGAGGTGGCCGCCGACCGGATCCAGGTCGGCGGCGTCGACCCCGAGCAGCTGCTGGTCCTGACCGCGAGCCGGCGGGCGGCGGCCGATCTCCGGGCGCGCATCACCGGGCTGCTCACGTCGGCCGACGACGACGGCGACGTGCCGCGGACCGTGCGCGAGCCCATGGTCCGCACGGTGCATTCCTACGCGTTCTCCGTGCTACGCCTGCAATCCGTGCTGCACGACCTGCCCCGGCCCCGGCTGCTTTCCGGCCCCGAGCAGGACGCGGTGATCCGCGAGCTGCTCGCCGGCGACCTGGCCGCCGGCGCCCCGAACTGGCCGGCGCACCTGCGCACGGCCCTCGGCATGCCGGGGTTCGCCGAGGAGCTGCGGGACCTGATGCTGCGCGCCGCCGAGCGCGGGCTCGGGCCGGAGGATCTGATCGAGCTTGGCCGGCGGCACAAGCGCGCGGAGTGGGTCGCGGCCGGCCGGTTCGCCCAGCAGTACGAGCAGGTCACGCTGCTGTACGGGGCCGCGGACAGCGCGTCGGCCCTGGCCAGCGCCCCGGCCCTGGACGCGGCCGAGCTGGTGGCCAGCGCGCTGCTGGCCTTCGAGACCGATCCCGAGCTGCTCGCCGCCGAGCGGGCTCGGGTGCGCTACCTGCTGGTGGACGACGCGCAGCACCTCGATCCGCAGCAGTTCCGGCTGGTGAGCATGCTCGGCCGGTCGGCGAAGGAGTTCGTCCTGGCCGGCGACCCGGACCAGACCGTGTTCTCCTTCCGCGGCGCGGACTCCCGGCTCCTCGAGCAGGCCGACGAGGGCGCGACCGTCGTGCTGACCACGCACTACCGGATGGCCCCGGCCATCGCCGCGGCGGTGGGCCGGCTGGCCGCCCGGCTGCCGGGACAGCGGCGCCGCGCCCTCCTCGAGGAGCGGGCGGGCGACCCCGGCCGGGTGGAGATCCGGCTGCACGCCACCGCGGCCGCCGAGGCCAACTGGGTCGCCGACCAGCTGCGCCGGGCCCGGCTCATCGACGGGGTGCCGTGGTCGGAGATGGCCGTGCTGGTCCGCTCGGCCACCCGCTCGATCCCGGTGCTGCACCGGGCGCTGGCCGCGGCGGGCGTTCCGGTGGCCACCACCGGGGACGAGCTGCCGCTGGCCGAGCAGCCGGCCGTGCGGCCGTTCCTGACGCTGCTGCGCTGCGCCGCGGTGCCCGCCGCGCTCACCCCCGAGCGCGCGGCCACGCTGCTGAGCTCGGCCCTCGGCGGCGCGGATCCGTTGGCACTGCGCCGGTTGCGCCGCGGGCTGCGCCGGCTGGAGCTGGCCGCCGGCGGCGAGCGGTCCAGCGACGAGCTGATCGTCGAGGTGCTCACCGACGACGACCGGCTGGCGGCGCTTGACGACGGCGAGGCGGCCCCGGTGCGCCGGGTCGCCTCACTGCTGGCCACCGCGCGCCGGGCGATCGCCGACGGCGCCACCGTCGAGCACGTGCTCTGGGCGGTGTGGCAGGAAAGCGGGCTGGAGGAGCGGCTGGCCGGGCAGGCGTCACGCAGCGGAACGGTTGGCGCGCAAGCGGATCGTGACCTCGACTCGATCGTGGCGCTGTTCCATGCCGCCGAGCGCTACGCCGACCGGCTGCCCGGCTCCGGGGTCGCCGGGTTCGCCGACTACCTTGCCGCGCAACGGATCGTCGGGGACACGCTGGCCCCGTCCGCGCCCCGCGGGGATGCCGTCTCGGTGCTCACCGCGCACGCCGCGGTCGGTCGCGAGTGGACGGTGGTGGCCATTCCCGGTGTGCAGGAAGGCACCTGGCCGGACCTGCGGCTGCGCGGCTCGCTGCTCGGCGTCGAGCGGCTGGTCGACGTGCTGTCCGGAGTGGACGCCACGGACGGCGTGTCGGCCACCGCGCCGCTGCTGGCCGAGGAGCGCCGGCTGCTGCTCGTGGCGGCCAGCCGGGCCCGGCGCCGGCTGCTGGTCAGCGCGATCCGCGGCGAGGAGGAGCAGCCCTCCCGGTTCCTCGCCGAGCTGGCCGGCGCGGACACCGCCGAGGGGGGCGAGCCCGTCGTCCCGATCGCCGCCCCGCAGCGCGCGCTGCTGCTCGCCGATCTGGTCGGCGAGCTGCGCAGGGCGGTCAGTGACGGCACGCTGCCCGCCGACCGCCGCAGCCAGGCCGCGCGCCAGCTCGCCCGGCTGGCCGACGCCGGCGTGCCCGGCGCCGACCCGGACGGCTGGTACGGCCTGCCCCGGCTGTCCAGCACCGAACCGTTGCGCGCCAAGGGTGAGACCGTGGCGATCTCACCGTCCATAGTGGAACTTCTGGTTCGCTGCCCGCTGCGCTGGATGGTGGAGCGGCACGGCGGCGCCGACCCGGCCGAGCTTGCCGCTGTCACCGGGAACCTGGTGCACGCGCTGGCCCAGGCGGCCGCGTCCGGGATGACCGACACCGAGCTGCGCGCCGAGCTGGATCGCGCCTGGGACGCGGTCGACGCCGGCGCCCCCTGGTTCTCCCGGCGGGAGCGCGCCCGGGTGCACGCCATGATGGACACCTTCCTCACCTGGCTGCGCGCGAGCCGGTCCGAGCTCACCGAGGTGGCCGTGGAACGGGAGGTCTCGGTCACCCTGCCGCCCGCGCCGGACGGTCCGAAGGTCCGCCTGCGCGGCCGGGTCGATCGCCTCGAGTCCGATGTGGACGGACATCCGGTCGTCGTCGACATCAAGACCGGCAAGGTCCCGGTCAGCGCCGAGGACGCCAAGGAGCACCCGCAGCTGGCCATGTACCAGCTCGCCGCCGCGTACGGCGCGTTCGCCTCGCTCGGCCTCGACTCCCAGCCCGGCGGCGCCCGCCTGCTCTACGTCTCCAAGCGGCACCGCGGCACCGGCGCCGCCGAGCGCACCCAGGATCCCCTCGACCGCGACAGCGCCCGGCACTGGCTCGATATCGTCCACCAGGCCGCCGCCGCCACCGTCGGCCCCGACTACACCGCCAAGGAGAACCCCGACTGCCCCCGCTGCCCGGTCCGCACCAGCTGCCCCCTCCACCCCAGCGGCCGCCAGGTCCCATGAGCGGAGCTTGCGGAGCGGATCATCGATACCGCCCCGTCGCCGAGGAACGAGCGAACTTTCGGCTGGGTTCTGCCGGCTACCGAGCTTGCGAGGTGCTGGTATGAGCGGCCCGGTCAGCCCCCGGGAGCTGGCGGCGGCCCTGGGGTTGCCGGCGACGACCGAGGAGCAGGAGGCGGTGATCGCGGCGCCGGCCGAGCCGGCGTTGGTGGTGGCCGGGGCGGGGGCGGGCAAGACCGAGACCATGGCCGCGCGAGTGGTGTGGTTGGTGGCCAACGGGATGGTGACGCCGGAGCGGGTGCTGGGGTTGACGTTCACCCGGAAGGCGGCCCGCCAGCTCGGCGAGCGGGTGCGGGCGCGGCTGCGCCGGCTGGCCGGGTCGGGGTTACTCGACGAGCTGGATCCCAGCGGGGAGCGGCGGATCGCGGTGCTGGCGGGGGAGCCGACCGTGCTGACCTACCACGCCTACGCCGGGCGGCTGGTGGCCGAGCACGGGTTGCGGCTGCCGGCCGAGCCGGGCGCGCGGCTGCTCACCGAGACGGCGTGCTGGCAGCTCGCGCATCGCGTGGTGTCGACCTGGACGCGGGACCTGGACACCGACCGGGTTCCGGTGACCGTGACCCGGTACCTGCTGGCGCTGTCCGGGCAGCTGGCCGAGCACCTGGTCGACGAGGAGAAGCTGGCCGAGCACGCGGAGGCGCTGTGCGCGCTGATCGAGTCGGCGCCGCGTGCGCCCCGGCAGCGCGCCGAGCTGTCCCAGGATCTCAAGGAAGTCGTTGCCACCCAACGGTTCCGCGTGGCGCTGCTGCCGCTCGTGCACGCTTATGCCGAGCGCAAGCGGCGGGACGGGGCGATCGACTTCGCCGACCAGATGTCCCTGGCCGCGCGGCTGGCCAGCGAGCACGCCGAGGTCGTGCGCGGCGAGCGGGACCGGTACGGCGCCGTGCTGCTCGACGAGTACCAGGACACCGGCCATGCCCAGCGGGTGCTGCTGCGCTCGCTGTTCGGAGCACAGGAGCCGATGGCGATCACCGCGGTCGGCGACCCGGCACAGGCCATCTACGGCTGGCGCGGCGCGAGCGCGGCCAACCTGCCCCGGTTCACCACCGACTTCCCGCGTAGGGAAGGAAAGCGGCTCGAGCCGGCGCGCAGGTACGGGCTGCTGACCAGCTTCCGCAACCCGCCGGAGGTCCTGGCCATGGCCAACCTGGTGGCCGGCCCGCTGCGCGCCGCCGGGCTGGCCGTCGACGAGCTGCGTGCCAGGGAAGGGATGGCGGCAGGAGACATCCGGTGCGCCCTGCTGTCCGATGTGGACACCGAGGTGTCCTGGGTGGCCGACGCCGTCGCCCACCGCTGGAAGTCCATTGTGGACGAGACGGGCAGCCCGCCGACCACCGCGGTGCTGGTGCGGCGCCGGGCGGACATGGCCGACCTGGCCACCGCGCTGCGGGCCCGCGGCCTGCCGGTCGAGGTGGTCGGGCTCGGCGGTCTGCTGGACGAGCCGGAGGTCCGGGACCTGGTCAGCACGCTGCGGGTGCTGATCGACCCGCTGGCCGGCACCGCCGCGGCCCGGCTGCTCACCGGCGCGCGCTGGCGGATCGGCCCGGCCGACCTGGCCGCGCTGGCCCGGCGCGCCGCCGAGCTGGCGCAGGCCTACGCCCCGCAGACGGCCTCGGTCACACCCGTCGACGCCGTCGTGGGGGAGGGGGCCGAGCAGGCCGGTCTGGTCGACGCGCTGGACGATCCGGGCGACCCGCAGGCGTACTCCCCGGACGGCTACCGGCGGATCCGCCACCTCGGCGCGGAGCTGACCGCACTGCGCCGCCGCCTCGGCCAGCCGCTGCCCGAGCTGGTCGCCGACGTCGAACGGACGATGCTGCTGGACATCGAGGCCAGCGCCCGGCCGGGCGGGGTCGGCCGGGCCCACCTCGACGCGTTCGCCGACGTCGTCGCCGACTACGCCGAGACCAGCCCGTCGGCCAGCCTGCCGGCCCTGCTCGACTACCTGGCCGCCGCGGAGAGCGCCGAGGACGGCCTCGAGCCGGGCGAGGTCGAGGTGGTGGACAACCGCGTGCAGATCCTCACCGTGCACTCGGCCAAGGGCCTCGAGTGGGACATCGTGGCGGTGCCGCACGTGGTGAACGAGATCTTCCCGAGCCGCAGGCGGGCCTCCTGCTGGCTGCGCAACGTCACCGAGCTGCCCGCCGAGCTGCGCGGCGACGCCCAGGACCTGCCGCGGCTGAACGTCGAGGGGGCGGCGAACCGCAAGGAGGTGGAGATCGCGCTCACCGCGCACGCCGAGGAGTTCGCCGAGCGCGACCTGATCGAGGAGCGGCGGCTGTTCTACGTCGCGCTCACCCGGTCGGCCCACACCGTGCTGCTGTCCGCACACTGGTGGGGGCGCACCGGATCGCGGCCGCGCGGACCGTCGGAGTTCTTCACCGAGACCGCCGATCTTTTGTCCACAATGGACCCACAGGCTGTGGAGCACCGGGCGGACCCGCCGGAGCCGGACGCGGACAACCCGCTGCTGGCCGCGGAGCGCACCGCGTCTTGGCCGGTGGATCCCTTGCGCGACAGGCGATCCGGGGTCGAGGAGGGGGCCAGGTTGGTCCGCGAGGAGCTGGCCGCGCTGCGGGCGTCGTCGGGCGCCGAGCAGCTGACCCTGTACGACGACCCGGACGGCTGGGTGCGCGACACCGACGTGCTGATCGCCGAGCGGGCGGCGGCGTCGGCCCGGCGGGAGCGGGTGGCGCTGCCCGACCAGCTGTCGGTCAGCCAGCTCGTCGAGCTGGCCGCCGACCCGGAGGCGCTGGCCCGCCGGTTGCGCCGGCCGCTGCCGTACCCACCGAACCCGGTGGCCCGCCGGGGCACGGCTTTCCATGTGTGGCTGGAGAAGCGGTT
This sequence comes from Actinophytocola sp., assembly GCF_035942955.1. Taxonomy (GTDB): domain Bacteria; phylum Actinomycetota; class Actinomycetes; order Mycobacteriales; family Pseudonocardiaceae; genus DASYTH01. The sequence goes on along the minus strand of NZ_DASZCQ010000182.1, from coordinate 3,178 downwards.
CGGCTCCCGGGCGCTGCTCGACGTGGACGAGCTGCCCGGCGCCGCGGACGGCAGCGCCGTGCCCGACGCCGACCTCGAGGAGCTCAAGGCCGCGTTCCTGGCCAGCACCTGGGCCAACCGCGTGCCGCACGAGGTGGAGGTGCCGTTCGCCTGCGAGGTGGACGGGGTCTCGCTGCGCGGCCGGATGGACGCGGTGTTCGCCGACCCGGACGGCGGGTGGACCGTGGTCGACTGGAAGACCGGGTTGCCGCCGCCGCGCGAGGCGCAGCCGGCGCTGACCGTGCAGCTCGCCGCCTACCGGCTGGCGTGGGCCGGGCTGTCCGGCACCCCGATCGAGCGGGTGCGGGCGGCGTTCCACTACGTGCGCTACGACCGCACGCTGCGGCCGGCCGACCTGCTCGACATCCGCGGCCTGCGCGACCTGCTGCGCTCGGTGCCGTCCGCGTAGCGCTAACCTCCGCCTCGTGAAGAGGCTGAGGCTGCCCACCGATCGGCTCACCGACCGGCCGGACCACAACCTGGTCGGCGTGATCCGGATGCCGGAGAGCAGCACCAGCCCGGTGGTGTCGATCGTCCGCCGGATCATCTGGGCGCTGCTGGCCCTGTTCGCCGCCGTGCTGATCGTCTACATCGACCGGGACGGCTACCGGGACGCCGCCGGCGACGGGCTGTCGTTCCTCGACGCGATCTACTACTCGACCGTGTCGCTGTCCACGACCGGCTACGGCGACATCACCCCGGTCAGCCAGTCGGCCCGGCTGGTCAACATCCTGGTGATCACCCCGCTGCGCGTGCTGTTCCTGATCGTCCTGGTCGGCACCACGCTCGCGGTGCTCACCGAGCGGTCCCGGCAGGCGTTCAAGATCCAACGTTGGAGGTCGAGGGTGCGTGACCACGTGGTCGTCGTCGGGTACGGCACCAAGGGGCGGGCCGCGGTGAGCTCGGTGCTGTCGGACGGCACCGATCCGGAGCACATCGTGGTGGTCGACACCGATCAGTCCATCCTGGACGCCGCATCGGCGCTCGGGTTGGTGACCGTGCACGGCTCGGCGACCCGCTCGGACGTGCTGCGGGTGGCCGGCGTCCCGAACGCGCGGGCCGTGGTGGTGGCCACCAACCGGGACGACACCGCCGTCCTTGTCACGCTGACCGCCCGGGAGCTCGCCCCCGACGCGCAGATCGTGGCCTCGGTCCGGGAGGCGGAGAACGTCCATCTGGTGCGCCAGTCGGGCGCCAACCAGGTGGTGGTGGTGAGCGAGAACGCCGGCCGGATGCTCGGCATGGCCACCCAGACGCCCAGCGTGGTGGAGATGGTCGAGGACCTGATCACACCCGGGCACGGCCTGGCCATCGCCGAGCGCGACGTCGAGCCCGGCGAGGTGGGCGGCTCACCGCGGCACCTGACCGACATCGTGCTCGGCGTGGTGCGCGACGGGAAGCTCTACCGGGTCGACCACCCGGCCGCCGACGCCCTCGAGCAGGGCGACCGGCTGCTGTACGTCAAGAAGGTCACCCCCGCCGAGGAGTGACGGCCCCGACCCCGGCACACGTTCCGGGAACCCTTGCGCGGTCTGCGACGATCCGGGTGTGCGGATACCCCGCGTGCCCTTCACTTCCCGGCTACCACCCGGCAACGCGCGCTGGATCGCTCTATCGGCTGGCGTGCTTCTACTCAGCGTCGTCATCGCGGTGGTCATCGGCACGTTCGGGCTATTCGGCTTCTCCTCGGCCGATGCCTCGAGCGGCCGCGTGGTGGAGGCCACCGTGGTCACCGGCCAGCCGTGCGACCGCCCCGGCGCGATGGAGACGGTCCGCTACACCATCGACGGGCGGGACGAGCAGGCCAGACTCGACGCCTGCGGGCACCGGTCCGACGAGCCCGTCGAGGTCAGGGTGACTTCCGGCGGAGCCGACCTCGTGGTGCACGCCGCGCAGGCGGCCACCGGGGACAGCGGCAACGCCCGCCGACTCGGCCTGCTCCTGCTCGCGGTGTCCGGCATCGCCGGCGCCGCCTACTACCTCCTCGTGCGCCGCGGCCCGCGCGGCCGACCGGTGCCGGTCCTCGGCCGGTTCGTCCCACCCGACCTCACCCGGTTCACCCGCCGCCCCTAGCTCCGATGGTCGCTGCCGCGAGGCCAACCCACCCGCCCACCCGGTCTCGTGTCCGCTCCTAGGCCACGTCGGCCGGGGCGGCGAGCCAGGTGTTGCACTCGCCGGTGCGGTTCTTCTGGGCGCCCTGCTCCCACCAGGCCGTGGAGTGCGCGTCGGAGCCGTGGTCGCGCGGGGCGTCGGGGTTGTGGTCGCCGCGGTCCTGGGTGGTGCGCGCCTCGGTGAGGATGTTGTCGTCGACCGAGCCGCGTGGGTAGGTGGCGGCCAGGAACATCCCGGAGAAGCACTGCGCCTGCAGCTCGGCGCGCCGGGACAGCTCCAGCCCGGCGGGGGTGTCGGCGCCGGCGTCGTACCGGGCCTGCCAGTAGGTCTCCCAGACTCCGGACAGCTGCTGGACGTGGTGGCCGAACTCGTGCGCGAACACGGCCAGGTAGACGCCGGGGTGGGCGCCGTACTGCTCGGTCTGCAGCCCGTCGAACGGCATGTAGATGGTGGCGTTCTGTCCACAGTAGAACGCCGCGGCGACGCCGGCGGCGACCGAGCCGCACGGGCTGGTCCAGTTCGTCCCCACCGGAAACTCCAGCCGCGGCGCGAAGTACGGCAGGCCGGCCCGCTGCAGCACCGGCGCCCACGCGGCCTCGAGGCAGGGCAGCGCGCTGGCGAAGAAGTCGGCCGCCGCCTGCGGGTCGGTCCGCCAGGTGGACAGCTGGCAGGTGACCGCCGTCGTCCCGTTGGTCATGCTGAACAGCGGGTTGTCGCCGAGCCGGTACACCGGGCGCGGGCCGGTGGGGGTCGCGCTCGTTCGGGTCGTCCTGGCCGCGGTCGTCGTGGTCCTGGCGGCCCGGCTGGTCGTCCTGGTGGTGGCCGTGGTCGTCTCGGTGTCCTCGGTGGTCGTGGTCGCCGAGCTCGTCTCCGAGTAGTCGTAGCCGGCGTCGGCGACGCGATCCCTCTTGCCGGACACCGTGATCACGCCGATCAGGCCGGCCGCGAGGACCAGCACGGCCACCACCACGGTCGCCACGATGGCGCCGGTGTTGGACCTGCGCCGCGCGAACGCGGCCGGGTAGTG
>NZ_DASZCQ010000181.1:0-8079 GCF_035942955.1 Actinophytocola sp. | reverse complement strand
CCCCCCCCGCCCCCCCCCCCCGGTACATAACCGAACCAGGGCGCAGCGCGCCGCCGCGGAGGACCAGCCAGCCGGTCCTCGGTAGTGGTTCCCGGGTGATCTCCCCGGGAACTTCGATCGAAGACCGGCCTCGTCCATGAGCGGCGCCCCGGCGCAACCGCCCGCCATGACGAGGAGTTACGACATGACCGACTTCGGCGAACCTGGAGTCCACGAGTCCGTCGCCGTGATTGACAACGGCAGCCACGGAAAGCGCACCGTCCGTTTCGAGACCGGCCGCCTGGCCCGCCAGGCCGCTGGCAGCGTGGTGGCCTATCTGGACGACGACACCATGCTGCTGTCCGCCACCACGGCGTCCAAGCAACCCAAGGAGCACTTCGACTTCTTCCCGCTCACGGTGGACGTCGAGGAGCGGATGTACTCGGTGGGCCGCATCCCCGGCGCGTTCTTCCGCCGCGAGGGCCGCCCGTCCACCGACGCGATCCTGGCCTGCCGGCTGATCGACCGTCCGCTTCGGCCGTCCTTTGTCGACGGTCTGCGCAACGAGATCCAGGTCGTGGTCACGGTGATGAGCCTGAACCCGGCCGACCTCTACGACGTGGTCGCGATCAACGCGGCGTCGGCGTCCACCCAGCTGGCCGGCCTGCCGTTCTCCGGCCCGGTCGGCGGGGTCCGGGTGGGCCTCGTCGACGGCCAGTGGGTGGCCTTCCCCACCCACGACCAGCTCGAGAAGGCCGTGTTCGACATGGTCGTGGCCGGCCGGTTGGTCAGCACAGGCGGCGACGGCTCTGTTGATGATATTGCGATCATGATGGTCGAGGCCGAGGCCACCGAGAACGTGATCGACCTGATCGACGCCGGAGCCCAGGCGCCGACCGAGGAGATCGTCGCCTCCGGCCTCGAGGCCGCCAAGCCGTTCATCCGGGTGCTCTGCCAGGCCCAGCAGGAGCTGGCCGGCAAGGCCGCCAAGGAGACCGCGGAGTTCCCGCTGTTCCCGGCCTACCAGGACGACGTGTTCCGGGCCGTCGAGGCGGCCGTCGCCGACGATTTGGCGCAGGCGCTGACCATCGCCGGCAAGCAGGAGCGAGAGAACCGGCTCGACGAGCTCAAGGAGTCCGTGCTCGAGCGGCTGGCCGCCGAGGAGGCGTTCGAGGGCAGGGAGAAGGAGATCGGCGCCGCGTTCCGGTCGCTGAACAAGAAGCTGGTCCGGCAGCGGATCCTGCGCGACAAGGTGCGCATCGACGGCCGCGGCATCACCGACATCCGCCAGCTGTCCGCCGAGGTCGCGGTGGTCCCGCGGGCGCACGGCTCGGCGCTTTTCGAGCGCGGCGAGACCCAGATCATGGGCGTCACCACGCTGAACATGCTGCGGATGGAGCAGCAGATCGACTCGCTGTCGCCCGAGACGCACAAGCGCTACCTGCACCACTACAACTTCCCGCCGTACTCCACCGGTGAGACCGGCCGGGTCGGCTCGCCCAAGCGGCGCGAGATCGGCCACGGCGCGCTGGCCGAGCGGGCCCTGGTTCCGGTGCTGCCCAAGCGCGAGGAGTTCCCGTACGCCATCCGCCAGGTCTCTGAGGCGTTGGGCTCCAACGGCTCCACGTCGATGGGCTCGGTGTGCGCGTCCACGCTGGCGCTGCTCAACGCCGGCGTGCCGCTCAAGGCTCCGGTGGCCGGCATCGCCATGGGCCTGGTCTCCGACGAGGTTGACGGCCAGACCCGGTACGTGGCGCTGACCGACATCCTCGGCGCCGAGGACGCGTTCGGCGACATGGACTTCAAGGTGGCCGGCACCAAGGAGTTCGTCACCGCCCTGCAGCTGGACACCAAGCTGGACGGCATCCCGTCCGAGGTGCTCGCCCAGGCGCTGTCCCAGGCCCGCGACGCCCGGCTGACCATCCTCGAGGTGATCCGCGAGGCGATCGACAAGCCGGACGAGATGAGCCCGTACGCCCCGCGGGTCACCAGCGTGAAGATCCCGGTGGACAAGATCGGCGAGGTGATCGGGCCGAAGGGCAAGATGATCAACTCGATCACCGAGGAGACCGGCGCGGACATCTCCATCGAGGACGACGGCACGATCTACGTCGGCGCCGCCGACGGCCCGTCCGCCGAGGCGGCCATCCAGAAGATCAACGCCATCGCCAACCCGCAGCTGCCCAAGGTGGGCGAGCGGTTCCTCGGCACGGTGGTCAAGACCGCGGCGTTCGGCGCGTTCGTCTCGCTGCTGCCCGGCAAGGACGGCCTGGTGCACATCTCCAAGCTGGGCAACGGAAAGCGCATCGGCAAGGTCGAGGACGTGGTCAAGGTGGGCGACAAGCTCCGGGTGGAGATCGCCGACATCGACCAGCGCGGCAAGATCAGTCTGGTCCCGGTCAAGGAGGACGAGCCGGACAAGCCGGCCGAGCCGGCCCCCGGGCAGTGACACGTTGAGCACGCGGGTCCTCGAGCGCACCGAGAGCGGATGCGTGGTCAAGCGCACCGTGCTTCCCGGTGGCTTACGGGTGATCACCGAGCAGGTTCCCGGGGTGCGCTCGGCCTCGGTCGGGATCTGGGTCGGGGTCGGCTCCCGGGATGAGAAGCCGGCCGTCGCCGGGGCCGCGCACTACCTGGAGCACCTGCTGTTCAAGGGCACCGCGCGGCGCACGGCGGTGGAGATCGCCCAGCAGATCGACACGGTCGGCGGCGAGCTCAACGCGTTCACCGCCAAGGAGCACACCTGCTACTACGCGCACGTGCTCGACGAGGACCTGCCGCTGGCCGTGGACCTGGTCTGCGACGTGGTGTTCGACGCGCTGCTGACCGAGGCCGACGTCGAGCTCGAGCGGGGCGTGGTGCTCGAGGAGATCGCCATGCGCGACGACGATCCCGAGGACCTGCTGCACGACGCGTTCTGCGGGGCGCTGCTCGGCGACCACCCGCTGGCCCGGCCGGTGCTCGGCACCGAGCAGTCGATCACCGCGATGAGCCGCACCGCGCTCAACGGGTTCTACCGGCGGCGCTACACGCTGCCGACGATGGTGCTCGCCGCGGCCGGCAACCTCAGCCACGGCGAGGTGCTCCGGCTGGCCCGCAAGTCCCTGCGCGCGCGGCTCGACGGCGCCGGCCGCCCGGCCGCCCCGCGCGCCGGCCGGGCCCGGATCCCGCTGTCACCGCGGCTGGTGGTGCACCAGGACGACACCGAGCAGGCGCACATGATGCTCGGCGTGCCGGCGCCGAACCGGCACGACGAGCGCCGCTGGGTGCTCGGGGTGCTCAACACCGTGCTGGGCGGCGGGATGAGCTCGCGGTTGTTCCAGGAGGTCCGGGAGCGCCGCGGGCTGGCCTACCAGGTGTACTCGTCGGTGGCCTCCTACGCCGACACCGGGCACCTGTCCGTCTACACCGGATGCCAGCCCGACCATCTCGGCGAGGTGGCCAGGGTGGTGCGCGAGGTGCTGGCCGACATCGCCCGCAACGGGGTCAGCGCGGAGGAGGTGACACGGGCTCAGGGGCAGCTACGCGGAAACCTGGTGCTCGGCCTCGAGGACACCAGCTCGCGGATGTCGCGGATCGGCAAGGCGGAGCTGAGCTACGCCAGCTACCTGACCGTGCAGCAGACGCTGGATCTGATCGGCGCTGTCACGCCCGCCCAGGTCGCCGCGCTGGCCGGCGAGTTGCTGGCCCGCCCCGTGGCCGCGGCCGTTGTGGGGCCCTACGCTCACGCCGACGACGTGCCGGTCGAGGTGCACGAGGTGATCGCGTCATGATGATGGCCAGGACTGCCGACAATCCGATCAGGGTGGGCGTGCTCGGGGCCAGGGGGCGGATGGGCTCCGAGGTGTGCCGGGCCGTGGAGGCCGCCGCCGACATGGAGATCGTCGCCATGGTCGACGTCGGCGACTGGAAGTTCGACATCGCCGACGCGGGGGCCGAGGTGGTCGTCGACTTTACCCACCCGGACGTGGTGCTGGACAACATCCGGTTCTGCGTCGACCACGACATCCGTTGCGTGGTCGGCACTTCCGGCTTCGATGAGTCCAAGTTGGACACCGTCCGGGGATGGTTGGAGCCCAAACCGGGGCTCGGCGTGCTGATCGCACCGAACTTCGCCCTCGGCGCGGTGCTGGCGATGCGCTTCGCCCAGTACGCCGCGCGCTACTACCGGTCGGCGGAGATCATCGAGCTGCACCACGACCGCAAGGCCGACGCGCCGTCCGGCACCGCGATGCACACCGCCCGGCTTATCGCCAAGGCCCGTACCGACGCCGGGCTCGAGGTCGGCCCGGACGCCACGGTGTCCGAAGTAGACGGTGCGCGGGGCGCGCAGGTGACCGACGTGCGGGTGCACTCGGTGCGGCTGCCGGGGCTGGTCGCGCACCAGGAAGTGATCTTCGGCGGGGACGGCGAGACGCTGTCCATCCGGCACGACTCGCTCGACCGGACCTCGTTCATGCCCGGTGTGCTGCTCGGGGTCCGCTCGATCCTGGGTCGAACCGGCTTGATCGTCGGGCTGGAGAACCTGCTCGACCTCTGACACTCGCCTACGCTGCGCTCACATGGATATGCGGGCGGCATCGTTTCGCGAGGTCTTCGCGGTGGCCGAGTTCCGCGCGCTGTGGTTCGCCGAGCTGCAGTCCGTCGCCGGAGACCAGCTGGCCAGGGTGGCGCTGTCGGTGCTGGTGTTCAGCCGCACCGGCTCGGCGGCCCTGACCGCGACCACCTACGCGCTGACGTTGCTGCCCGACCTCGTCTCCGGCCCGCTGCTGTCCGGCCTGGCCGACCGGTTCCCCCGGCGCCGGGTGATGGTGGTCTGCGACCTGGCCCGGGCCGCCCTGGTCGGCGTGATGGCGGTGCCGGACGTCCCGCTCCCGGTGCTGGCCGCGCTGCTGGTCGTCGTGCAGCTGTTCGCCGCCCCGTTCACCGCGGCGCACGCGGCGACCATGCCCGTGGTGCTCACCGGGGACCGCTACGTGGTGGGGCACGCGATCCGCTACATGAGCCGGCAGAGCGGCCTGGTGGCCGGGTTCGCCGGCGGCGGGGCGGTGGTCGCGCTGATCGGCACCGGCCAAGCGCTCGCGCTGGACGCCGTCACGTTCGCCCTGTCCGCCGCCCTGATCGGGTTCGGGGTGCGGCCCCGCCCGGCGCCGGAGCCGTCCGGGCCGGCCGCCCGTTCGGCCATGGGCCGGATGCGCGCCGGCGGCCGGGTGATCATGGCCGACCCCCGGCTGCGCGGCCTGGTCGGACTGGCCTGGCTGGCCGGATTCGTCGTGGTGCCGGAGGGTTTGGCCGCGCCGTACGCCGCCGAGATCGGCGCCGGGCCGGCCGCGATCGGCCTGCTGCTTGCCGCGCACCCGGCCGGGCTGGTCGCCGGCTCGTTCGTGATCCGCTGGCTGGATCCGCCGCGCCGGCTGGCGCTGGTGGCACCCATGGCGGTCGCGGCGATCGCCCCGCTGGTCCCGTTCGCGCTGCGGCCGGGCCTGGTGCCGGCCGTCGTGCTGCTGCTGATCTCCGGGGCGTGCGGGGCGTACCAGATCACGGCCAGCGCGACGTTCATGCGCACGGTCCCGGACGAGCGGCGCGGGCAGGCGTTCGGGCTGGCCGGCTCCGGGCTGGTCGCCGTGCAGGGGTTGGGCGTGGCGGCGGGCGGCCTGGTGGCGCAGGCGTTCGGCTCGGCCGCACTGGCCATCGCGCTGGCCGGAATCGCCGGCCTGCCCGCCGGTCTGCTCACCGCCCGCGGTTGGTTTCGCGCTAACCGCAACGGGTTCGTGGCGCGACGCGATGACTCGATCGCGAAGAGTGTGCGCTAAGTTCCCGATGAGTTTCCCGCGCCGCGCCGGTCTGCACGCGTGAGACCGACTCACGGAAGGCTGGCACCATGCGGAAACTGATCTACGGCATGAACGTGACCCTGGACGGCTACATCGCCGCGCCCGGCGACGACATCGGCTGGGGCGGGCCGCCGAGCGACGAGCTGTTCGGGTGGTGGCTCGACCAGGTGCGGGCGAGCAGCCTGTCGCTGTACGGGCGCAAGCTGTGGGAGACGATGAGCTCCCACTGGCCGACCGGCGACCAGCAGCCCGACGCCACCCCGGCGGAGATCGAGTTCGCGCGCGCGTGGCGGGACATCCCGAAGGTGGTGTTCTCCTCGACGATCGACAAGGTCGACTGGAACACCCGCCTGGTCACCGGCGACGCGGTCGCCGAGATCACCCGGCTCAAGGCCGAGGACGGCGGCCAGATCGACATAGGCGGCGCGACGCTCGCCGGGGCGGCCATGCGCGCCGGGCTGATCGACGAGTACCTGCTGGCCTCCTACCCGGTCCTGGTCGGCGGCGGCACGCCGTTCTTCACCGCGCTGGACAGCTGGGTCGACCTGAACCTGGTGGAGACGCGGACCTTCCCCGGCGGCGTCGTGCTGACCAGATACGAGACGAGGCGCTGAGCGCGGGCCACATGCTCGGCTCGTGACCGGAGGAGCCGGCGCGGTGGGCGCCCGTTCTGCTTGCTGCCCCGGTCGGTGTCGACGAGCCGTGCGCACGCCTCGTCGAGCAGGAGGGTGCGGTTGCATAGCCGATCAGGTTGGGGAGTGCTTTGAGGGTGCGCGGACGCCCAGCAGGTCGCGCGCGGGGACGAATAACCCGTTTGCCCGGTGCGGCTACGCCGTTCGGTCGCTGTGGCAGCGATGATCGGCACAGTACCGTACGCACTGTCAGTTGATAACCAACTCCCGTCTGTTCGCGCGAAAGTCCCACCCCTGCTGTCGATGACGACCGCGCGATGAGGGCCAGACGAGAGGCCGGAAGCTCGCGTCGCGCGGGCTTCCGGCCGTCGGCTCGGCCTGCGCGGCTCCCGCGGATTCGGCATGACAGCCATCCCCCCGAAGGGAGCGACGAATGGCACCACTCGACGTCGAACCCCTGGCCCCTACCCCGGCCGAGACGTCCTGGTTCTGCTGTGGCAACGCCTGGGGCCCGTGCGGCTCCACCGGGCACGGCGCCTGCGGCACCTGCAACTCCGGCAGCCGGCACTGCGCCTGGCCGAACACCTCCGACGCCTGCTTCGCGATCACCAGACCGGACCGGTGCGGCAACACCCTGCTGCGGCGCACCTGCGGGCACACGTTCTACGTGCGGCACCTGTGCGGCACCACGGAGATCGCCGTGCGGATCGCCGACTGCGGCCCGCAGACCGACCTGTGGTGCGGCGAGCGGCGCTGCTGCGGCAGCAATTGCGCCACCAACCGCCTGCTCGACCTGACGCCGTCCGCGTACAGCGCGCTCGGCAGCCTGTCCACTGGTGTCATGCCGGTCTACGTCCGCAGCTAGGAGTGTCTGAGATGGATGCACTGGGCCGCAGGCCCTTCCTGACCCGGGCGGTTCTCGGCACCGCCACCACCGTCGTTGGCGCCACCGCGCTCGGTGCCCTTGCCCCGGAGGCCATCGCGGATCCCGGGCTCGACCTCGATGCCGGGGCCGTCGACCCGAACTTCGTCGAGGGCCGGATCACCGGCATCAAGGGCAGCCTGCTTTCGGTGACCGGTTCGGACGGTTCGTTCCACCTGCTCCAGCTGACCGCCGCCACCAGCATCTGGAAGCTTCGTCCGACCACTTTGGACGCCGCGCGGGTCGGCGACGGGCTGTACGCCCGCGGAGTCCGGATGCCCGACGGGGTGCTGGCTACCGACGCGGTCTGGCTCAACATCGTCAACCTGACCGTGCACATCACGTCGATCGGCAAGGACGTGATGCACCTCGACCACCACGGCGACCGGATCGTCGGGCACGTGGTGGCGGGCACCACGGCGGCCGTCTACAACGGAACGCCGGCGGTGAGCGACCTCGGGTTGCTGAAGGTGGGCCAGCACGCGCAGGTGATCGGAGCGTGGCGGCCGGACACCAACGAGGTGGACATCGCCACGGTGTTCGCCGCGGCCTGACCGGAAAGCAACGTGACGTTGCCGCCCCGGCCGGGACGCGACGTCACGTTGCTTCCCCGCGACCAAGGGAGAGCGATCATGCAATGGTTCGCGAGCCTGCAGCCGGCCCTGGTCGGCGGCGTGCTGCTGTGGGCGGCCGCGGTCAAGCTGCTCGGCCG
>NZ_DASZCQ010000180.1:0-10028 GCF_035942955.1 Actinophytocola sp. | reverse complement strand
ATCCTCGACCGGGGATGGTGCGTGGACCGCACGGGCTCAGTGCGTGACCGTCACGGTCGTGGACGCCGAGTTGTTGTCGTAACGCACCTCCTGGAAGGAGCGCTCCGGGTTCGTCTCGACGTCAAGGATGTAGTCGCCGTCCGGAACGTCCGTGACATCGAGCCACTGGCCCGCCAGCCGGCGGCCATAGGTGTCGGCCCACCCGACACTGATGCCCTGGTTACCATGGACCGTCGTCCCGAAGCCACACTCGTTGTACGTCCGCCGGTCGCGGGTCCCCTCGAACTCCTGGGCGTGCTCGATGTCGATAATGCAGAATCCGCGCTTGGTCCCCAGCACCGGATTGAGCCCGAAAGCGGCAATAACCTCCCCCGAGAGCATGCCCGGGTTCTGCGCCCTCAACTGCTGGAATCGCGCATACTCCGCCGGCGTCCACAGGCGGTAGGCGGCATACTTTTTATAGTGGTAGTGCCCATGGCACGCGCCCCACTCGAACAGATGGGTGTTCGCCGGATCCAAGGGATCTCCGACAATGAGCGAACCCGGCCCGAGGTTCGGCGTAGAGTATGGAAACATCAGCAACCGCCGCGGCCCGGTCCCCCCGACCTGACCCTCCTGGACGGAACAATCCTCCGGGACGAAGACCTCGGTCTCCAGCTTCGTCTTCTCCAGCTTCTTCTGGTTCAAAACGAGGTCCGGACACCCACGTGGATCCGTACAGGGAACGTCGAAAGCCGCCTGAGAATAGGCCGGCACAAGCACAAGACCGGTCGCCACCAACACCATCACCAAGGCAACCTGAGGCAGACCGCGCTTCCTCCTACCCACCCTCATCCCTTTCACGCTCACATTCCTCCTGTCCATTTACCAGGCCACGCGCCCAAAGCCCCACGCACCCAGCCGCCGCCCATCCTGCAAGCAACCCCCGACTCCGCGATAGTGACAGCTGTCACCAATTCACCCATCCAACAACCAACTCGCAGGTCACCAACGGCACATCGCCCCAACAATGCACCCCCACCCCCCGCAACCCAGACCCGGATCACCGAGCCGCGCACCAACAGCCTCACCACGAGGATCGGGTCGGTGGCCACCAACGCCGCAGCCCCGCACACCCAACCCGACCGCCGCGAATCCGCCCTACCTCCCCGCCAGCTCGGCAATCAGGCGACGGCTCAAGGACCTTCGCCTGAGCCAAGCTGATCTTCGCCCTATCCGCCTTCAATCCCACCGCTCCAGGGCAGGGATGCGCGGCGGGGGACGAGGCTGTCCTCCGTTGCCGGTCTGCTCGGGCAGGGGCGGGTAGCCGCGTGGACTGGAGCGCGGGAAGCGCAGCCGCGCCGCACGCCGCGGGCTCCGCGCCGCACGCCGCGGGCTGCGCGCAGCCAGCGCTCACCGGTGGCGATCGTGCCTGGCAAACCATGCCGGAGTGCCGGAAGCGCTGGGGATCGTGCTCGGCGACCCCTGCCTGGGTGAGGTCGCGGGCCGGCTTCCACTCACCGGGTTGAGCTGGCTACAGGGCTGGTGTAGTTCTGCGAGTGTCGAGCTGATCCATCGGTCCCGGTCGCGACGATGTGCTCGCCGGCGATCGCGAACGCCGGAACCGGCCGGCCTGCGAGTGGACGACCCGGCCAGTGAAGATCGCCGCGGGGGAACGGTGCACCGCCATCGGCCCATCTTCACAGACCGCGGTGAGCACCGGACGCGCGTGCCGCTACGGCGTCGAGGTGCCCGCCGACACGTCGATGACGCCGAGGCCGAAGAGCGCGGCCACGATGAGCAGCAGCGCGATCGCGAAAAACACCCGCGCCGGGGCGAGTGGACCGGTCAGCGTTTTCAACGCGTCGTCCACTTTGCCTATGGCATCGCCGACGGACTGCGTCTTGCCGACGATTTCGGCATTCCGCGCGGCCAGCGCCTGGGCGTCGGCGCCGGTGGTCGCGGCGGTGATTTCCTGCGACTTCGCCACCACCGCGAGCGCCTCCGTGGCCGCGTCCTTGGCCTCGCCGGAGGCGTCCTTGACCTCCTTGAGGCCGCGCCGGGACATGTCCCAGGCCAGGACCAGCGGCACGGCGGCCGCGGCAAGGAGAACGTAGCCCACGGTGTTGCTCATCTGCGCCTCTCGCGTCGGTGGAAGCTCGCCCCGAAGATCGCGCTCCCACAACCGGGTGTTACCCGGACAAGGGCCTTGACATCACCTCGAACATTTGTTCGACTGTTGGGAAGGCGGGCGGCTGGTCCGTTCGGGGAGTTGATGGCTGCAGATATCTCGAGAGGCGTTCACTACGCTCCGTTTGGAGGTGGATCAGCTGGGCGATCGGAGTCGCTTCTGAGCTGCCCAATTTATCGTGCCGCCATATGGCGCCGCACGCAATGCCGTCACGCCCTGTGAGCACGTGCGGGGTTGGTGATCTTTAGTGTGGACTTTGAAAGGTTTGCTGCTTTTCCGTTCGGTCGTCCAGTCTTTCCGCCATGTCTGACACGAGGCCCGGAGCAACGGGCCGGTGGTTCCCCGCGGACGGGATTGATGAGCTTCCGCCGCGATTGGGCCACGAGGGGGCCTTTCTGCCGCATCCGCTGCCGTCGATGGTGCGACTGCAGCCGACGACCTACCGGATACTGGCCGAGGCCGAACAGGCGATTGGCCGGTTGGACGAGGCGGCGGCGCGGTTGCCGAACCGGTCCGGGTTGGTGCGTTTAGCGCAGCTGCGCGACGTGCACAGTTCCGGCGAGCTGGGCGGCGTCATCGCGGCGTTGCGGGAGCTGCTGGTCGCGGATCTGCCGGGAGTGGTCGCCGATCCGCCCGTCGACCTGAATCTGCGGCGGTATCTGCGGGCCAACGACGAGGCGGTGGGCTGGGTCCGCGGCGGTGGGCAGATCAACCTCGCGCTGCTCGGCCAGCTGGGTTCGATCCTGGCCGGCGCAAGGGATTCGCTCGGCGTCGTGGGCACGGACGAGGTCAGCGAGGTGGCCTGGCGCACCGGCCCCGGCTGGCTCGGCGGCCCCGATCCGCGGGACGCCTACCTGCTCGCCGTCCCGCCCGGCGTCGAATTGCAGACCGCCGGAATACAGTGGTCGGCCTGGGTCGAATCCGGCTGCGAGGCGCCGCTGCTGGCCAGGGTCGCGTTGGGCCACTATCAGTTCGCCGTGCTGTCGCCGGTGGATTATGCCGGCCACCTTTCCCGGCTCTACATCACCCTCGCGCTGATTCACGAGGGCGCGTTGCGGGACGCGCTGCTGCCGGTTTCGGAATGGCTGAGCCGGCACCGCGACGAATACCGCGAACGGATGCTGGGCATCGTGCACAAGGGCGACCTTGACGGTTTCATGGTGTTCTTCGCGACCGGCATCGAGGCGTTGTGCCGGGACCAGATGCGGTTCATTCACCGCGCGGAACGACTCAGCGAGGCGCACCTCGCGCGGCTGGGCCGGCGGATGGATGGGATCGTCCGGGTGACCCGCGATCTCACCGCCACCCCGATGACCACCAACCTGCAGATCGCTCAGCGGTGCGGCATGACCGTGCAGCACGCCGCGAGCCTGACCAAGCAGCTCAAGCGCATCGGGGTGCTCCGCGGCCTCAACGGCAAGCCGTACCGCCAGGTGTTCGTCGTCCCCGACGTGATGAACCTGTTCGAGCTGAGCTATCCCTTGCCGCCGGACGAGGACGAGGACGTGTTCGACACCCCGCCGTCGTGACGCAGGGCGTCGTCCGGCGCGGGGATCGGGTAGCCGCCGGGCAGCGGATCCTCCTGCGCGGTGGCCAGCAGCGCGCGCACGTGGTCGGCGGCGGCGTCGTCGACGTCGACCAGCATGGCCAGCGCCCGGCTCCACCGCCGCCGGGCCGCACCGTGGTGGCCCTGCTCCCACAGCGCGCGGCCCCACCACATGAGGATGCGGGCGTGGAAGGTCAGCGCCCCGGGCGCGGCGTCGCCGGCGCCGGTGACGGGCGCCATGGCCTCGTCGGCCTGTGCGAACTGATCGGAGGCCGAGCTGAGCCGCCCGGCGAGGTGCATCGTGGCCGCGACCCTGGTCAGCGCCTCGGCGACGCCGGCGGCGTCGCCCGCCGCCCGGTGCAGCTCGGCCAGCTCCAGGTAGGCGTCGAGCGCCTTGCTCAGCCGGCCCCAGCCGCAGTACAGGGCGCCCATCCCGGTCAGCACCGCCGCCCCGCGGTCCCGTTCCGCCGGCGTGACCCTTGCGCTCGCGTCGCGCCGACGGATGATCGCCAGCGCGCGGACCCACTGCGCCTCCGCGCGCAGCCGGTCGTCGTGCCCGGCGAACGTGGCGGCGCTGCGGTGCAGCAGGTCGGCCAGCAGCGACGGGTCTCGCTCGGCGATGGCCAGCGCCTCCCCGGCGTCGGCCAGCCCCTGCCACCAGTCCGGATCGCGCACCCGCCCGGCGAACGGCCAGGCCGCGGACGCCAGCCGCGTCCCGGTCCGGCGCAGCCCGCCGTGGTCGCAGGCCCGGACCGCCGCCAGCACCTCGGCGCGGTGCCGGGCGAGCCACGCGCCCGCGTCGGCCGGGTCGTGCCGCCGCAGATCGAGGGCGGCGGTGTGATACTCGGCGAACCTTCGGATGATCACCGCCGCCCTGGCCGGCGTGACCCGCGCGTGGGTCCCCAGCCAGCCGCGGGCCCGCTCGTCGACGGCGTGGTGCCCGACGCCCGCGGCGGGCTCGGCCCAGCCGGACCGCACCAGCTCGGCCATGGCCGCCGCGGTCTCGCTCGGCGTCAGGTCCACGGCGGCGCCCACGCCCGGGCTGGTGACGACCGTCAGGCCCAGGGCCGACACGGCCCGCAGCAGCTCGGCGGCCGCGGGCTCACAAGCGCCGTAGGCGTGCTCCCAGGACACGCTCACCAGCACCCACTCCTCCACCGGGCTGTGAGGGCTTACGGCGCCGAGGCCGGGCCGGAGGCTCGCCGAGGCGTCGGTGGCTGCCAACCGCCGGCCGACAACATCGAGTAGTGCTCCCAGCCTCGCCCTCACATTGGATCGACACTGCACCCTGGCATCTGGACTGTACCCACGACCCGGGACACCGCCCGGCATGTCGCGCCGTCGGAGCCGTCCGTGTCACGCCGTGGTGGCCACCGCGAGGTTGACGTCGTTGTGCTGCACGAAGTCCTCTGGGGCCAGGGTGCGCAGGCGGGCCCGGACCGCGGTGAGGAACGCGGCGCGGGCGGGCGGGTCGAGCGTGGCAAGGCGGCGACCGGCCACGCCGAGGTGGGTCTGCCGCGCGAGGAACTCGTCGAACGTCGGGCGGTAGGCCCAGGGGACGACGTCGACGCGGGGATCGGTGAAGCCGGCGGACCCGAGCAGGGCACGCAGCTTGTCCGGGGAGTCCATCAGCTGGTGCCGGCTGATCAGCGGGCCGTCGGGGGCGGCGCCGTGGCGGTCGAGCTCATCGGCCCACAGCCGCTGGGCGGGCACTGGGGCTTCCTCGCCCCAGGTCGCGAGGCCAAGGGTGCCGCCGGGTCGCAGCACGCGACGCACCTCGGCCAGCGCCGCCGCCGGCGCCGGGACGTGGAACAGCATGAAGGCCATGACCACCACGTCGAACGTGGACGCGGCGAACGGCAGGGCCATGGCGTCGGCGACGAGCCTCGGGTAGTCCCGCGGCGCCCGGCGGAGCATGCCCTCGGCCCGGTCGGCGGCCACGACGAGGGCCGACGGCGCGGCGCCGCGCAGGGCCGGCAGCAGGGTGCCGACTCCGGCGCCGAGATCCAGCACGCAAGCGGCCGAGCGCAGCGGCAGGGAGTCGAGCAGCCGCAGGCTCAGCGGGTGCAGCGCCCGCGCCCAGCACGCCTGGTACGCCTCGGCCTGCCCGGAGTAGTGCCGGGCCAGCGCCCGGACCAGGTGCTCAGTCATGGCGGCAGGCGTTCCCGCGCCAGGCCTCCCGGCCCTCCCGCACCGCGACGCCGGCGATCACCAGCGCGGCCACCGGGTCCGCCCACGACCAGCCCAGCCACAGGTTGAGGCCGAGCCCGGCGAGCAGCACCGCGGACAGGTAGGTGCACAGCATGGTCTGCTTGGAGTCGGCGACCGCGCTCGCCGAGCCGAGCTCGCGGCCGGCGCGGCGTTGCGCGAGCGACAGCACGGGCATGACCACCAGGCTGACGGCGGCCAGCGCCAGCCCGGCGGGGGAGGGGTCGGCCTCGGCGGCGCCGATCAGCGCACGCGCGGACTCGACGGTGACGTAGAGGGCCAGCGCGAAGAACGACATCGCGATGATCCGCAGGGCGGTGCGCTCGCGGGCCTCCCGCGACTCGTGGTCGCGTGCGGAGAACTGCCAGGCCACCGCGGCGGCCGAGGACACCTCGAGCACCGAGTCCAGCCCGAAGCCGATCAGCGCGGTGGACGACGCGATCGTGCCGGCCGCGATCGCCACGACCGCCTCGATCACGTTGTAGGTGATCGTGGCGGCCACCAGCCGGCGGACCCGCCTGGTCAGCAGCGCCCGGCGGTCGACCCCGGTCGCCGGCATCAGCCGCGTCCCTCGGGCTCGGGGTCCGGGCACGCGGCCGGGTCGACGGCCAGCACCAGGCCCACCAGGTCGCCCAGCGCGTGTGCCAGGCGCGGCTCGGCCAGCTCGTAGCGGGTGCGGCGGCCCTCGGCGACGGTGACGACCAGGCCGCAGCCGCGCAGGCAGGCCAGGTGGTTGGACAGGTTGGTCCGGGACACGCCGAGGGCCTCGGCGAGCTCGGCCGGATAGCCGGGGCCGTCCCGCAGCGCCAGCAGGATCCGGCTGCGCGTCGGGTCCGACAGCGCGTGGCCGAAGCGCGCAAGCACCTCGCCGTGCGTCGCGACCATCAGCATGGCGCTACAGTACAGCAGCCACTGAACTCATGATGGGCTGAACAGTTGAACCGCCCGAAGCCCGCGCGCGTCGCCACTAGTACCAGGCGTGACCGGGGTGTGGTGAGGTGGGCGTGTGGCCGTCGAAAGCGGTTTACCGCCGGGTGAGCGGATTCGGTTGTATCGCAGGCGCATTGGCCTGACCCAGGAGCAGTGCGCGCAGCTGAAGGGCTGCACGGTCTCGGCGTGGCGCAAGTGGGAGTCCGGCGAGCGCCAGGTCGCGGCGTTCTCCGACTGGATCGAGATCGCGCGGATCCTGCGGGTGCGGGACCTGTACAAGCTGACCGGGCTTCCGGTGGGGGAGCTGCCCGAGGAGCCGACCGAGCACGACACCGTGCCGGCGATCCGGGCGGCGATGGTGTCGTTCGATCCACGGCTGGCCGAGGAGCCGGACGTCAAGCGGCTCGACGAGGCCGTGGAGACCGCGTGGGACATCTGGCAGGACCGCCGGCCGTTCACCCGGATCGGTTCGCTGCTGCCCGGGTTGATCACCGAGGTACGGGCGGCGATTCCGGTGGTGGACGGGCCGGAGCGGGATAGTCTACTTCGGACAGCGGCGATGCTGTACTTCCTGACGCGGGAGTTCACCGATCGGATGGGCGCGCACGACGTGTCGCTGGTGGCCGCGGACCGGGCGATGGCCGCGGCGATCAAGGCCGACGATCTGGACTACCGGGCGGCGGCGGCGTGGAACGTCGGGATGATCCTGGCCGAGCAGGGGCACACCGAGGTCGTGGCCGACCTGGCACGGGATGCCGCGGCCGAGCTCGAGCCGCTGCGGGGCGCCGCGCCGGAGCGGATGAGCATCTTCGGCGCGCTGCATCTGTTGCGCGCCATGCAGTTCGCGCGGTTGGGCGACGAGCACGGCGCGCTGACCGCCCTGGAGACCGCCGAGACCATCGCCGCGAAGCTCGGTGACCGCAACGACTTCCGTACGGTGTTCGGCCCGACCAACGTCGGCATCTACCGGGTGTGGCTGGCGGTGGAGCTGTCCAAGCCAGGCGAGGCGATCCGGATCGCCCAGCGGTACGACGTGAGCACGCTGCCCAGCGTCGAGCGGCGGTTCTCCTACTACGTGGAGCTGGCCAAGGCGTACGCGATCCGGGCCGAGGACGTCGCCGCGGTGCACATGCTGCTGCGGGCCGAGCAGGAGTCGGCCGAGGAGCTGCGGTACAACGTCGAGGTCCGCGGCCTGGTCCGCGAGCTGCTGCGCAGGGAGAGCGCCCTGACCCGCGCGGACCTGCGGCCGCTCGCCGATCGGATGGGTGTGCTCACCTAGTCAGAATCGAAAGGCCTAGGGGTGCCACACAGCGGGTCGCTTAGGAGTGCCACCCGCTGGGTCGCCACCACGACCGGGGGTGCGGAACAACACCACCCCAGGTGTCGGTTACCCACCGGTAATCGATTTAGGTGGAATATAGGCGGATCCGGGCCTGAACCGCCGTCGATTGTGCGATGGGCATCGCGTGGGTGACGGTGCCCATCGCCCCGTATTCCCGCTGCCAATTCGTGGCGGGGATGCGCGCGGCCAACTCCCGGCACCCGAGTGAAACGAATGGGAGCGAACGCGATGTCAATGACCAGCACACCGAGGACGCATGCGACCCGGACCTGGTGGCTGCTCGGCGGAATGCTCGGTTTGGCATTCGGCTATTTCTTTTGGTACACCCCCTACGCCGCGCTGACCAAAGCGTTGTCCTCCGGCCTGCTGCCGGGGACGGACAAGCGGGTCGGCGGGCTGGTGCTGCTGCCGGCGGCGGCGCTTGGCACCCTCGTCGGCGCCGCGCTGTTCCTGGCCCTCACCGGGTGGTGGCGCTACATCGGCAGCCGGGAGCTGTTCGGCCGGATGCGGCGCTTCCCGAGCGGCCTCATGCTGGTCGCCGGGTTCTTCATGGCGCTGGTCATCGCGACGACGACGCTGAACTACACCTTCGCCGGGGTGTCGATCCTGTTCATGCTGCTGATGATGCGGGCGGGGGTGCTGATCCTGTCGCCGATCGTGGACACCGTGCGCCGGCGCCGGGTCCGCGTCTACTCCTGGGCCGCGCTGGGGTTCAGCCTGCTCGCCGTGCTCGCCGCGCTCAGCGACGTCAACAGCTACACGCTGACCATCGCCGCGGTGGCCAGCCTCGCGGTCTACTTCGCCGGCTACCTCGGCCGGTTCCAGATCATGAGCCGGGTCGCCAAGACCGGGGAGGAGATGACCGATCGCCGTTACTTCGCCGAGGAGGCGATCGGCTCCGCGGTCTGGCAGGTCGTGCTCTGCGCGCTGCTCGCGGTGGCCGGCTTCGGGTGGTTCTCCGACGCGCTTGCCGAGGGCTTCACCGGATTCCTGCTGACCCCGGCCGCGTTGCCGGCGTTCGCCATCGGGCTGCTGTACTCGGCGCTGTACGTCTACGGCACGCTGATCTACCTCGACCCGCGCGAGTACACCTGGTGCGTGCCGGCCAACCGGTGCGCCAGCCTGCTGTCCGGCCTCGTCGCGTCGTTCGGCCTGACCTGGCTCACCGGCATTGCCGCGCCCGGCGCCGGCCAGCTCGTCGCGACCGGCTTCGTGCTGCTGGCCATCGGCGCGCTGTGCTACCCGACCATCCGGGCCGCGCTGCGGCGCGACCCGCTGCTGCTGTTCGTCTGCGGCGGCAACACCTGCCGCTCGGCCATGGCCGAGGCCATCGCCCGCGCCGCCGTGGCCGCCGGCCACTGGCGCATCGCCAGCGCCGGCCTCGACGCGACCCCGGGTGCGCCCATGCCCCTCGAGGCCACCATGGCGCTGTCCGGCCTCGGCGTCCCGTGCGACGGGCACCGGGCCCGGCTGCTGACCCCCCGCCTGATCGCCCAGGCACACACCGTGTACGCCATGACCGCGGCGCACCGCGACGCCATCGTGGCCATGGTCCCGGAGGCTGCCGACAAGACCATCTGCCTCGACCCCGACGGCGACCTGCCCGAGCCGCACGGCCAGCCTCAGTCGGCCTACGACGAGCTCGCCGGCCGCCTCAACCGCATCATCACCCAGCGCCTCGCCGATGCCGCTGCCCCCGCGAGTGCCGCCCGTGCCGGCTGAATGAAAGTCGCCGTGTCCGGGCGCCGACCACGGATCTGAAAGTCGCGCCCTGGCGAACACGGCGACGTGAGGCGCACCCGACGCCCCCTGACCGCGACCGGCGGTCAGGG
>NZ_DASZCQ010000179.1:0-5247 GCF_035942955.1 Actinophytocola sp. | reverse complement strand
CCCCCCCCGCCCGCCGCCACTCACGTGGCGATCTTCGCGACTTTGCCGGGCTCGCCGATTCGGCTAGTCCGCGGTGAGCTCGGCCGGGCGGGCGTAGACGTCGACCATGGCGCCGTTGCGGAGCACGGTTATCGGCAGGTCCAGGCCGATGACCTCGGCGAACAGCTGGCGCTGGATGCCCTGGGCGTCGGAGATGCGTTCCCGGCCGACGGTGAGCACGAGGTCGCCGGGGCGCAGGCCGGCGCGGTGGGCGGGGCCGCCGGGGACGACCTCGACCACGCGCAGGCCGGCGCGCTGGCCGGTGCGTTCGGCGATGTCGTCCGGCAGCGGGGCGGGGGTGCCGACGACGCCGAGGTAGGCGCGGCGCACGCGGCCCTCGACCATGAGGGTGTCGACGATGCGGCGGGTGGTGGCGTTGACCGGGACGGCGAGGCCGAGGCCGAACCCGGCGACGGCGGTGTTGATCCCGACGACCCGCCCGGCGGAGTCGGCCAAAGCGCCGCCGGAGTTGCCGGGGTTGAGCGCCGCGTCGGTCTGGATCACGTTCTCGATCACCCGCCCGGCCCGGCTCGTGCGCACCGGCAGGGACCGGCCGAGCGCGCTGACCACGCCCGCGGTGACCGACCCGGCCAGGCCGAGCGGGCTGCCGACGGCCACGACGAGCTGCCCGACCACCAGCCGGTCGGCGTCGCCGAGCCGGGCGGCCCTTGGCGCGTCGCCGCGCGCCTTGAGCACGGCCAGGTCGGACAGTGGGTCGGAGCCGACCACGGCGAACGGCGCCTCGGACCCGTCGGAGAACGTCACGGTGCCGCGCCGGCCCGAGCCGATCACGTGCGCGTTGGTCAGCAGGTGGCCCTCGTCGGTGAACACGACGGCCGACCCGCCGCCGCGGCTGAGCGTCACGCTCGCCACATGCGGGGTCAGCGACGCGGCCACCGCGCTCACCGTGCGGGAGTACGAGTCAAGCAGCTCGGCGTCCGGCGGGGTGTGCAGCTCGGCGTTCTCGCTCATGCTCACCACCGCCTCGACACCCCGGAGGATTACACCGTTGCACGTACTACAAGTCTGCGCCAGACCCCGGTGTTCCCCGCGCCGCGTTCACCGCGAGCGAAACGGGTCCTCCTCGGCGGCCGGATCCCAGGACAGCCCGGGCACGCCCCAGCCGTTGCGCTTGAGCATGCGCTTGGACTCCTTGGTGTAGCGGCCGGTCAGCCGGCTCAGGTAGAGCAGCCCGTCGAGGTGGTCGGTCTCGTGCTGCAGGCAGCGCGCGAAGTAGCCGGTGCCCTCCGCCTCGATGGGCGCGCCGTCGAGGTCGACCCCGGTGACCTTGGCCCAGGATGCCCGGCCGGTCGGGAACGACTCGCCGGGCACCGAAAGGCAGCCCTCGAGGTCGGAGTCCGGGTCGGGCATGGTCTCCGGCCGCTCGGACGTCTCAAGCACCGGGTTGATCACCAGCCCGCGGCGCCGCGCCCCGTCGTCGTCCGGGCAGTCGTAGACGAACACCCGCAGGTCCACGCCGACCTGGTTGGCGGCCAGCCCCACGCCGTTGGCCGCGGCCATCGTGTCGAACATGTCGGCCACGAGCGTGCGCAGCTCGTCGTCGAACGTCTCGACGCGGCGGGTCGGTTGGTGCAGAACGGGATCGCCCACGATCCGGATCGGTCGAACGGCCATGGCACGACAGCTTAGGCAGTGGTTCTGCGCCATTGGCGGGGGCGGACGTGGTGTAATGACGGTCAGAATGACACTCGTGTGATTCCCGCGCCCGAGTTCGGGAGGTCGATGGGCACCGATGGACGCCGCTGAGTTGCCGGCCGAGCCCGGCGAACCGGCTCCCTCGCCCCCACGCGGTCCGGCCACCGGCGGTCTGACCGACCGGGAGCGCGACATCCTGGCGTTCGAGCGGCAGTGGTGGACCCACGCCGGGTCCAAGGAGCAGGCTATCCGAGAACGGTACGAGATCTCCGCCACCCGGTACTACCAGGTCCTCAACGGGCTGCTCGAGAAACGGGAGGCCTTGGAGGCCGATCCCATGCTGGTCAAGCGATTGCGCCGGCTGCGCACGCACCGGCAGCGGGCCCGCGCGGCCCGCCGGCTGGGAATCGAGCGGCCATGACGACTCAGGATCCCGGCGGCACCCGTCCCGCAAGGGCGGCGGGCCTGATGCTGATGGGCATCGCCGTGATCGCCGCCGTGCTCGGCGTGATCACGCTCATCGAGGGCGGCGCGGGCAACGCCGCGCCGCCGGACCTCCCGCCGACGTCGTCCACTGCCAACCCGCCCGGCACCCAGCCGAGCGGATCCGCGCAGCCCTCCTCGCCCACCAACCCGCCCCCGACGAGCCCGCCGCCGGGCAACAACCCCACGACCGAGCCGCCGCCCCAGCCCCCGCCGCCGCCCAACCCGCGCGACGTTTCGGTGCGGGTGTTCAACAACGGCACGATCCCGCGCCTGGCCGCCCAGGCCGCCAACGACTTCCGGGGCGACGGGTGGAACGTCGTCGAGGTCGGCAACTACCCGTTCGGGATCATCCCGACGAGCACGGTCTACTTCCGGACCGGCACCGAGGAGGAGGCCGCGGCACGGGAGCTGGGCGGCCGGTTCAACCTGCGGGTCGAGCCCCGCTTCGAGGGCATCGTGAACTCCGCGCCGGGCCTGATCGTCATCGTCACCAACGACTACGGCGGCAAGTAGCCTGCGCTCATGCAGCAGCTCGCGCGGCTCGAGCCGCCGGATGCCCAGGCCGGTCAACCGCTCGACGTGGTGCTCGACACCGACACGTACAACGAGATCGACGACCAGTTCGCGTTGGTCTACGCGCTGCTGTCGCCAGAGCGGATCCGGCTCCACGCGGTCTACGCTGCGCCGTTCCAGAACCGGACGACCACGCCCGAGGCCGGGATGCGGCGCAGCTACGACGAGATCGTCCGCATCCTCGGCCTGTTCGGCAGGGATCCCGCCGGCCTGGCCTTCGAGGGCTCCACGCGGTGGCTGACCGGCGCCGGCGCGGTGCCGAGCGCGGCGGCGTCCGACCTGATCGACCGGGCCGGCGGCCACGACGCCGCGGACCCGTTGTACGTCGTGGCGATCGGCGCCCCGACCAACGTCGCCAGCGCGCTGCTGACCGCCCCGGACCTCGCCGAGCAGATCGTCGTGGTGTGGCTGGGCGGAAACCCGACCACCTGGCACACGGCCGCGGAGTTCAACCTCGAGCAGGACCCGGACGCCTCGCGGGTGTTGTTCGACTCCGGCGTGCCGCTGGTCCACGTGCCGTGCCTCAACGTCACCGAGCACCTGCGCACCACGCTGGCCGAGATCGACTGGTTCGTCCGGCCGTGCGGGGCGCTCGGCGGCTACCTGGCCGGGATCTACGAGGCCTACTACACCGACCACTTCGGACGGTCCAAGGTGCTCTGGGACATCGGCGCGATCGCCTACCTGATCGACCCGGGCTGGACGCCGAGCGCGCTGGTGCACAGCCCGATCCTGACCGCGGACCTGACTTGGAGCCACGACCCGCGCCGGCACCTCGTCCGCGAGCTGCTCACCGTCGACCGCGACGCGATCTTCGGCGATCTGTTCCGCAAGTTGGGCGCCTACCGCGACTCGGCGTAGGCGGCCAGGGTGGCGAGCTGGGCCGGGTCCAGTGACGGGCGCACGGTTTCCCTGGCCTCGGCCAGGTGCGCGGCGGTCACCTCGGCCGCGTCCAGCGTTTCGCGCATCGCCGTGAGGGCGGCCTCGCGGATCAGCGCCGCGCAGTCGGCCGCCGAGTAGCCGTCGAGCTCGGCGGCGAGCGCCGGGAGGTCGACGTCGGCGGCGAGCGGGGTGTTCTTCCCGGCCGCGCGCAGGATCTCCAGCCGCGCCTCGGCGTCCGGCGGCGGCACGTAGACCAGCCGCTCCAGCCGGCCGGGGCGCAGCAGCGCGGGATCGACCAGCTCCGGCCGGTTGGTCGCGCCGAGCACCACCACGTCGCGCAGCGGCTCCACCCCGTCCAGCTCGGTGAGCAGCGCCGCCACCACCCGGTCGGCCACGCCCGAGTCGGCGGACTGGCCGCGGCGCGGGGCCAGCGCGTCGACCTCGTCGAGGAAGACCATGGCGGGCGTGGCCTCGGCGGCCCTGCGGAACAGCTCGCGCACCGCCCGCTCGGACTCGCCGACCCACTTGTCCAGCAGCTCGGCGCCCTTGACCGCGAGCACGTTGAGCTTGCCGGTGCCGGCCAGCGCACGCACCAGGTAGGTCTTGCCGCATCCGGGCGGCCCGTACAGCAGCAGCCCGCGCGGCGGCGAAACCCCGAGCCGGGCAAAGGAATCCGGGTACTGCAGCGGCCACAGCACGGCCTCGGTGAGCGACTGCTTCACCTCGGCCATGTCGCCGACGTCGTCCAGGGTCAGCCCGCCGGTCTGTAAGGTGTCCGATGTGGACATCGAGGTGGGCCGGATCGTCTCGAGCGCGCTGAGCAGGTCCGTGCCGGCGATCCGCGGCTCCTCGGCGTCCTTCTGCCGCAACGCCGCCCGCAGCGCGGCCTCGCGGCGCAACGCGATCAGGTCGGCGGCGACGAAGCCCGGCGTCCGCTCGGAGATCTGCCCGAAGTCCACATCGGACTCGACGGGCGCGTCCCGCAGCAGCACCCTGAGCAGCTCGGTGCGGGTCTTGCCGTCCGGCAGCGGCAGCATCAGCTCCCGGTCGAGCAGCTCGACGCCGCGCACCCGCGGGTCGACGGCCTCCGGGTGGGCGGTGGTGGCCACGATCGCCAGCCGCGGGGTGCGCACCGCGGCGCGCAGGGTGTCGATCACCACCGTGGCCAGCGGCGGCGGGCTGGTGGCCGGCACGAGGGCGTCCACGTCGTTGATCATCAGCACGGCGGGCGTGCCGGCGTCGACGTGCGAGCGCGCGGCCGCCACCGCGTCGGTGATCCGCCGCGCGGCGGCGTTGGCCTCCAGGGCGGCGACGGTCGGCGCGACCAGCTCGACCACCTTCGCGCCGACGTGGTGGGCCACCGAGTACACCAGGGTGGCCTTGCCGACCCCCTCCGGTCCGGAAAGCAGCACGCCCAGCCGCGGCGCCGCGCCCAGCCGCTGCAGCAGCTCGGGTCGCTGGAAGGCCAGCTCGAACCACTCGGTGAGCCGGCGCGCGGCGTCCTGGGCGCCGACCAGATCCGTGATCGGCGGGGGCGGCTGCGCGGGCTCGGGCCGCACCGCGAGATCCGCCACGGTTCCCGGGTCGGCGGCGGCCTCGGCCGAGGCCGCC
>NZ_DASZCQ010000178.1:0-30939 GCF_035942955.1 Actinophytocola sp. | reverse complement strand
GCTCCGCCCGGCGTGCGGCACCGTCGTGTCGAACCACCCCGCGCCCGTGCGCCGGGCCGGTACGCTCCCGGCCAGCGAAGATCGTCTATCCCGTGACAGGAGAACCCGATGTCGGAGCATGGGGGGTCGCCCAGCGTGCGTTGGGCGGTCGGATGCGGCGCCGAGCATCGTCGGCGGTTGCTGTGGCGGCAGTTCCCGTCGGGCGAGGCCACCATGCTCTCCGGGGTGGCCTGCACCCGGCTGCCGGACGGGACGGTGGTCGCGGTGCTCTGCTGCGAACGGGACGGCTGGTGGGAAGTGGTGGACCTGGCCACCGGTCTGTCCAGGGGCCGGCACTTCGGCCGGCCGGTCCCCGACACCGCCCCCTGGTCGTGGCCGTCGTCCACGGTGGCGTGCACGCGGCTGCGTGACGGCGCCCCGGTGGCGGTGACCGCGGACGGCGACGGCGTCCTGCGGGTGTGGGATCTGCTGACCGGCCGGCTGCGGTCCGGGTCGCCGGCCGGCGGCGGTCGGGAGGTGTACCCGCTCGACGGCGGTCAGGAGGTGCACCACGCGCTGGCGTGCGCGCGGCTCGCCGACGGCGCCGCGGTCGCGGTGACCGGCAGCGCCGACGGCACGATCCGGTTCTGGGACGTGGAAACCGGCCAGCCGCACGACCGGACGGTGCGGTGTGAGAATCCCTTGCCGCGGGTGGCGTGCACCGGGTTGACCGACGGCACGCCCGTTGCGGTCATCGGCGACGGCGAGTCCCTGCGGGTGTGGGACCTGCCCGCCGGCCGCTTCCGCGGCGAGCCGGTCGTCACCGACTTCACGGTGTCCCACCTGGCGTGCCTGAGGTTGAGCGACGGGACGCCGCTGGCGATCGTCCGCGGTGGTCGACACGGCGAGGAGGAAACGGCCTGGCGGGACGGGACGGTGCAGGCGTGGGATCTGGCCTCCGGTCGTCGCTACGGCCGGCCGGCGACCG
Organism: Actinophytocola sp.; assembly: GCF_035942955.1. Taxonomy (GTDB): domain Bacteria; phylum Actinomycetota; class Actinomycetes; order Mycobacteriales; family Pseudonocardiaceae; genus DASYTH01. The sequence goes on along the minus strand of NZ_DASZCQ010000178.1, from coordinate 29,972 downwards.
ATCATGGCGACGAGTTCGGCGGTCTGGCCGCCACCCTGCTCGCCGACGGTACGCCGATCGCGGTCTCGCTCGGCCGGGACGGGGTGCAGGCCTGGAACCTGGCCACCGGTCAACCCCACGGCACGTCGTTGCCGCACATCGGCCCGCCGCCGCAGCTGGCGTGCACCGAGTTGCCGGACGGCACACCGGTGCTGGTCGTCGCGAGCGAGGACATGCAGGTGTGGAGCCTGCGCGTGGCGCCGTCGGCGCAGGGGCTCACCGGTCCGATCCGGATCGTGGGGTGCGTCGGGATGCCCGGCGGCGGCGAGGTGGTGGTCACCGTCGCCCAGGAGGATCGCCGGGGACCCACCGTCCAACTCTGGGACGCGGGCACCGGGCGGTTGCGCGATCGGCTGCTGCCCGGCCACGGCGACGACGCTGCTGCCTGCGCGCGGCTGCCGGACGGCGCCGCGGTGGTGGTGACTCCGGGCAAGGCGATCCCCGGTGACGTGAGCGTGCGGCTGTGGGATCTGGCGTCCGGCGATTCCAGCGACGTGGTGCTGGCGGGGCACACCGGTGAGCTGGACGTTCTCGACTGCGTCACCCTCGCCGACGGCGCCCCGATCCTGGTCACCGGCGGGCCGATCCGCGCGTGGGAGCTCGACACCGGACGGCCGTACGGGCCACCGCTGCCCGCCGACCCCGACTCGACGCGGGCGGTGGCCAGCCTGCCGCTCATCGACGGAACTCTGCTGGCGATCGTGCTCGACGACGAGTCCGGGCGGGCGTGGGACCTGCGCACCGGCCGCCCCCACGGCCCATGGTCGGTCCGGCCGCTCCGCGACGACTGGTACGGCGTCGCGGCCGGCGCCCTGCTGGCGGACGGCACGCCGGTGGCGGTCGCCGTCGACGGCAACGACTACTTCGGCACGCCCGGCACCCTGCGGGCCTGGGACCTGACCACGGGCCACCCGTACGGCCAGCCGCTGCCGCTGCGCACGTCCGTTCCCCATGCCGTGGCCTGCACCCGGCTGCCGGACGGAACCGTGCTCGCGGCGGTCGGCGGCGACGGGAAACTACAGGAGGACGGTCTCGTCGAGATCTGCGATCCGGCCGGAGGGCATACCCTGCCGGCGATCGACGTTCCCGAACCGGTGCTGGGCCTCGCCTTCACCGCCGAGCACCGCCTCGTCGTCCGGACACGTTTCGACGTCACGGTGTACGACGTGCCCGCTATTCGCCGGTGAAGGTGGGGGCCCGCCGTTCGAGGAAGGCCTGGACGGCTTCGGTGAGGTCCTTGCTCGGCAGGACGGTGGCGTTGCGGGCGGCGACGTAGCGGAGGCCGGCGGCGACGGTGGACTCGCGGTCGGAGTTGAGGACGTCCTTGACGCCCTGGACGGCGAGCGGGGAGTTGGAGGCGATCTCGGCGGCGAGATCGCGGGCGGCCGCGAGGGTGCTGTCCTGGTCCGGGTAGACGGTGTTGACCAGGCCGATCCGGGCGGCGTGGGTGGCGTCGACGTCCTTGCCGGTGAAGGCCAGCTCGCGAAGGTGACCCTCGCCGATGATGCCGGCGAGGCGCTGCAGGCTGCCGAGGTCGGCGACGATGGCCAGCTTGACCTCGCGGACGCTGAACTTGGCGTCGGCGCTGGCCAGCCGGATGTCGGCGGCGGCGATCACGGGTTTGCGGCAGGCGGCGACCGCGGTGACGGAGTCCTGGAGGATGTGGATCTCGGCGAGCAGCCGGGGGCCCTGCGCGGCCCCGTCGCCGAAGAGCTTGGGCGCCATGGCCGGGAGGTCGAGACCGTAGGAGAAGTGCGGGCCGCTACCGGTGAGGACGACGGCGCGCACGGCCGGGTCGGCATCCAGGGCGCCGAACACCAGTGGCAGCTCGCGCCAGAAGTCGGGGCCCATGGCGTTGCCCTTGCCGGGGCCGAGCAGCGTCACCTCGGCCACGTGATCGGAGCTGTCGACCTTGAGGGACACCAGGTTCTCCGGGATTGCGGTCATGGGCCCCATCCTCACCCAGGCGAGCGGGCGCGGCCAACCACGGATGGACGTGATCCACACTCGACGTAGGCGAGAGTTCGCCCATTCGTGTCGCTCGTCGTTTGGCAGGCTAGCGGCCGGCGATCGGTACCGTCTCAGGTGATGTTTCGGGTGCTAGGAGGCTTGGCATGGCACGGCAGGGCGGGGTGTCCACCCCGATCTTCGACCAGTTGCTGCGGGAGATGACCGAGGCACGGCCGCCCGCGCAGCCCCCACCGGCGCCAGGGCCGGGCGAGCCGGATCACGGCGCGCCCGGCGCCCCGCGGCGCCGGCACCGCGCCGACTGATCACAGGTCCGCGAACCGGCCCCAGGCCACGAACACCGCCAGCGCCAGGATCGCCATGTTGATGGCGATGTTGCGCGGCTCGCGCAGCCGGCCGTGCACGGTCGCGGCCAGCATCATGATCACTGCGAGGCCGGTGGCGGCCACCGGCGTGAGCACCCGCGCCACCCCGGTCGCCCAGGGCAGGATCACCCCGAGCACCCCGAACAGCTCGCTCACCCCGGCCACCCGCATCAGGGGCAGCGGCACGATCTTGGCGGCGGTCTGCCCGGTCGCCAGCATCCGGTCCCGGCTCTGCGTCGACTTCGCCGTCCCGGACGCCACGAAGATCACGGCGAGCAGGCCCTGACCGATCCACAACGCGATGTTCATGACTATCTCCTCGGCTGTTGAATAACGGCTCCGGAGACAGGACGAGGTCGCCCGGCCAAATGTGACTCAGGCAGGACGTTTGCTCTCCGGCAGTGTGGCCACGATGGCGTCGTACGAGCGGTCGAGCAGCTCACGCACCTCGTCGTCGGGCACCGCCGGTGTACCGCACGCTGTTCCGGACAAGGGCATCTCCTCACTGCCGCTTGTGGATGGATCGACGCTGCGCGCCTACGCCGGCACGGTGCTCCACTTCGGACTGATCGCTCTGCTCACCATCGGCGCGGCGCTGGTCATCCGGCACACCGGCGCGTCGATCACCGTGGTGCTCAGCGTGCTTCCCATCGTGGCCACGCTGGTCAGCGATCCCGAGTGGCAGAGGTGGATCATGCGGCTGGCGCCGATGACGGCGGGGCTGGCCATCCAGGCCACCCGGACCTCGAGGGTCTCCCGATCGCGCCGTGGGCGGGGCTCGGTGCGCTGGCCGCCTACGCCGGTGTTGCCGTACTGCTTGGCGCTGTGTCGTTCCACACCCCCGACGCCGATTAATTGTGTACAATTGAATTGTGTGCTACGTTCCTCGGGGTGAGGAGGTGACGGCGTGGCACGGACATCCCTGCGGCTGTCGGATCAGGTGTGCTTCGCGCTCTACGCCGCCTCCCGCGCGGTAACCGGCCTTTACCGGCCGATGCTCGACGAGCTCGGCCTGACCTACCCGCAGTACCTGGTGATGCTGGTGCTGTGGGAGCACCGCTCGACCACCGTCAAGGAACTCAGCGCGACGCTGCAGCTCGACTCCGGCACCCTGTCACCCCTGCTGAAACGCATGGAGGCCAGCGGTCTGGTGCGGCGGCAGCGCCGGCCCGACGACGAGCGCAGCGTGGAGATCACGTTGACGGACAAGGGAATGGCGCTGCGCGACGAGGCGCGCCCGGTGCCCGGCCGGCTGGTCCGCACCCTGGAAATATCCGGCGACGAGCTGGTCTCGCTCCGCGCGCTGCTGCGCCGGATCACGGCCGCCGCGCTGCCCGAGGGAATGGAGAACTGGGAAAGTGCAGGTGCTGTACACGGCGGAAGCGGTAGCGACCGGGGCCGGGCGAGCCGGCGAGGTGCGTAGCTCGGACGGCGTGATCGACGAGCAACTGGCCATTCCGAAGGAGCTCGGCGGCCCAGGCGGCGACGCCACCAACCCCGAGCAGCTGTTCGCCGCCGGCTACGCGGCCTGCTTCAACAGCGCGCTCGCGCTCGTCGCGCGCAGGGCGAAGGTCGACCTGGGCTCGTCGACGGTGACCGCCCGGGTCGGGATCGGACCGGACGGCGGCGGCTTCGGCCTGACCGTGAGCCTGCTCGTGGATCTTCCAGGGATCGACCGGACCGTCGCCGAGGACCTCGCCGCCCAGGCGCACCTGGTCTGCCCGTACTCCAACGCCACCCGCGGAAACATCGAGGTCGACCTGCGCGTCGCCTGACCGGCGATCACGGGTGCAGGCGCAGCCCCTTGCAGACCTTGTCGACCGCGTTGCGAGACCCGTAGACCGCCAGACCGGCGAGGCCAAGCCGGTCGGCGGGCAGGCCACGGACCGCCGCCTGGTTGTCGTCCTCGTTGTCGGTGGCGAACAACGCTTCCGGGTAGATCACGGTCGCCATGGCCCGGTCCAGCGCCCGCCGATGCGTGCGGCCGAGCGCCTCCGCGTCGCCGGTGCAGACCACCACCGGCTGGCGAAACATCTGCAGGTAACGGTTCCCGGACGCGTCCTCGAACGGCTTGCCGGTGACCTCCCCGACGCCCGCGGCGATCCCACTGGCCAGGAACGCCGTGACGTTCAACCTCCGCCAGATCTCCAGATCCTCGCGCACGGCAACGACGATCTTGGTGTCGAAACGCATGCGCCCATCATGAAAGATCAGCCCGCCCGCGGTCTTGAACGCAGGAGCGCGCCGAGCCGTTGACGCCCGGCCCGCGTCGGGACCAAGATGCGAATCGCGTGCCGCTGGGGCTAGCGCGTACGAGATGGGGGCTCGGGCATGTCGACCACCGGTGACGACCCTGCCGTGGACTCGGACGCGCCCACCCCGCCGTCGGGCTTCCCCCTGCCGGACCTGGCAACCCCACCCCGGCCCCGCCGGTCGCACCGCACGCTGTGGCTGTCGCTGCTGGCCGCGACCCTCGCCGTCGCCCTGCTCGCCGCCGGCTACTCGGTGGTCCGCTACCTCCTCGACTCCGGCTCCTACGAGGACGGCCACGCCGCCTACCAGCGCGCCGACTGCGCCGCCGCGATCGGCCACTACGACGACGTGATCACCGGCTGGCGACTCGTCACGATCGGCGACACCCTCACCCGCGCCGAGTCCGAGAAGGCCGAATGCCAGGCCTTCCAGGTGGCCGTCGACCGCCAGCACACCGGCAACCCCTCCGGCGCCCTCGCCGCCTACGCGGCCTTCCTGCCCGACCGCCCGCCAAGCCCGCTGACCGACGCCGCCCGCAACCGAATCGCCGAACTGTTCAAGCTGCCCGACCTTGCCCGCCTCGCCAGCGTCGACAGCTGCGACACCCTCCCGACACTGCGCGACCGGAAACTGCTCGACCCCGCCGTCGCCCCCACCTTCCACGCGGCCTGCGGCGCCGCCTACACCGCCGCCGTCGACAAACCCAAGGCGCTGGCAACCTATTCCCGCCTGTTCGCCGACTACGGCCAGGATCGCGTCGCCGCCGACACCGAGGCCACAATGCTGAAGGACACCATCTGGTGCCTCGAACTCGACAAGTTCCGCAACGATCCGATCCTCGCCGCCCGCACCGACCTACTCCCCGGCCTCCTCAACACCTGCTCCAGAGCACAAACCACCCCCACCCCAACCGCCATCGCCGAAGCCGAAGAATTCCTCAAGAAATTCCCCGGCCACCGATTCACCCCCGAAGTCATCGCCACCCTCGCCACTCTGGTAAACAAGCAAGCGCGAGCGGACAGCGCGGCCAAGGACCTCGGCGTCCCTGAGCCGCTACGCACCGTCGGCGGCAACAAAGCCATACTCGTGGTGCACAACGACTCCACCGAGCTGATGCGGATCGCCCTCAGCGGCCCGGACCCCCGCGTGGAGACAATCGACGGCTGCCCCAACTGCCCCGACGTCACCGGCGAGGGAAACCAGTTCTGCCGCGACCAGGCCACCCTCAAACGGATCGAACTCGAACCCGGCGAGTACGACATGGCCGTCGACTCCCCCGAAGCCAGCCGCACGGCCGCCGCCTACGCCCACTGGGTCCTACAACCCGGCAAGGAATACTTCGCCTGCTACACCCTCCGCCAGCCGAACCCCTGACACCCCAACAAAAGATCGTCGTTTCGGCGCCAACCACCACCCCGCCAACCGCCGGCGCGCCACGCCACGCAACCACCGCGCCCACCCCACCAAGCGCAGCCGCGCACAGCAACCCAACCACCTTCCAAAGCCCGGCGCCCCACCCCGCCAACCGCCAGCCGCACAACCCACAGCACGACGCCGTCACCGCAAGCGCCCCTCTCCCCCGGCCCCCCACCGGCCAACCCGCCCCCCGACAGGTCACTTGATCCCGGCCGCGTCCATCCCCCGCAACTCCCTCTTCAGATCCGCGATCTCATCCCTCAGCCGAGCCGCCAGCTCGAACTGGAGATCCCGGGCGGCGTTCATCATCTGGTCGGTGAGCTGCTGGACGAGGTCGGCGAGCTCGGCGCGGGGCATGGAGCTCACCTTCTCCTTGACGTAGACGCCGGAGGAGCGGCCGCCCGGCTCGCCGGTGGCGCGCCGGCCGCGGGAGGCGTTGCGGCCGGAGCCGCCGATCGGGACGACCTCGTCGGAGTCGGACGCCTCGGAGTAGACGCGGTCGAGGATGTCGGCGATCTTCTTGCGCAGCGGCTGAGGGTCGATGCCGTGCTCGGTGTTGTACGCGATCTGCTTGGCGCGCCTGCGGTTCGTCTCGTCGATGGCGTGTCGCATCGAGTCGGTGATCGTGTCGGCGTACATGTGCACCTGGCCGGACACGTTGCGCGCCGCGCGGCCGATGGTCTGCACCAGGGAGGTGCCGCTGCGCAGGAAGCCCTCCTTGTCCGCGTCGAGGATGGCCACCAGGGACACCTCGGGCAGGTCGAGGCCCTCGCGCAGCAGGTTGATGCCGACGAGCACGTCGAACTCGCCGAGCCGCAGTTGGCGGAGCAGCTCCACCCGGCGCAGGGTGTCGACCTCGGAGTGCAGGTAGCGCACCCGGACGCCCAGCTCCAACAGGTAGTCGGTGAGGTCCTCGGCCATCTTCTTGGTCAGCGTGGTGACCAGCACCCGCTCGTCGCGCTCGGCCCGGACCCGGATCTCGTGCACCAGGTCGTCGATCTGGCCCTCGGTGGGCTTGACGATCACCTCGGGGTCGACCAGCCCGGTCGGGCGGATCACCTGCTCGACGAACTCCCCGCCGGTCTGGCCCATCTCGTACGGGCCTGGGGTGGCCGACAGGTACACCGTCTGGCCGATCCGGTCCTGGAACTCCTCCCAGGTCAGCGGCCGGTTGTCCAGCGCGCTCGGCAGCCGGAACCCGTGCTCGACGAGGACCCGCTTGCGCGACGCGTCGCCCTCGTACATGCCGCCGATCTGCGGCACGGTCACGTGTGACTCGTCGATGACGAGCAGGAAATCCTCGGGGAAGTAGTCGAGCAGCGTGGCCGGGGCGGAGCCGGCCGGCCGGTCGTCGAGGTGCCGCGAGTAGTTCTCGATGCCCGAGCAGAACCCGACCTGGCGCATCATCTCGATGTCGTACCGGGTGCGCATGCCCAGCCGCTGCGCCTCCAGCAGCTTGCCCTGCTTCTCAAGCGTCGCAAGGCGCTCCTCGAGCTCGGCCTCGATGCCGCGGATGGCCTTCTCCATCCGCTCCGGTCCGGTGACGTAGTGCGTGGCCGGGGAGATCCGCACCGCCTGCACCTCGCGGATGATCTCGCCGGTGAGCGGATGCAGGTAGTACAGCGCCTCCACCTCGTCGCCGAAGAGCTCGATCCGGACGGCAAGCTCCTCGTAGGCCGGGATGACCTCGACGGTGTCGCCCCGGACCCGGAAAGTCCCCCGGGAGAAGGCGAGGTCGTTGCGGGTGTACTGGGTGTCGACCAGGGCGCGGAGCAGCACGTCGCGGTCGACGGTCTCGCCGACGGCGAGCCCGATCGTACGGTCCAGGTATTCCTGCGGGCTGCCGAGGCCGAAGATGCACGACACGGAGGCCACCACGACCACGTCCCGCCGGGACAGCAGGCTCCACGTGGCCGAGTGGCGCAGCCGCTCGACGTCGTCGTTGACCGAGGAGTCCTTCTCGATGTAGGTGTCGGTCTGCGGGACGTACGCCTCGGGCTGGTAGTAGTCGTAGTAGCTGACGAAATACTCGACGGCGTTGTCCGGGAAGAACTCGCGCAGCTCGTTGGCGAGCTGGGCGGCCAGCGTCTTGTTCGGCGCCATGACCAGGGTCGGCCGCTGCAACCGCTCGATCAGCCAAGCGGTGGTGGCCGACTTGCCGGTGCCGGTGGCGCCGAGCAGCACGACGTCGCGTTCGCCGCGCCGCAGCCGTCGCTCCAGCTCGTCGATGGCCGCCGGCTGGTCACCGGCCGGCTGGAACTCGCTGGCCATGCGGAACCGGCCCTCCGACCGGGGGATGTCCCCGATGGGCCGCATACTGGAACGTGCAGTCACAATCGCCACGAAAATGAGGCTACGCGTGGCGACCGACAGTTTCAGGCCGCGGGCAGCAGCCGCCCCGAGCGGATCCGCTCGACGCCCGCCTCGCCGGCCAGGTCGGGCGGGCTCCGGCGAGTCTCGGAGTGGTGACCAGCCGGACCGTGCGGCCGACGCCTGGCTCCGGCCGATCTCGGGGGTGGTGACGTGATCGCCGAGCTGGTAGGGCCCGCGTAGCGCCGTGACGAAACGGTGGCTGCGCCGCGCGCTGCGCGCGGCGCAGCCACCGTTCACCCACAGCGATCTTCCACGGCGACGCGGCCAGGACCGGACTCGGGCGTCGGACAGTGTCAGGCGTCGGGTATGAGCCGGCCGGAGCGGATCCGCTCGACGCCCGCCTCGCCGGCCAGCTCCACGCGGGCGGCCGGGTGGTGCAGGTAGAACAGCAGGGCGTGGTAGACGATCACCGGGTCGGTGGCCAGGCGGACGGTGCGGATTGTGCGGCCGAGGCCACGGAGGAGCCAGCGCCACAGGCCTTTTGCCGGGCGTTCGGACTCGAGGGTGATCAGGTTCTGCCGGATCGGCCAGAGGACGTGGCCGAAGTTCTGCGACCAGGCGGTGATGTCGTTGACCTCGGGCCAGGGGATCACCTGGACGGTTCCCCGGGCGAGCACGATCGCGGTGGGGGTCAGGGTGATCGATCGGGAGCGGCGGCGGAAGGGGAACCGGACGCCTTCCCCGCCGTGCTCGACCAGGATCGGGCGGGGCAGCGGGAAGACCAGCACGATGCCGAGCAGCAGGACGGCGACCGCGCCCAGGACGACGCCGGCGAGGAGGTCGTCAAGCCCGAAGGTGACCGCGAGGATCCCGGCCACCATGGCTGCGGTCACGCACGGCGTGAACCACAGCGGCCGTTCCCGGCGGCTCCATTCCGGCGGGCGCGGCAACGCCGGCGCGGACACCGTCTGCTCGGTCACCGGGCGAGGGTAACGAACGGTGTGCCAACCTCGCGGGGTGAGCACGGTTCCACATCCGCCCAAGGTCGAGGTGTTCGACCTCGAGGCCATGACCAACACGGACCCGAAGGGCTTCGTGCGCCCGGTCGACGAGTACCGGTTGGAGGAGTTCGGCCTGTTCATGGCGCGTCCGGTGGTCGGGCATCCGGAGCTGGCCTACTTCCAGTCCTGGCTGCTCCCCCGGCTCGGGCTGCGGGTGAACAAGTGGGGCCTGCATCCGGGAGCCCCTGTGCGGCACGACTTCTACCTCGACGTGGTCGACATCGAGACCGGGCCGGTGTGGCGGACCCGGGACCTCTATCTGGACATCACGGTGCGCACCGGGAAAGATCAACAACTGCTGGACACCGACGAGACGCTGGCCGCGCTCGGCGCCGGGCTGATCGACCGGGCGGCGGCCGAGCGGGCGTTCGACCGGGCTTTCCACGCCGTTGACGGAATCGCCGCCGCCGACCGCGACGTCGACGCCTGGCTTGTGGGGCAAGGGATTCCTGTTACCTGGCGCGGTCCATAGTGGTCAAGATCCGGTTCGGCGTCGTGCCCGGATCGATATCCCTCCGCGCACGACACGTGACATAACGAATCGAGCCCGCTGGTAACCGCACGCATGCCTACGACTACCCTCTGGACGTGTGGGAACGGCGATCACCCCGCAGTTGGTTGATGTAGTCGACACGGTTACCGCTGTCCGTAGTTACTCGTCGGGCACCGCCCGGCAGCTTCGGACCTGCCAGGAGGAGCGCTGGGGGCTGCGCACGGAGTGCCCGACGCCGGAGGACCCGTTCAACGACTCGGAGGTCACCTGGCTGCTGCCGGAGATGAACCTGCGGCTCACGCATCGCCGCCCACGCTCCCGGCACGCCAGGGGCGGTCCCAGCGAGCTCACCGCCGTCCGGATATTCCGCGACGGCCGCTACTGGCGCACCACCGACCTGTTGCTCGGCCTGGCCGCGCCCGGCGGCTCGGCCGCGCGGATCGTGCGTTCCGAGGAGTTCGCCGCGGCCGTCGCCGGCCGCGTGCTCCTGGTCAACGACGCCGACCTGGCGCTGCGCACCGTGCACAAGACCCTCGAGGAGCTCAGCCGGCTGCGGCACGACCTGAGCGCCTGGCTCGCCCACAAGCGGATCTTCGAGGTGTGGCCACCCTTTTGAGGTCAACCCATCAGCCGATCGGTTGATCCGGATCGTGACTGGCTAGCCGATTCGCCCGGCCGCGCCCGCCGGCACGCTCATCAGCATGAGCATCATCGAGGTACGCGAGCTGATCAAGCGTTACGACGGCCGGGCCGCCGTCGACGGCGTGTCGTTCAGCGTTGAGCAGGGGGAGATCTTCGGCATCCTCGGCCAGAACGGCGCCGGGAAGACCACGACGGTCGAATGCGTCGAGGGCCTGCGCGAGCCGGACGGCGGCTCGGTGCGCGTCCTCGGCCGCGACCCGCACGACCCCGAGCTACGCCAGGCGTTGGGCGTGCAGCTGCAGGAGAGCGAGCTGCCGGAGAAGATCACGGTGCAGGAGGCGATGGAGCTCTACTCCTCGTTCTACCGGGCACCGGCCGACTGGCGGGAGCTGCTGGACACCCTGGGGCTGGCCGAGAAACGAGACACCCAGTACCGCCGCCTGTCCGGCGGGCAGAAGCAACGGCTGTCCATCGCGCTCGCGCTGGTGGGCGACCCCGAAGTGGCCGTGCTCGACGAACTCACCACCGGCCTGGACCCGCAGGCCCGCCGGGACGTGTGGGATCTGATCGAGGGGATCAGGAGCTCCGGCGTCACGATTCTCCTGGTTACGCACTTCATGGAGGAGGCGGAGCGGCTCTGCGACCGGCTTGCCCTGATCGACGCCGGTCGGGTGGTGGCGATCGACAGCCCGGCCGGGCTGGTGTCCAGAGTGGACGATGAGCGGCGGATCCGGTTCCGGCCGTCCGCGCCGCTTGACGACGCGTTGCTCACCGCGCTGCCCGAGGTGACCAGCGTGACCCGATCCGGCAGGCAGGTCGTGGTCGCGGGCACCGGCAACGTGCTGCACGCGGTGACGTCGGTGCTGGCCCGCAACCAGATCGTCGCCGCCGAACTGCGCGTGGAGCAGACCACCCTCGACGACGCGTTCGTCGCCCTCACCGGCAAGGAGTTCCAGTGACCGCCCTGACCAAGCTCACGTTGACCGAGACGAAGCTGTTCTTCCGCGAGCCGGTCGGCGTGTTCTTCGTGCTGATCTTCCCGGCCCTGCTGCTGGTGATCCTGGGCTCGATACCGTCGTTCCGCCAGCCGAATCCCGACCTGGGCGGCGCCCGGGTGATCAACCTCTACGCGCCCATCGTGATCGCGATGTCGATCGCCATGCTGGCGCTGAGCGGGCTCCCTCAACTGCTGGCCACCTACCGGGAGAAGGGCATCCTGCGCCGGATGGCCGTCACCCCGGTGCGGCCGATCATGGTGCTTACCGCACAGCTGGTGATGTGCGCGGTGATGTCGGTGGCGACGACCGCGGTCGTGCTGGCCATCGGCCGGATCGCGTTCGACGTCGAGCTGCCGAGGCAGATCGCCGCCTACGCCGTGGCCTACCTGCTGAGCGTGGTCGCCTCGCTGGCGATCGGATTGCTGATCGCCGCGCTGGCACCGAGCGGAAAGGGCGCGGGCGCGATCGGATCGGTGCTGTTCTTCCCGGTGCTGCTGGGCGCCGGGCTGTGGCTGCCGAGGGACCTCATGCCGGTGTGGGGGCGGCGGATCAGCGACTTCACGCCGCTCGGCGCCGGCGTGCAATCATTGCAGGACGCGGCCGGTGGGGCGTGGCCACAGTTGCTGCACGTCGCGGTCATGCTGTCCTGGACCATCGGGGCGGGCGCGCTCGCCGTTCGGTTCTTCCGTTGGGAGTAGGGGTGTCCGTGGCCGAGATCGGCGAGGAGCCATGGGAGCGGCGAGAGCGGACGCTGCTGCGGTTCGCTCCGCTCGGGCTGCTCGCCATCGCCACCGGGATCACCTTGCTCCGACCCGGATTCTCGCTGTCCCTGCCCGCGACGCTGGTGCTGACCGGCGTCGCGGCGGGGTGGGTGGTTGCGTTGGGCACCCTGAACCCGGTCTGGGACAAGCACAAGCTGCTCGGCGCGGTTTACTACGCCGGATTGCTGGCGCTCGCGGCGGCGCTCACCTTGCTCGCGCCGTGGTACGGCATCTTCGCCTTCTCCGGCTACCTGCGGGCGTTCGAGTGTCTCAACGGGATCTGGCGGTTCGTCGGAACCGCGGTCAACGCGCTGGTGATCGCGCTGTCCCAGGTGGGCGGTCTGGTCGGGCTCGCATACGCCGGGTGGGCCGCGTACGGCGTGGTCGCCGCCATGAACATCACGCTGGCCGGGGCGTTCGGCTACTTCGGCTGGCGCAGCATCGAACGGGACCGCGCCCGCAAGCAGACGCTGGCGGAGCTCGCCACTGCGCTGGAGGAGAACGCCGGGCTGCACGCTCAGCTGCTTGCCCAAGCGCGGGAGGCCGGCGTGCTGGACGAGCGGCAGCGTATGGCCCGGGAGATCCACGACACGCTCGCGCAGGGCCTGACCGGGATCGTCACCCAGCTCGAGGCCGCCGCGCAGAACCCGGACCGGTGGCAGCGGCATGTGGACACCGCCGAGCAACTGGCCCGGGAGAGCCTGTCCGAGGCACGGCGCTCGGTGCACGCGGTGCGCCCGGAGGCCCTGGAGAACGCCCGGCTGCCGGATGCGCTGGCGGACGTGGTGCGCCGGTGGTCGGAGATCAACGGAGTGCCGGCCGAGGTCACCACGACCGGCCCGGCCCGGCCGCTGCACCCCGACGTGGAGGTCACCCTGCTGCGCACCGCCCAGGAGGCGCTGGCCAATGTGGGCAAGCACGCCAACGCGTCCCGGGTCGGGATCACACTGTCCTATATGGAGGACGTGGTGACCCTGGACGTCCGGGACGACGGTGTGGGGTTCAAGCACGCCAACGGGTCCGGCTTCGGCCTGACCTCGATGCGGCAACGGGTGGAGGGCATCGCCGGGCGGTTCGAGATCGAGTCCGAGCCGGGCATCGGCACCGCGATCTCCGCCGCGATCCCGACGGAGGCCTGACGTGACGATCACGCTCCTGATCGTGGACGACCACCCCGTTGTGCGAGATGGGCTGCGCGGAATCTTCAGCGGGGACGGCAGGTTCGAGGTGCTCGGCGAGGCGGCCAACGGGGCCGAGGCGATCACGCTGACGCAGGCGCACCGGCCGGACGTGGTGCTGATGGACCTGCGGATGCCCGAAGTGGACGGTGTCACGGCCATCGCCGAGCTGGCCCGGCGCGGGGTCCCGTCCAGGATCCTGGTCCTGACCACGTACGACACCGACAGCGACGTGCTGCCGGCGATCGAGGCCGGGGCGACCGGGTACCTGCTCAAGGACGCGCCGCGCGAGGAGCTGTTCCGGGCGGTCGAGGCGGCCGCCCGCGGCCAGGCCGTGCTCTCGCCCGCGGTGGCCACCCGGCTGATGGGCCAGATGCGCGCACCGAGCCCGGACTCGTTGAGCCAGCGGGAGCTCGAGGTGCTCGGCCTGATCGCCCGCGGCTCCACCAACAAGGAGGCGGCCGCGGCCCTGTTCATCAGCGAGGCCACGGTGAAGACGCACCTGCTGCACGTCTACGCCAAGCTGGGCGTCAACGACCGCGCCGCCGCCGTGGCCGTGGCGTTCGAGCGGGGGTTGCTCACCCCGCGCCGGTAAGGACTTCGTCGAGAAGCCGAGCCCACTTCCGCATGATCCCCCGCCGGCGCTTGGCGTCGTCGGTGAGCAGGTTGGCCAGGCCGAGGCCGCGTGCCAGGTCCAAAGTGGCCTGGACGGTCTCGCGGACGCCGGGCACCTTCTCGTCGACGCCGAGCAGCTCGACCACGACCCGGTGGGCCTCCCGGCCGACCCGCGCCTCCAACGGCACCACCCGCGCGCGGAGCTGCTCGTCGGACGAGGCCGCCACCCACAGCTGCAGCGCGGCGCGGAACAGCGGGCCGGTGTACATGTGCTCGACGAGATCGATCACGGCCTGGGTGCGGCCCGGACCCGTTGGCAGCTCGGCGAAATGCGCGCGCAGCCGGGCGGTGCGCTCCTCGGCGACGTACTCCACCGCCGCGGTCACCAGATCCTCCCTGGTCGGGAAGTGGTGCTGCGCCGCGCCCCGCGACACCCCGGCTCGCCCGGCCACCACCAGCACGGTGGTGCCGGTCCAGCCGAGCTCGGCGAGGCAGTCGATGGCCGCCTCCAGCAACCGCTTGCGGGTCGCGCGGCTGCGATCCTGCTGTGGCTCCCGCAGAGTCTCGGTCGGCATCAGTAGGACTTGGGCAGGCCCAGGGAGTTCTGGGCGACGAAGTTGAGGATCATCTCGCGGCTCACCGGCGCGATCCGGTTCGCGCGCACGGCGGTGACCATGGCGGCGAGGCCGTACTCCGCGGTCATGCCGTTGCCGCCGTGCACCTGGATCGCGGCGTCGACGGCCTTCACCGACGCCTCGGCCGCGGCGTACTTGGCCATGTTCGCCGCCTCCCCGGCCGCGATGTCGTCGCCGGCGGCGTAGAGCGCGGCGGCCTTCTGGGTCATGAGCTTGGCCAGCTCCGTCTCGATCTTGGCGATCGCCAGCGGGTGCGCGACCCCCTGGTGTGCGCCGATGGGCTCCTTCCACACCGTGCGGGTCTTGGCGTAGTCCACGGCCTTGCCGAGTGCGTACCGGGCCATGCCGACGGCCATCGAGGCCGCCATGATCCGCTCGGGGTTGAGGCCGGCGAACAGTTGCAGCAGCGCGGCGTCCTCGGAGCCGACCAGCGCGTCACCGGGCAGCCGCACGTCGTCGAGGAACACCATGAACTGCCGGTCGGGCGAGATGATGTCCATCTCGATCGGGGTGAACTCCAGGCCGGGCGCGTCGGTGGGCACGATCCACAGTGCTGGCTTGAGCCGACCGGTCTTGGCGTCCTCGGTGCGGCCCACCACCATGACGGCGTCGGCCTCGTCCATCCCGGAGATGAACACCTTCCGTCCACTGAGGATCCACTCGTCGCCGTCGCGGCGCCCGGTGGTGGTGAGCTTGTGCGCATTGGACCCGGCGTCTGGCTCGGTGATCGCGAAGACCATGCGGATCGAGCCATCGGCGAACTTCGGCAGCCAGTGCCGTTTCTGGTCGTCGGTGCCGAACCGGGTGATGATCGTCGCACAGATCGCCGGGGACACCACCATCAGCAGCAGCCCGCAGCCGGCCGCGCACAGCTCCTCGAGCACCGCCGCCAGGTCGCCGATGTCGCCGCCCCCACCGCCGTACTCCTCCGGCACGTTCACCCCGAGATAGCCGAGCTTGCCGGCCTCCTCCCACAGCTCGGTGGTCTTCTCCCCGGCGCGTGCCTTGCGAGACATGTACTCGGCGCCGTACCGCCGTGCCAGGTCCGCCACCGCCGCCCGGAGTGCCTGGCGCTCCTCGGACTCCACGAAGTTCATTCCCGCTCCTTCACTACGGCAAGCACTCGACCGACCTCGACCTGGTCACCGGTGGCCACCGCGAGCTCGGCCACGACCCCGTCGGCCGGCGCGCTGATCCGGTGCTCCATCTTCATCGCCTCCAGCCACAGCAGCGGCTGGCCCGCCACGACGGTGTCCCCTTGCGACACCGCGACCCGCACCACCGTGCCCGGCATCGGCGCCAGCAGGGATCCGGCGGCCACCTGCGACGCCGGGTCCGGGAAGCGCTCGACCGGGACGAGCCCGACCGGCCCGAGTGGAGAGTCCACACAGACCAGACCCGGATACCGGGCCACCCGGAACGTCCGGCGCACTCCGGACACCTGGAGCACCACCGTCTCCGGCGTCGCCTCGACCACCCGCAGATCCTCGTGCCCGTCGACGAGCACGCCGGTCCGGGTGTTGCGGTAGCGCACCTCGAGCTCGTCGGCGGCGCGCCGGTACCGCTTGATCTGGGGCTGGGACGCCACGTTGCGCCAGCCGCTCGGGATCCGGCCGAGCACCCGCGCGCTCGCCCGGTTCGCCGCGGCGTCGGCAAGGGCCGCGGCCACGACCGAGATCGCGGTGGCGTCCTTGTCCGCCAAGGGTTCGGACAGCGCGGCCAGCCCGTGCCGGTCGAAGAACGCGGTGTCGGTGTCCCCGGCGAGGAAGGCCGGGTGGTCGAGCACCCGCACCAGCAGCTCCCGGTTGGTGGTGACGCCGTGGATCCGCGCCCGGCGCAGCGCCCCGGCCAGGGCGCGGGCGGCCGCCACGCGGGTCGGCGCGACCGCGATCACCTTGGCCAGCATCGGGTCGTAGTGCACGCTCACCACGTCGCCGCCGGCGACCCCGGAGTCCAGCCGCACCCCGCCGGCGGGCACGGAGAACTCCGCGGCCACACCGGGGATCTCGAACCGGTGCAGGGTGCCGCTCTGCGGACGCCAGTCGTGGGCGGGATCCTCGGCGTAGAGCCGGACCTCGATGGCGTGGCCGCGCGACGGAGGCGGCTCGGCCGGCAGCCGCTGCCCGTCGGCGATCTCCAGCTGCAGCCGCACCAGGTCCAGCCCGGTGACGCACTCGGTCACCGGGTGCTCGACCTGCAGCCGGGTGTTCATCTCGAGGAAGAAGAACCGGCCGGAGTCGTCGGCGAGGAACTCCACCGTGCCGGCGCCCAGGTAGCCGATCGCCTTGGCGGCGTTGCGGGCCGCGGCGAACAGCTCCGCCCGCATCCCGCCGATCCGCTCCACCAGCGGCGAGGGCGCCTCCTCGACCACCTTCTGGTGCCGGCGCTGGATCGAGCACTCGCGCTCCCCCACCGCCCACACCGTGCCGTGCGCGTCGGCGAGCACCTGTACCTCGACGTGCCGGCCGGTCGCCAGGTACGGCTCGCAGAACACGGTCGGGTCGCCGAACGCCGACGCGGCCTCCGACCGCGCCGCCTCCAGCTGCGCCGGCAGCTCGTCAAGGGTGCGCACGACCCGCATCCCGCGACCGCCACCGCCCGCGGACGCCTTGACCAGCACCGGAAGATCGGCCTCGGTGAGCGCCTCGGGATCCAGTTCGGACAGTACGGGCACCCCGGCGCCGGCCATCAGCCGCTTGGACTCGATCTTCGAGCCCATCGCCTCGATCGCGGCCGGCGGCGGGCCGACCCACGTCAGCCCGGCGTCGATCACCGCCCTGGCGAACCCCGCGTTCTCCGACAGGAAACCGTATCCCGGGTGGATCGCGTCGGCGCCGGACGTCCGCGCGGCCTCGATCAACAGGTCGGCCCGCAGGTAGGTATCACCCGCCGCGTTGCCCGGCAGGTGCACGGCGGCGTCGGCCTCGGCCACGTGCGGCGCGGTGGCATCGGCGTCGGAGTGCACTGCGACGGTGCCGATGCCGAGATTCCGGCAGGTGCGGAACACCCGGCGGGCGATCTCCCCGCGATTGGCGACAAGAACCGTTGTGATCATGAGAAGCACAGCCCCCATCGCGAGCTTGCGCGCCGCCGACGATCGCTCCGGCAGGGCCACCTTTGTTCGGCATGTGCCGGTGCCGTTCGTCGGGCCCTGCCACCGCGATCACGGGCCTTTGGCCCAGGCGCGCGCCATGGTCGCCTTGAGTGCCGCGCGTCCATTGAAACCGTCCTTACATCCGGAAGACGCCGAAGCCGTCGGCGCCGCGCACGGGGTTGTTGTGGATCACCGACAGGCAGATGCCGAGGACGGTACGGGTGTCGCGCGGGTCGATGATGCCGTCGTCGTAGACCATGCCGGACAGGAACATCGGCAGGGACTCGGCCTCGATCTGGTTCTCCACCATCGCCCGCATCGCGGCGTCCTGCTCCTCGCTGTACTCCTGGCCGCGGCTGGCCGCCGCCTGCCTGGCCACGATGGACAGCACGCCGGCCAGCTGCTGCGGGCCCATCACCGCGGACTTGGCGCTGGGCCAGGTGAACAGGAAGCGGGGATCGTAGGCCCGGCCGCACATTCCGTAGTTCCCTGCGCCGTACGACGCGCCCATCAGGATGGAGATGTGCGGCACCGCCGAGTTGGCCACCGCGTTGATCATGTGCGCGCCGTGCTTGATGATCCCGCCCTGCTCGTAGTCCTTGCCGACCATGTAGCCGGTGGTGTTGTGCAGGAACAGCAGCGGCGTGTCGATCTGGTTGGCCAGCTGGATGAACTGCGCCGCCTTCTGCGACTCCTGGCTGAACAGCACGCCCTGCGCGTTGGCCAGGATGCCCACCGGGTAGCCGTGCACCCGCGCCCACCCGGTGACCAGGCTGGTGCCGTACAAGGGTTTGAACTCGTCGAACGCCGAGCCGTCGACCACCCGGGCGATCACCTCACGCGGGTCGAACGGGATCTTCAGGTCGGTGGGCACGATGTCGAGCAGGTCCTCGGGGTCGTACAGCGGTTCGGCGTAGTCGGGGTCGGGCGGCGGCCCGTGCTTGCGCCAGTTCAGCCGGGCGATGATCCGCCGGCCGATCCGGATCGCGTCCAGCTCGTCGACGGCGAGGTAGTCGGCGAGGCCGGACGTCCTTGCGTGCATCTCCGCACCGCCGAGCGACTCGTCGTCGGACTCCTCGCCGGTGGCCATCTTCACCAGCGGCGGGCCGCCGAGGAAGACCTTGGCCCGCTCCTTGACCATCACCACGTAGTCGGACATGCCGGGCAGGTACGCCCCGCCGGCGGTGGAGTTGCCGAACACCAGCGCGACAGTCGGGACCTTGGCGGCCGACGCCTTGGTGAGATCACGGAAGATCCGGCCGCCCGGGATGAAGATCTCCTTCTGGGTGGGCAGGTCCGCGCCGCCGGACTCGACGAGGTGGATCGTGGGCAGCCGGTTCTGCGCGGCGATGTCGGCCGCCCGGTAGCCCTTCCTGGCCGTCCACGGGTTGCTGGCGCCGCCCTTGACGGTCGGGTCGCTGGCGCTGATCATGCACTCCACGCCCTCGACCACGCCGATCCCGGTCACCACGCTGGCCCCCACCTGGTAGTCGGTTCCCCAGGCGGCAAGTGGGGACAGCTCGAGGAACGGCGAGTCCGGGTCCAGCAGCAGCTCGATGCGCTCGCGGGCGAGCAGCTTGCCGCGCTTGCGGTGCCGCTCGACATACTTCTCCCCGCCGCCGGCGATCGCCTTGGCATGCTCGGCCTCCAGCTCGGCGAGCTTGGCCAGCATGGCCTCCCGGTTGGACTGCGTTTGATTGCGCTCGCTCGTTCCTCGCTCGCGCGGCTCGCGGCCTTTGATCCGGTGTCTTCCCTCCTGCGCTGCTCGGTCGCTGCGCTGCTCGTCGGTCCAGACACCGGCGGCCGACTCGCGGCCTGGTTGGTTTCCGCTCATGAGTTGTACCCCAACACCTTCGCCGCCAGGTCGGCGAGCACCTCGGTGGCGCCGCCGCCGATGCCGAGGATCCGCGCGTCCCGGTAGTGCCGCTCCACTTCGGACTCACGCATGTACCCCATTCCGCCGTGCAGCTGGACCGCCTGGTCGACCACCCAGTCGCAGGCGGCCACCGCGGCGTTCTTGGCAAGGCACGCCTCGGCGACCAGCTCCTCGCCCGCGGCCTGCCGGACGATCAGCGACCGGGTGTAGGTGCGGGCCAGCTCGATGCGCTGGCGCATCTCCACCAGCCTGTGCCGCACCACCTGGCGGGAGATCAGCGGCCGGCCGAACGTGCTGCGCCGGCGGGCGTGGTCGACGGTCAGGTCCAGCGCGCGCTGGGCCACCGAGTATGCGTTCACCGCCAACGCCAGCCGCTCCCCCACGAACTGCCGCATGATCAGCACGAACCCGCCGTTCTCTTCGCCGATCAGGTTCGCGACCGGCACCCGAGCATCCACAAAGGACAGCTCGGCGGTGTCCGAGCAGAGCCAGCCCATCTTGTCCAGCTTGCGGCTGACGGTGAAGCCCGGCGTGCCGCGCTCGATCACCAGCAGGCTGATGCCCCGGTACCCGGACCCGCCGGTGCGCACCGCGGTGGTGACGTAGTCGGCGCGCACCCCGGAGGTGATGAACGTCTTGGCGCCGTTGACGATGTAGTGGTCGCCGTCCCGGACCGCGGTGGTGCGCAGGGCCGCCACGTCCGAGCCGCCGTCGGGCTCGGTGACGCCGAGGGCGCCGATCAGCTCGCCGGCCAGAGTGGGCCGGACGAACCGGTCGATCAGGTCCCCGTCCCCCACGCTGATCATGTGCGGCACCGCGATGCCGTGCGTGAACAGCCCGGCCATCAGCCCGGAGGACGCGCCGGCCTCGATGAACGCCTCGGTCACCACGGCCGAGTCGACGGCGTCGCCGCCGCTGCCGCCCACCTTCTCCGGCGCGCCGACGGCCAGCAGCCCGACCTCGGCGGCGCGCCTGTGCAGCTCCCGGGGGATCTCCCCGGCGCGCTCCCACCCGTCCAGGTGCGGCACGATCTCCTTGGTGACGAACGACCGGCAGCTGTCCCGCAGCGCCCGGCGTTCCGGCGTGTCGAACGGGTTCATAGCAACACTTCCGGGACGTCGACGAGGCGGGAACGCAGCCACTCCCCCAGCGCCTTGGCCTGCGGGTCGAACCGGGTGGACGCGGCGACGCCCTCGCCGAGCAGCCCGTGGATCACGAAGTTGAGCGCGCGCAGGTTCGGCAGCTCGTACCGCTCGATCTCCAGATCCTTGGCCTCCGGCAGGAGTTGGCGCAGCCGGTCGACGGTCAGCTCGTGCCCGAGCCAGGCGTAGGCGGGATCGGTGCGGGCCCAGACACCGAGGTTCGCGTCGCCGCCCTTGTCCCCCGAGCGCGCTCCGGCGATCCGGCCGAGCGGCACCCGCCTGGTCGGTCCGGCCGGCGGCTCGGCGGCCAAGGGAATCGACCAGGACGGCGGCGTCGCCGAGGTCGGCGGCGGTTCGATCGGGCGCCGCGATCCGTCGGGCAGCACCGCGACATGCTCCACAGTGGACTGATCGACGTACTCCGGGCGGTAGACGCCGATCGGGGTGCCGTCGGCGGGCGGCGCGGTGAGCGTGAAGCCGGGGTAGGAGGCGAGCGCCAGCTCGACGCAGGCCCGGGAGAACGCCTTGGCCCGCGCGGGATCCGGGGTCTTGATCGTGGCGTGCAGCAGCGCGCTGGCGGTCTCCTCGGTGTCGGCGTCCTGGTGCTCGGTGCGGGCCAGCGTCCACGTGATCCCGGCCGCGCCGACCGCGCGCTCGAGCTGCCGGCGCGCCAGGTCCGCCTTCTCCTCGATGCTGAGTCCACACAGGACGAAGGTGCTGCTGTTGCGGAATCCGGCCAACGTGTTCAGGCACACCTTGAGGGTTGGCGGCGGCGGTGCGCCGCGCACGCCGCTGATCCGGACCCGGTCGGCGCCCTCGTCGGTCAGCGTGATCGTCTCGAACCGGCTGGTCACGTCCGGGCCGAGGTAGGCCGGGCCGCCGACCTCGTAGAGCAGCTGCGCGGTGACGGTCTCCCGGGTCACCGCGCCGCCGGTGCCGAAATGCTTGGTGATCACCGACGAGCCGTCGGCGTAGACCTCCGCGATCGGGAAGCCCGGGTGATCCGGGTCGTTCAGCTCGGTGAAGAACGCGTAGTTGCCGCCGGTGGCCTGGGCGCCGCACTCGATCACGTGCCCGGCCACCACGGCGCCGGCCAGCGCGTCATAGTCGTCCCTGGCCCAGCCGAAGTGCGCCGCCGCCGGGCCGACCACCAGGGAGGCGTCGGTGACGCGGCCGGTCACCACGACGTCGGCGCCGGCGTCGAGGCACTCGGCGATGCCCCAGGCGCCGAGATAGGCGTTGGCCGTCAACGCTCCGGTGAATCCGAACTCCCCCGCCCGGGTGATCAGGTCATCACCCTCGACGTGTGCGATGGCCACCATCACGCCCAGCCGATCGGCAAGCGAGCGCAGCGCGCCGGCCAGCCCGGCAGGGTTGAGCCCACCGGCGTTGGTCACGATCCGAACGCCGCGTTCCTTGGCGAGCCCGAGGTTCTCCTCCATCTGGCGCAGGAACGTCTTGGCGTAGCCGCGGCCGGGGTCCTTCATCCGGTCCCGGCCGAGAATCAGCATGGTCAGCTCGGCCAGGTAGTCCCCGGTGAGCACGTCCAGCGGGCCGCCGGTGAGCATCTCGCGCACCGCGGACAGCCGGTCGCCGTAGAACCCGGACGCGTTGCCGATCCGGATCACGCCGGTCACGAGCGCTCCCCCGGCTTGCGGCCGTCGCCCGGCGGCCCGGCGAACGCCTGCGCGAGGTCCAGCCAGGCGTGCGCGTCCGGGCCGACGGCCACCAGATCCGTGTCGTCCCGGTGGATCCGCTGGGTGACCAGCAGGCAGAAGTCCAGCGCCGATCCGCACACCCGCTGCGCGGCGTCCGCCGGTCCCCAGGTCCACACGCTGCCGTCCGGCGCCACCAGCTCGACTCGGAACGGCTCGGCCGGCGGCGTCAGGTTCCTTACCCCGTAAGCGAAGTCCCGGGTGCGCACGCCGAGGTGGGCGACGTGCCGCAGCCGCGCGGTCGGCTCGCGCCGCACCCCGAGGGCGTCGGCGACGTCCGTGGTGTGCGCCCAGGTCTCCATCAGCCGGGCGGTGGCCATCGACGCCGCGCTCATCGGCGGCCCGTACCATGGCAGCCGCCTGCCGTTCGGCACCGCGGCGAGCGCGCCGGCCAGCTCCGTGCGGCCCCGGTGCCAGCGGGCGCGCAGCTGCGCCGGCGGCGCCTTCGCGCCCTCCGCGGCGCCCTCGTCCACCCACCGCCGCGGCGCCGGATGGTGCGCAAGCGCGGCGAGCTCCGCGGTGAACGCGTCGGGATCGGTCACCGACAGCAGTGCCCGGTCATCGGTCCAGGCGAGGTGCGCCACCTGGTGCGCGACCGTCCAACCCGGAGCCGGCGTCTGCCGGGCCCAGTCCTCGTCCGGCAGCCCGGCGAGCATGGCGTCCAGCTCGTCGCCCTCGCGCGCGAGGTCGTCGAGCAACGCGGTCAGGTCCACCACGCGACAACCGTGGCACGACCCCCGCCCGCATTTCAAGCACGCGTGCTTGTTTTTTTCCGCGCCCGCCTGACGCTGGACAGCTGGCGCAGTGCCCTGGTCGCGGTGCGCAGCACGGCGGGCGGCACGGCCGCGAACACCTCGGCGTGCGCCTCGGCGACCGCCCGCACGGCCGCCTCGGTCAGGCCGATCCCCTGGTCGGTCAGGACGATCAGCGTGCTGCGCCGGTCGAGCGGCGTGGGCTCCCGCCGGACCAGCCCCGCGCGCACGAGCTGGTTGAGCACGTTGCTGGTGCCGCCGGAGGACAGCAGCAGCGCGCGGCTGAGCTCGTTCGGCTTCATGCAGTACGGCCGGCCGGAGCGGCGCAGGGTCGCGAGCACGTCGAACTCGGCCGTGGTCCAGCCGAAGTCGTGCAGGACCCGGCGGGTGGCGGCGGTCAGCTCCCCGGACAGCACCAGGATCCGCTTGCTCAGTTCGGAGGTCGGGCCGAGGACCTCGGGCAACTCGGTGCGCCACGCGGTGATCAGCGCGTCGACCGGGTCCGGATGAGCAGTCATGGTTGCATGCTAGATCGCTAGGTTGATAGCTTTCCAGAAAGCTTTCTTAGTGGAGGTTGAGAATGGCGACCGGGCGACTGCTCGTGCGGGGCGGCGACGTCATCGACACCGAACCGGAGCCGGTCCTGCGCCCGGCGACCGACGTCCTGGTCGAGGACGGCCGGATCGCCGCGGTCGGGCCGGACCTTCCGGCGGACGGGGCCGAGATCATCGACGCCACCGACCGGCTGGTGCTGCCCGGCCTCGTCGACACGCACCGGCACGTCTGGCAGGCGGCGCTGCGCGCCGTCGCCGTCGACGACGACCTCGGCGCCTACCTGCAGCGCGTGCTGTTCGGCCTCGGGCCACGGATGCGGCCGCAGGACGTGCGGGTGTCCAACCTGGCCGGTGCGCTGGAGTGCCTCGACTCCGGCGTCACCACCGTGCAGGACTTCTCCCACATCCAGCACGGCCCGGAGCACACCGACGCGGGGGTCGACGCGTTGCGCGAGTCGGGCATCCGGGCGGTGTTCGGCTACGGCTACCCGATCCAGGAGGAGGCCGGGCGCCGGCCGGACGAGGTGCGCCGGGTCCGGGAGCGGTTCGACGGCGGGCTGCTCACGATGGCGCTGGCCCCGGTCGGCCCGGCGTACGCGCCGATCGAGGTCGTGGAGCAGGACTGGCGGCTGGCCGAGGAGCTGGCCCTGCCGATCGTGGTGCACATCGGCAGCGGACCGGCCGCCGAGCGACCCATCGAGGCGCTCCGGCAGCGCGGCCTGCTGCGCGCGGACACGCTCTACGTGCACGGCAACTCGTTGCCGGACGGCGAGCTTCGGCTGATCGCCGACTCCGGCGCGGCGGTGTCGATCACCCCGGCCGTCGAGGCGCAGATGGGACACGGGCCGCCCATGATCAACCGGCTGCGCGCCGCCGGCATCACCACCGGGCTCGGCGTCGACGTCGTGACCACCGTCGCCGGGGACATGTTCTCTGTGATGCGGGCGGCGCTGCTGACCAGCCAGCTCGGTGAGGGAGAGCGGTGGCGTGCGGCCGGCATGCTCCGACTGGCCACACTGGACGGTGCGCGGGCGCTCGGGCTCGGCGACCGGATCGGCTCGCTGCGGCCGGGCAAGCAGGCGGACATCGTCCTGGTACGGGCCGACGCGCCGAACCTGCTGGCCGCGCACGACCCGATCGGCGCCGTGGTCACCGCGGCGCATCCGGGCAACGTCGACACGGTCCTGGTCGCCGGCCGCGTGGTCAAGCGCGACGGCCGCCTGCTGCACGCGGTCCCCGCCGACGAGCTGCGCCGTAGCGCCGAGCACGTGGTCAGGGCGTGACGGCGATCGGGGCGCCGCGGTCGTCGAGCAGCACCCTGGCGCCCAGCGGGGCGGCCAGCGTGACCCGGTGCGGCTCGAAGCGCATCGCCAGATCGTGGGCGCAGGTGGGTTGGGCGGCGCCGGGCGCGGTGGAGACCGGGATCGTACGCACATTGATCATGACGGTGGTCGCCGACTCGGCCGGCGCCGCCGCCCTGCGGTAGATCGGCTGGCCGGGACAGGCGGGCGGCGGCGCGGGCAGGTGGACGGTGAGCGTCGTGTCGTCGACGAGCTTCGCGGCCGGCGCAAGGCTCCGCGGCGCCGTCTGCGGCCAGAACGCCTCCGGTGGCAGCGCCGGCCAGCCGATCGGGCCAAGGGCGTCGACCGGGTGGAACAGCCACGCGGGCAGCGCGATGAGCCCGCGGTCGGTCGGGAACGCGGCGCTGCCCAACTCGACCCGGGTGATCGGCAGGGCGTCGGTCGGGTTGGGCTTCTGGGACGACAGCAGCTCCTTGCGAAGATCGGCGAGGGCCCGCTCGGCCGGGAGCGTCGGGAACTCCGCCGGCCCGTCCGGCAGTTGCGCGACGACCGTGGGCGGGGCCGCCGGCAGCTCCGCGGCCAGCTCGAGGTTTCCGTTCAGCGCGGCCAGCTTCGCCGCGTCGGTGGTGAACCCCTCCATCGAGGGCTGCCGAGAGAGCAGCAAGATCGGCCGGGGCTTGCGGTCCACCGGGAACGACGCCCACGCCTGCGCCCCGGCGGTGGGCGGTGGCTCCGGGGTGGTCGGGCTCACCGGCAGCCGGCCGGTCGCTGGCGCGACCACGGCGGGTTGCGCCCCGCACGCCAGGATGCCGAGCAGGACCGGGATGCCGAGCAGGATGAGCCGCCGCACGACTCTAGGACGGAGCGCCGCCCCGGTCGGGTTGCCCGACGACCCAGCGCTCGGCCGGCGGGTGGCCGAGGAACAGCGGCATCGCGAACTCGTAGCCGTACGAGCCGGCCATCGGGAACACCACGAGATCGCCGGCCCGCGCCCGATCCACGGTGACGTCCCGGGCGAGGGTGTCCTCCGGCGTGCACAGCTCCCCCACCACGGTCACCGGCACCCCGGTGGCTGCCGGGCGCGGGCAGTCGTACGGCCACGCGTCGACCGGCAGCACGGCGAACCGGTGCCGGATGTCCCACGACGTCGGCAGCTGGAAGTGGTTGATCCCGCCGCGCAGCACGACGAACCGGGTGCCGTAGGTGTGCTTGACGTCGAGCACCTCGGCGGCGTACCAGCCGGCCTCGGCCACCAGGTACCGGCCGGGCTCGAAGATCACCATGCAGCCGGCCGGCGGCCGGATCCTGGCGAGCAGCTCGCCGAACCGCGCCAGGTCGAACGGCCGCTCCCCCTCGAACGGCACGCCGAGGCCCCCGCCGACGTCCACCACCGCAAGCGGCACCCCGTGCCTCGCGGCGGTGCGGGTGCTCCACTCCAGGCACCAGCGCACGTAGTCGGCCTGTGCCTCGGCGTCGAGGTTGTTGCACACCGCGTGCACGTGGAACCCGGTCACCCGCACCGACGGGTACCGCGCGGCCGCGGCGAGCACGGCCGGAACGTCCTGTTCGGACACCCCGAACTGGGTGGCGGCCCCGCCCATGGCCAGCGAGCCGACCAGATCCACCCGGCGCGGGTTGACCCGCACGGCGACGGCCGCCTCGACACCGAGCTCCCGGGCTGCCCGGTCCACTCTGGCCAGCTCGAGTGGACTATCCACATTGATCAGATCAACTTCGCGCTCCAGTATGCGGCGCAACGTGGGCAGGCTCTTACCCGGCCCGGAGGCGACCAGCAGATGCCCGGGCCCGGCCGCCCGCGCCAGGTCGACCTCCGCGGCCGAGGCGACCTCGAACCCGTCCACCCGGGACGCCAGTGCGTCGAGGACCGGCGGGTACGAGTTCGCCTTCACCGAGTAGCACACCCGGGCCCAGTCCGGCAACGCCGCACGCAGCCGCTCGGCGCGTGCCGCGGCCACCCCGGGGTCGAACACGTACCCGCCGACCGGCCGTCCCGGATCCCCGGCCATACCAAGCAGAACCGCGCGCACCGGTTCGGGGATGGACGACGCGGGAAGGGCGGGCGATCCCCCTGACGACGGCGGCAGGTCGATCATCGCAGGCCGAACGTGGTGAACGCGGTCCGGTCGGGCAGCGAGTACACCTTGCGGCCGCACACCGCGTTCAGGATGGTGGCCGAGCGCCACGCGGCCAGGCCGAGGTCGGGGGCGCCGACACCGTGCGTGTGCCGCTCGGCGTTCTGCACGAACAGCGACCCGTCCAGCTCGGCGGTCAGCTCCACCCGGTAGTCGGCGCCGACCGCGATCCGCCCGGCGCCGTCCCGCCGGATCAGCCCGGCCAGCGGCGCCAGCAGCTCCCCGAGGTCGCGCTCGGCGTAGCCGGTCGCGCACACGACCGCGTCGGTCAGCACGGTCGCGGTGCTGCCCTGCTGGACGTGCCGCAGCTCCAGCTCGACGCGGCCGCCCCGCTCGCGCGCGGCGGTCACCTCGACCCCGGGCGTGAGCGTCACGCCCGGCCAGCCCCCGCCGACCGTCCGGTTGTACAGCTCGTCGTAGATCTCCCCGATCGTCTCCGCGCTGATCCCCTTGTACAGCTGCCACTGCGTGGGCTCGAGGCGGTCGCGGGTCGGCTCGTCGAGGCCGTGGAAGAACCGGACGTAGTCGGGGGTGAACTGCTCGAGGCCCAGCTTGGAGTACTCCATCGGCGCGAACGCCGGCGTCCTGGCCAGCCAGCGCAATCCTCCGCTCGTGCGCTGGCGGAGCAGGTCGAGGAACACCTCGGCGCCGGACTGCCCGGACCCCACCACGGTGACGTCGGGCGCGGCCACAAGCCGGTCCCTGGCGGGCAGGTAGTCACCGGAGTGCACCACGTTGGCCATGGAGCGCAGCGGCGCCGGCAGGTGCGGCGCGGTGCCGACGCCAAGCACCACGTTGCGGGCCAGCACCCGGCCCGCCGGCGACACGTCGAGCGCGAACGATCCGTCCACTGTGGACCACGACACCCTGGTGACGGTCTGGCCGAACCGGCAGCTCGGGAGCCTTCTGCTGGCCCACCGGCAGTACGCGTCGTACTCGGCGCGCGGCACGTGGAACCGCTCGGCGAAGTAGAATGGGAACAGCCGCTCGCAGTCCTTGAGGTAGCTCAGGAACGACAGCGGGCTGGCCGGCTCGACCAGCGACACCAGGTCGGCGAGGAACGGCACCTGCACGGTGGTCCCGTCGATCATCAGGCCCGGATGCCAGCGGAACTCCGGCGCCCGCTCGAAGAACACCGCGCGCAGCCCGTCGATCGGATCGGCCAGCGCGGCAAGCGACAGGTTGAACGGGCCGATCCCCACACCGGCAAGGTCCAACGGCGCTCTCATCGGGAGACGGACGGGGACGCGGCGGGAGGATGGTGGGCGGGTGAGAGCAGCGTCCGGTCCAGATCGGCCACCACGAACCGCAGCTCGTCGCGCGCCCGCGCGGCCACGACGTCCAGCAGCGGCAGGTAGTCCGCGGCGCCGGCGCCCGGGTTGAGCAGGGTCAGCTTGAGCCACAACCGGCTCGCCCCGTCATCACCGTCCGGAGTGGACGGTCCGGAGTTGGCGCGGCCGAGCACCGCGACGCCCTCCTCGAGCAGCCGCCGCCGCACCCCGGCCACCAGCGCGTCGCCCGCATCGGCGCCCAGCTCGCCGGCCACCTCGTCGGCCAGCAGCGGCCGGAACAGCACGGTGGACAGCGCCGGCACGCCCCACAGCCGCAGCGCCGGGTGCGCCTCGATGCCGCCGGCCAGCTCGCCGGCCGCGTCGCAGCAGCGCTCCACCAGCTCGCCGACGCCGCGCCGGCCGAGCGCGCGCAGCGTCACGGCGATCTTGAACGCGTCCAGCCGCCGGGAGGTGCGCAGTGACCGGCCGAGCAGGTCCGGCAGGCCGGCATCGGTGTCGTCGGCGGCGTTGAGATAGTCGGCCCGAACGTCCAGCGCGGTCAACGACTTCGTGTCGCGGACGGCCAGCAGCCCCGCGGCGATCGGCTGCCAGCCGAACTTGTGCAGGTCCAGCGCCACGGTGTCGGCGAGGTCGAGCCCCTCGAGCAGCCCGGCGAGCCGGTCGCTGCACAGCGCCGTGCCGCCGTAGGACGCGTCCACGTGCAGGAACGCGTTGGCCCGCCGGCTGGCCTCGGCGATCTCCGGCAGCGGGTCGACCGTCCCGGTGTCGGTGGTGCCGGCGGTGGCCACCACGACCGCCGGCTGGTACAGGTCGGCGAGCGCGTCGGCCAGCGCGTCGGGCCGCATCCGCCCGCCCCGGCAGGCCACGACCACCGGCTCGGGCAGGCCGAGCAGCCAGGCCGCCCGTGCCACGCTGTGGTGGGCGTTGCCGCCGCAGACGATCCGCACCACGGACGAGCCCTGCTCGGCGGCGGCGTGCCGGGCCAGCAGCAGGCCGAGCACATTGGACTCGGTGCCGCCGCTGGTGACCAGCGCGTCCGGGGCCGGGGCGGCCGGGTAGCAGAGCCGGGCGAACCCGCCGGTCAGCTCGCGCTCCAGCTCGCTGGCCATCGGCGCCTGGTCCCAGGAGTCCAGCGACGGGTTGAGCACGCTCGCGACCAGGTCCGCGACGGCGGCCACGGCCAGCGGCGGGCAGTGCAGGTGGGCGGCGCACCACGGGTGGCTCGGGTCGACCGAGCCGGCCGCGAGCAGCCGGGTCAGCTCGCCGATCGCCGCGGACGCCCCGACGCCGCGCTCGGGCAGCAGATCGACGCCCTGGGTGGCCAGCATCGCGGCGACCGCCGCCGGGCCGCCGGCC
>NZ_DASZCQ010000177.1:0-4148 GCF_035942955.1 Actinophytocola sp. | reverse complement strand
GGGCCGCCGTGGTCTCGTCCCGGCCACGGCGGCCCCCCTCATACGACGGGTAATTTCGGTTGGAATAAAAGAATATTTGGCGGGAATGCTCACGGAGGGCCTCCGAATTCACGAGCGGTTCTCGACCGAAGATCGAGATCGGCCTTGAGCTTGCGTGCCGACCGTGGCAATGTGGCAGGTGCGATGCGCCACGGCGTGGAAGTTATTCACCTGCTCTTCCCGGAGGTTTTCGCATGTCGTCGTTAGACCTTCCCGGTATTGACGTGTCCGCCCGGGTCCGTGCCCGGGACATCCAGATGGCCGGCGTCGCCGATCTCCGCCAGCGCGTGCTGATGATCTCCGGCGCCATCGACGTCGTCGACCACGACGTCACCGTGACGATCAACCTGCCGGAGCCCGGTCGCTGGCAGATCATCAAGTCCGAGACGAACCTGACCAAAGAGACCTGGGTGGCGATGCAGGCGGTCACCGACGAGAACTCGCACTTCGTCGACGGCGACGAGGCGATGATCCTGTCCCGCCAGTTCGCCAAGAGCTTCATGACGCCCGACCAGCGCCGGCTCACCTTCTACGACGGCGAGGTCCGCCCCGGCGAGTCCCTGCTGAAGATGTACAGCATGGAGACCGAGAGCCGCCGGCCGATGTACCTGCATTCCCGGTACAGCCCGATCTCCACCGAGTCCGCGGAGAAGTCCGCCGAGACCCTGCAGAAGCTGATCGCCGACGGCATGCCGCAGCGGCCGACCGTCGAAGTGATCATCCCGGTCACCGTCATCGGCTGATGACGGTTTTCCTTCCGCATCCCCGATTGCTCGATTCACCGCGGGGGCGCGACTGGCCGCCGTACCCGGAGCCGGCCGTCCCGGCCGGCTCCGCGCGGCCGCCGGCGCGCGCCGACGTGGTGATCGTCGGGGCCGGGCTGGCCGGCCTGGCGGTGACCGCGGCGCTGTGGCACCTCGGGGTGCGCGACGTCGTGCTGCTCGACCGGGACGGCCGCCCGGGACGGCGGTTCTTCGCCCGGGTGGACCGGCTCGAGCAGCGGGTGCTGCGCTCGCCCTACGAGCACCACCCGGGTGTCGAGGGCTACCGCGACTGCGAGCTGCTGGACTTCGCCCGGCTGCACTGGGCCGCCCTGACCCCGGTGGAGCGCAGGGAGGTCCGGATGGCCCAGGCCGGCCACCGGTCGGTGGTCCCGGTCGACGTGTTCGAGGCGTTCTGCCACCACGTCGCCACCATCCACGGCGCGTACGCGCGGACGTGGCCGGGCGAGGTCCGTCAGGTCCTGCCGGATGCCCGCGGCGTGGCCGTGCGCACCGCCGACGCCGAGATCACCGCCCGGTTCGCCGTGCTGTGCCTCGGCGAGGAGCGCCGCGCGGCGCCGGAGCACTGGTGGCCGGGCGACGGCGTGCCGGAGCGGGTCGGCTACTGGGACGAGCCGGCGCCGGACGCCGGCACGCTGATCGTGCTCGGCGCCGGGCTCACCTCGGCCCACCTGATCGCCAACGCGCTGGCCGCGGGCCGCGGGGTGCACTGGATCGTGCGCCGGGAGGCCGAGCGGTACCAGTGCTCGGACGTCAACGCCTCGTTCTTCCGGGCCGAGGGCCGGGCCCGGTTCGACGGCGTGCCGTGGGCCGATCGGCTGGCGCTGATGCGCCGCGAGCGCCGGGCCTCGGTGATGTTCGAGTTCCGGCCGGGGTTCGCCGCCGCCGAGGCGGACGGGCGGCTGACCGTGCACCGCGGCCGGGAGGTGACCAGGCTGACCGCTGACTCGCGCGGCGCCACGGTGCTGCTGGCCGACGGCACGCACGTCCGCGGCGACGCGGTGACGCTGGCGCTGGGCACCGCGCCGTCGATCGGCACCGGGCTGCTGCCCGACGCGCTGGTCGGCGCGCTGGACGGCTGGCCGGACCTGGACGAGCGGACGCTGGCCTTCCGCCGCGCGCCAAGGGTGTTCGCGGCCGGGGCGGCGGCCGGCATGGTGCTCGGCCCGGCGGGCCGCAACATCGACGGCCACCGCGTGGCCACCGCCCGGATCGCGGCCACCATCGCGGCCGGGCTGTCCCGCGACGACGCCTACCCGGTCGGTGAGGCCCATGCATCCGTCCACTGAGGACACACGGTTCGACATGCCTGGCGTGGACGACCCGCCGGCCACCGAGCTCGGCGTGATCCTGCTCGGTCTGGACACCGAGCGGCTGCTTGCCGGGCTCGGCGCCGCCACCGCGGTGGACGACGACCCGACGGTCGTGGTCCTGCGGGTGGACCAGATCCGGCACGGCGTGCGGCAGGACCGCGGCGTGGTCGCCGAGGGCGCCCGGCGCTGGCGCTCCGCAAGGCCGGCCATGGCCGCGGCCGATCCCGCCGGGCCGCCCCAGGTCGCCGCGCTTCGTCCACTGTGGACGTACGCCGGCCGGGTGGTCGCCGGCCTCGATCTCGGCACGCTGGGAGCGGCCGCACGGGCCTTCCTCGCGGCATGCTGGCTGCGGCGCACCGACGTCGACCGTTTCGTGGAGGAGCTCCATGTCGTACCTGCCCTCGATCCCTGACGGGGCCGTGCTGATGGACGTGTTCCGGGCCTATCCGGACACCACCCGGCCGCTGCTGGACTACCACGAGCTGGTGCTGCGCGGCCCGTCGCCGTTCACGGTGGCCGAGCGGGAGCTCATCGCGGCCTACGTGTCCGGGGTCAACTCGTGCGACTACTGCCACGGCGTGCACACCGTCACCGCCGAGGCCTGCGGGGTGGCGGTCGGCGCGGTGCCGGCCGCCGTCGCCGACCTGGACAGCGCCCCGGTGAGCGAGAAGCTCAAGCCGGTGCTGCGCTACGTCGGCAAGCTCACCCGGTCACCGTCCTCGGTGTCCAAGCTGGACGCCGAGGCGGTGTTCGCCGCCGGGTGGGACGAGCGGGCGCTCTACCACGCGGTGCTGGTCTGCGCGCTGTTCAACTTCATGAACCGGGTCGTCGAGGGCCTGGGGATCAAGGCGGACGACGACTACTACGCCATGTCCGGCAAGCGCCTCAACGACATCGGCTACGCCGGCCTCAGCGAGCTGATGAGCGGCTGAGCACGTTGCGATAAGACCGGCCCGCTCCGCCGCCGTAGCCTCGAAAGAGGTTCGGCGACGAGAGGAGCGCCCAATGGCCGGGGCACTTGTCCGGACCGCGCTGCGGACGTCGCTGTCCCAGATCCGGCACGTCCGGCCGGTGCGGCCGCGCCACGCCGGCGGGCTGGTGGCCAGGGTGTACCGCCAGGTCGAGCGCGACTTCGGCATGCTGGCGCCGCCGGTCGCCCTGCACTCCCCCGCGCCCGCGGCGCTGGCCGCGAGCTGGGCGATGCTGCGCGAGACTCTGGTCGTGCCCGGCGACGCCGGCCGTCCGGCCAAGGAGGCCGTGGCGGCCGCGGTGTCGGACGCCAACGCCTGCCCGTACTGCGTGGAGGTGCACGACGCGACCCTGCGCGGGCTGGTGCGCGACCCCGGCGCCGACCCGGCCCTTGCGGAGCTCGCCACGTGGGCGCGGGAGAGCGGCACCTCCGACGGCGCGGCCCGGCACGCGTGGCCGTTCCCGGCCGGGCACGCTCCCGAGCTCATCGGCGTGGCCGTGACGTTCCACTACCTCAACCGGATGGTCCACGTCTTCCTGTCCGACTCCCCGCTGCCGCCCACCGTCCCGGCCGGCGCCCGGGACCGCGCCCGCCGGTTCCTCGGCTGGGTGATGCGCGGCCCGGCCGTCCGAAGTAGCCGGCCGGGTGCGGCCATCGAGCTGCTCGACGACGCGCCGCTGCCCACGGATCTGGCCTGGGCGGCCGGAAATCCGAGCATCGGCGGCGCGTTCGCCCGTGCCGCCGCGGCGATCGAGGGCGGCACGGTGCCGCCGTCCGTCCGCGAGCTGGTCACCGCCGAGCTGTCCGATTGGGACGGCCAGCCCGGCGGGCCGAGCCGGGCCTGGGTGCACGACGCGACGGCCGCCCTGCCGCCGGCCGACCGGGCCGCCGGGCGGCTGGCGCTGCTGGCCGCCAAGGCCTCGTACCAGATCGACGACGCCGTGGTGGCCGAGTTCCGTGCGGGCGCGCCCGCGGACGCCGCCCTCGTCGAGCTCGTCTCGTGGGCGAGCCTGACCGCCGCCCGGCGGGTCGGCGGCTGGCTGG
>NZ_DASZCQ010000176.1:0-14283 GCF_035942955.1 Actinophytocola sp. | reverse complement strand
CGGTGCGCCACCTGGAAAGCGCGTTGGCCGTCGGTCGGCGGCTCGGCGCCCGGCCGGCGCTGGCCAGAACGCGGATCGACCTGGCCGGCGTGCTGCTGGGCCGCGGCCGGCCGGACGACCGGGCAAGGGCCCGCCGGCTGCTCGAGCCGGCCGCGCGGGAGGCCGCCGAGCTGGGCATGACAACCCTTGCCGACACGGCCGCCCGGCTCACCCTCGGCAGCCGGCCCGCCGACGACGGGCCGGCGCCGGCGGAACCGTCCCCGCTCACCCAGCGCGAGCTCGAGGTGCTGCAGCTGGTGGCACGGGGCCTGGCCAACAAGCAGATCGCCCGGACCCTCGCGGTCAGCGACAAGACCGTCAAGACCCACGTCAGCAACATCCTGGCCAAGGTGGGCGCCGCCGACCGCACCCAGGCGGCCATCTACGCCGTCCGCAGCGGGTTGGTCGCCGAGCATTAGGTCGGTCCATCGGCCTACCCGCCCTCGGTCCCTCGGCCGACGCGGCCGCCGCCGTCCCGACCGTACGTTTCGCCGTGTCCACAACAGACAGGAGGCGGACATGACGGAGCAGGCGGCCGACGGCCAGGAGACGCGGATGGAGTTCCGCGGCGCGCAGTTCTCCGAGACCGACGAGCAGATCGACGTCGTCGAGGTCGAGGAGATCCAGGGCGAGGAGGTGCCGTCATGACCGGCGCGCTGGCCAAGGTCACCGCGGTCACCAACGCGATCAAGGAGGCGTGGTGGCTGGTGGAGAAGAGCGAGTCGGTCGTGAACATCAACGCCGACCAGGCCAACGCGGTGCCCGCGGGCGCCGACTGGGCCACGGATCTGACCGGGGCGGCGGGCCCCAACTACAAGGACATCACCTACACCAGCAACTGGTACGTCTGGAACCCGTTCGGTGACGACGACGAGTCGAACACGACCATCACGATGCGGGTGTTCTGGATGTACGGGGCGAAGTACCGCGGCGGCGGGGCGTTCATCCCGACCGCCTGGGTCGACGTGGTGTACCTGGACCCGGCCTACAACAACGACATCGACATCAGGGTGACCGTCGGGCAGCCGTCCAACGTGGGCTCGGACACCGCGCCGATCGCCGCGCTGCCGCTGAGCATCACGGTCAAGGAGGACTCGATGCTCCCCGGCCAGGACAACCAGGAGACGTACACGGTCATGCTGTACGGGACCGGGCACGGTCAGGTGTACGGCTGAGGTCGCTTGTCGTCAGGCCGGCGCGTGGTGGGACCGGCAGGTGGCGTCCCCGGGCGGGAACGCCACCTCGCCCTCGAAGGTGATCGTGCCGTTGACGACGGTCATCAGCCGGGTGGCCGCGGCGATGCAGTCCCGGGGGATGGTCAGCGGGTTCTCGCGCAGCACGACGAGATCGGCGAACTTGCCGACCTCGAGCGTGCCGCGCTCGCGCTCCTCGAAGGAGGCGAACGCGCAGTCGGCGGTGATCAGCCGTAGCGCGTCGTCGACGGTGACGGCCTCGTCGGGCAGGAAGCCCCCGGCCGGGCTGCCGTCGAACTCGTGCCGGGTGACCGACCGCTGCACGCCCCACAGCGGGTCGAGCACCTCGATGGCGAAGTCCGAACCGCCGGCCAGCGGCACCCCGCGCCGCCGCATGGTGTCCCACCGGTAGGACTCCCGCCTGGTTCGGCGCTCGCCCAACGCCTTCGAGGCGAACCAGTGATCGGAGGTCGGGAAGCTGAGCTGGATGCTGCCGATCACGCCGTGCCGGGCCATCCGGTCGAGCAGGTCGTCGCCGGCCACCTGGACGTGCTCGAGGCACCACCGGTCGGCCCCGCTGACGCCGGCCCGCTGGTAGGCGTTGAGCATGGTCTGCACGCCGAGATCGCCGATGGCGTGCGCGGTGATGTTGAACCCGAGCTCCCGCGCGCGGGCGACGTCGGCGTTGGCGCGTTCCTGGGCCAGGAACAGCACCCCGTGCGGCAGGTTCCAGTCGTACGGGTCGTCGGCGTATGGCCGGCGCAGCGCGCAGGTCCGCGGGCCGAGCCACCCGTCGGCGTACATCTTGACGCCGAGGATCTTCACCCAGTCGTTGCCGAAGCCGGTCCGCCAGCCGAGCGCGGCGGCCTGCTCGATGCCGCCCCAGCGCACCCGGACCAGGTGCCGGAGCTTGAGCCGGCCCTCGGCGGCGAGCTGGAACAGCGCGTCGACCACGCGAAGATCGGTCAGCCCGGCCTCCACCACCGTGGTGACCCCCTGCCTGGCCGCCTCGTCCTGCATGCGCAGGATGCCGGCCCTGAGCGCCTCGGTCACCTCGCCGTGCCGGGACTCGTCCACCGGAGTGCGGCCCTGGTTGAACGTGTCGATGTGGCGCTGGCCGACGACCCGCCGGTTGTTGAACGAGGCCTCCTCGTCGTGCCCGTTCCACCGCGGCCGGTACACCTCGGCGGCGGCGTCGGCGTCCGCCTGGTTGAGCAGATGCGTGTGCTGGTCGCGGAATCCGGGGGCGACGAACGCGCCGCGCAGGTCGATCACCCTGGTACGTGGACCCGCCCAGGCCAGCACGTCCCGGTCGGATCCGACCGCCACGATGCGTTTCCCGAGCACCGCGACACCCTCGGCGCGGCGCCGGTGCGCGCGCCCGGTCCACACCGTGCCGGAGTGCAGCACGAGATCCGCGGACGGTCCCGGATCGGCCGCGGCCGGTGTGGCGACCGCCGAACCCACCGCCCCGACCCCGATCAGCTGCAGAACGCGCCGCCGTTCCAGCGCGAACCCGTGCGACGACTCGAAACCCTCGCGTGGCATGCCAATCCCTCCCGCAGAGCCGGCAGTCAACCGAAAGTACCGGCGCCGACACGGAGAGCACAACGAGCAACGGGACCTGTTACCGTCCGGGCCATGTCGGTCGACGCCGTAGCGGAGGAAACCGCCGAGCCCGCAAGCGATCCCACGGACGCCCCGCGGCGGTGGCGCCGGATCCCGGCCCTTGCGGCGACGGCGGGGGCCTGCCTGCTCATGCTGTTCGCGCTCGTCGCCCCGAACGACTTCAACCGGTTCAGCCTCTGGGCGTTCGTGCGGATCCCGGTGGAGGGGCTGGTCGCCGTCACCCTCGTGCTCATCGTGCCGGGGCGGGCGAAGCGGTGGGTCTCGGTGTCACTCGGGCTGGTCCTCGGTCTGCTGACCCTGCTGAAGATCGCCGATCTCGGCTCGTTCGCGGTGCTCTACCGGCCGTTCGACCCGGTGCTGGACTGGGCCTTCGTCGACGCCGGCGTCAACTATCTGAGCGTGACGCTCGGCCGGTTCGGGGCGATCGCCATGGTGGTCGGGGCGGTGGCGCTGACCATCGCCGTGCCGGTGCTCATGGTCCTGTCGGCACTGCGGTTGACCCGCATCGTGAACGCGCACCGCACCGCGGCGAGCCGTACCGTCAAGGTGCTCGCCGTCGTCTGGCTCGTCTTCGCCGTGCTCCGCGTGCCGGTCGCGTCCACGAACGCCGCCGAGTACGCCTACCTGCACGCCCGCCAGGTGCCCGACGGCATCCGGGATCAGCGGGAGTTCGCCAAGGAGGTCGACGCCGACGCCTTCCGCGACACCCCGGGCGCCCAGCTGCTGACCTCCCTGCGCGGCAAGGACGTCATGCTCGTGTTCGTCGAAAGCTACGGGCGCTCGGCGATCGAGCATCCGGAGCTGGCGCCCGAGGTCGGCGCGGTGCTCGACACCGGGACGCAACGGCTGCGCGCGGCCGGGTACGACTCGCGCAGCGGCTTCCTCACCTCGTCGACGGTCGGCGGCGGGAGCTGGCTGGCGCACGCCACGCTGGTCTCCGGCCTGCGCATCGACAACCAGCAGCGCTACCGCAACCTCGTCACCACCGACCGCGTGACCCTCAACCGCGCCTTCCAGCGCGCGGGTTGGCGCACGGTCGACGTCGAGCCGGCCCTCATCCAGGCCTGGCCGGAGGGAAACTTCTTCGGCTACAACGAGATCTACGAGGCGAGCGAGCTCGGCTACCGTGGGCCGCGGTTCAGCTACGCGACGATGCCCGACCAGTTCATCCTGTCGGCCTTCCACCGCGCCGAGCGCGTCACACCCGGTCATGCCCCGCTGATGGCGCAGATCACGCTGCTGTCCAGCCACGCGCCCTGGTCGCCCATCCCGGAGATCATCGACTGGGCCCGGGTCGGCGACGGCTCGATCTACCACTCCATGGCCGCGGAGGGGGCGCCGCCGGAGGCGATCTTCCAGCGGGCGTCCGACCGGGTCCGCGCCGACTACGGCAACTCGATCGTGTACTCCCTGAACAACGTCATCTCCTACGTGGAGAAGTTCGGCGATGACGACCTCGTGCTGGTCTTCCTCGGCGATCACCAGCCGTCCCCGGTGGTGACCGGCCCGGACGCCGGCCGGGACGTGCCGATCACCATCGTCACCCGCGACCGGGCGGTGCTGGACCGGATCTCCGCCTGGGGCTGGCAGGAGGGTCTCAAACCCGGACCGCAGGCGCCGGTGTGGCGGATGGAC
Source organism: Actinophytocola sp. (assembly GCF_035942955.1). Lineage (GTDB taxonomy): Bacteria > Actinomycetota > Actinomycetes > Mycobacteriales > Pseudonocardiaceae > DASYTH01. The sequence goes on along the minus strand of NZ_DASZCQ010000176.1, from coordinate 9,787 downwards.
GAGTTCCGCGACCAGTTTCTGACCGCGTTCGGCTGAGCCACAGGACGCTGCGGCCGAACGACCAGGCCAGCGCCGCGAGCGCCGCGGCGACGGCGACCGCCGTCACGGCCGGCGGGAGCACACCCGCGGTCGCCACGACCAGCACCACGCCCTGGACGACCGCGACGACCTTGCCGGCCCAGCTCGACGGCACCGGGGTGCGCATCCAGGCCAGCATCCGGCCGGCGGCGATGAACGCGTACCGCATCAGGCCGATGGCCAGCACCCACGGGCCGAGCTGGAGCGCGACGCACCCGCTGAGGACCAGCAGGAGGAACGCGTCGACCTCCATGTCGAACCGCGCGCCCAGCGGTGACGACGTGCCGGTGCGCCGGGCGACCCAGCCGTCGACGCCGTCCAGCGCCAGCGCCGCCAGGGTCAGCCCGACCAGCGGGACCGGCTCCTGGATCCGGTCGGCGACCAGCGCGGTCACGCAGCCGACCAGGGCGGATCGGGCCAGGGTGACCTTGTCGGCGGGGCCGAGCGAGATTCGGCCCGCCCGCCGCAGGCCCGTGGCCAGGCCGAGGCAGACCGCCGCGGTGTAGCCGGCCGCCGCCAGCCAGCCGACCGGTCCGAGCCCGACGATCATGGACAGCAGGATCAGCAGGGCGGCCTGCAGCAGCGCTGCGCCCGCGAGGGTGCGCGCCCATGGCCGCGGTTGCCAGCCCACCCCGGGGACTGAAACCGTCGGGTGGGCCGAAGCAGTGCTGGTCAACGTAGTCACGACGGATACACGTAAAGGATGCGCCGATGGATCACGCCTTTTGGCTGAGCGCTCCGGGCCGCGGCGAGATCCGGCCGGTCGACCTGCCGCGACCTGCGGACGGCGAGGTGCTGGTGCGCACCCTGTTCTCCGGCGTCAGCCGCGGCACCGAACTATTGGTGTTCCACGGAGCGGTGCCGGCAAACCAACGCGAGGTCATGCGGGCGCCGTTCCAGGAGGGCGACTTCCCCGCCCCGGTGAAGTACGGCTACCTCAACGTCGGCGTCGTGGAGCAGGGCCCGGCCGAGCTGCGCGGCCGCACCGTGTTCTGCCTCTACCCGCACCAGACCAGGTACGTGGTGCCGGCCGGCGCGGTCACCGTCGTGCCCGACGGCGTGCCGGCCGGGCGGGCGGTGCTCGCCGGGACCGTGGAGACCGCGGTGAACGCCGCGTGGGACGCCGCGCCCCTGATCGGCGACCGGATCGCCGTGGTCGGGGCCGGGATGGTCGGCGCGTGCGTGGCGAAGGTGCTGTCCGGGGTTCCCGCGGCCCGCGTCCAGCTTGTGGACGTCGACCCGTCCCGGGCGGACGTCGCGGGCGCTCTGGGTGTGGAGTTCGCCACCCCGGAACGGGCTCTGGACGGCTGTGATCTGGTGGTGCACGCCAGCGCCAGCGAGGCCGGCCTGGCCAGGTCGCTGGAGCTGGTCGCCCCCGAGGGCACGGTGATCGAGCTGAGCTGGTACGGCGACCGGCGGGTGCGCGTGCCGCTGGGGGAGTGGTTCCACTCCCGCCGGCTGACGCTGCGGTCCAGCCAGGTCGGCACGATCCCGCCGGCCCGCCGCGGCCGGCGCGACTTCGCCGACCGGATGGCCATCGCGTTGGAGCTGCTGGCCGATCCCGGGTACGACGCGCTGATCACCGACGAGTGCCGGTTCGACGAGCTGCCGGTCGCGCTGCCCCGGCTGGCCAATAGTGAACCGCCCTCGCTTTGCCTACGTGTTAGCTACAGAGGACCCTAAGTCGATCATGAGGGAGGCCCGGTGTTCAGCCTCACCGTCCGCGACCACGTGATGGTCGCGCACAGCTTTCGCGGGGAGGTTTTCGGGCCGGCCCAACGACTGCACGGCGCGACGTTCGTGGTGGACGCCACCTTCCACCGGGCCGAGCTGGACGCCGACAACCTCGTGGTCGACATCGGACTCGCCGCCACCGAGCTGACGGCGATCCTCGGCGAGCTGAACTACCGCAACCTCGACGACGACCCGGACTTCGCCGGCGTCAACACCACCACCGAGTTCCTGGCCAAGGTCGTCGCCGACCGGCTCGCCGCGCGGATCGCCGACGGCAAGCTCGGCGAGGGCGCCCGCGGGCTCAGCGAGATCTCGGTGACCATGCGCGAGTCGCACATCGCCTGGGCGACCTACACGAGGGCGTTGTGAGACAACCCGTGCCCGCCCCGACCTTCGTGCTGCCCGGCGACGTCGACGATCCCGCCGTGATCAGCGGCGGCAACGTCTACGGCCGCCGGATGTGCGATCACCTCAACGGCCGGATGGTCGCCGTGCCCGGCGCCTGGCCGCTCGGCGACCCGGACGTCCTCGCGCGGTCCCTTGCCGGGTTGCCCGACGGCGAGGTCGTGGTGATCGACGGGCTGGTCGCCTGCGGGTGGCCCGAGATCGTCGCCCCGTCCGCCCGGCGGCTGCGGATCGCCGTCGTCGTGCACCTTCCGCTCGGCGACGAGGCCGGGCGGGCGCCCGCGGTCGCCGCCGACCTCGACCTCCGCGAGCGGGCGACCCTGCGTGCGGTCGGCGCGGTCGTGGTGACCAGCCACTGGTCGGCCCGCCGGGTCAGCGAGCACCACGAGCTGGACCCTGGCCGGGTGCACGTCGTGGCGCCGGGCACCGATCCCGCGCCGCTGGCGACCGGCACCGACGGCCGCTCCGAGCTGCTCTGCGTGGCCGCGGTGACCCCGCACAAGGGGCAGGACCTGCTGGTCGAGGCGCTCGCCATGATCACCGACGTGCCGTGGGCCTGCGTGTGCGTCGGGTCGCTGCGCCGCGACCCGGAGTTCGTCGACCGGGTGCGCGGGCTCATCGACCGGCACGGGCTGGCCGGCCGGGTCGAGCTGGCCGGTCCGCGGACCGGCGACGCGCTCGCCGGCAGCTACGACGCCGCCGACCTGGTCGTGCTGCCGTCCGTCGGTGAGACCTACGGCATGGTCGTCGCCGATGCCCTGATGCGGGGGGTCCCGGTGCTGGCCGCGGCGGTCGGCGCGGTGCCGGACACCCTCGGCCGGGCCTCCGACGGCAGCGTCCCGGGAATCCTGCTGCCCGAGCGGGATCCGGCGGCGTTCGCCGGCGCGTTGCGGCGCTGGCTGACCGAGCCCGACCTGCCGGAGACGCTGCGGGCCAGCGCCCGGGACCGCCGGCGGGCGTTGCGCGGCTGGGACGAGGCCGCGGTGGAGCTGCACAAGGTTGTGGAGTCGACATGGCAACTCTGAGCACCGGGCTGCGGCCGGAATGGTTGGCGCTGCGCGAGGGCGCGGACGCGGGGGCCCGCGCGGTCGGCCTGCTCGACCCGCTGCGGTCGTGGTTCGCAAGGCGGTCCGACGCGGGCCTGATCATCCGCGACCTTGGCTGCGGCACCGGCTCGATGGGCCGCTGGCTGTCCGGCCGGCTGCCCCGACCGCAGCACTGGATCCTGCACGACCGCGACCACGACCTGCTGGACCGGGCGGTCGGCGCGCTTCCGGGAATGGTCTCGGTGAGCGGCGAACCGGGCGACATCACCGAGCTGCGCGCCGCCGACCTGGCCGGCACCTCGCTGGTGACCGCGTCCGCGCTGCTTGACCTGCTCACCGCGGCCGAGGTCGTGCGGTTGGCCGACGCGTGCGCCGCGGCCGGATGCCCGGCGCTGCTCACCCTGTCGGTGCTCGGCCGGGCCGAGCTCGACCCGGCCGACCCGCTCGACGAGGAGATCGCGGCCGCGTTCAACGCCCACCAGCGGCGCGAGGTGGCCGGCCGGCGGCTGCTCGGCCCGGACGCGTTCGACGTGGCGATCGGGGCGTTCTCCCGCAAGTCGGTGGTGTACCGGCAACCCAGCCCGTGGCGGCTCGGCCCGGCGGACGCGGCGCTCACCGAGGAATGGCTGCGCGGCTGGGTTGCCGCGGCCACCGAGCACCGCCCGGACCTCGAGCCCGCCGCCCGGCCATACCTGGCCCGCCGCCTGGCCGCCAACGCCGCCGGCCGGCTGCGGGTCGTCGTCGAGCACGGTGACCTGCTGGCCCTTCCGGAGGTGGACTCATGACCGCGCCCAGGTCAAGGGTCGTGAGTCTGTTGTGGGGCTATGGCACCGGAAAGGACTCACGACAGGCCGACCGGAAGCGGGCCATGGCCTGGCTGAAGATCCTGGTCGGGCTGGCCATCCTGGCCGCGCTCGGCACGCAGCTGGGCAGTCAGACCTTTGTGGACGGTCTGCGGTCGATCGGCGCCGGCGAGCTGCTGGCCGCGCTGGCGATCGGCCTGGTGACGACCGTGCTCAGCGCCTGGCGGTGGTGCCTGGTGGCCCGCCGGCTCGGCCTGCCGATCACGCTGGGCACCGCGGTGGCCGACTACTACCGGGCCGTGTTCCTCAACTCGGTGCTGCCGGCCGGCGTGCTCGGCGACGTGCACCGCGCGGTGCGGCACGGCCGGGAGGCCGGCGACGTGGGCCGCGGCGTGCGCGCGGTGGTGCTGGAGCGCACCGCCGGGCAGGCCGTGCTGATCATCGTGGGCGCGGTGGCGCTGCTCGCCGGGCCGGCACTGGCCCCGGTCCGGGGTATCGTGCTGACCGTGCTCGCCGTCGTGGCCGGGCTCGGCCTTGCCGTGCTGGCCGCTCGGCGGTGGGCGCGGGACGGATCCGTCTGGCGCCGCACGGTGGACGACATCCGCGACGGCCTGCTGGCGCGGGCCGCCTGGCCGGGCGTCGCGCTGCTGTCCGCCGCGGCGCTTGCCGGGCACGTCACGCTGTTCGTCGTGGCGGCGCGGGCCGCCGGGGCGACCGCACCGGTCTCCGAGCTGGTACCGCTGGTGGTCCTGTCGTTGCTGGCGATGGGGCTGCCGGTGAACGTCGGCGGTTGGGGACCACGTGAAGGAGTCGCGGCACTGGTGTTCGGCGCGGCGGGGCTGGGCGCCGCGCTCGGGCTCACCGCCGCCGTGGTGTACGGGGTGCTGGCGCTGGTGTCGTGCCTGCCAGGCGCCGGCGTTCTGGTGATGCGGGCCGGGAGACGGGAAGCAATGGCGTGACAGAGCTAGCCGAAGTTCAGTACGACGAGTTCGACCGGGTGGTCGACATCGACCTGCCCACCCGGTACGGGAAGTTCCGCGCGATCGGCTACCGCGACGGGGCCACCGGCCAGGAGCAGGTCGCTCTCGTGCACGGCACCGTGACCGGCCGCCCGGCGCTCACCCGGGTGCACTCCGAATGCCTGACCGGCGACGTCTTCGGCTCCACCCGCTGCGAGTGCGGCGAGCAGCTGGAGGCCGCGCTGCGCGCCATCGTGGCCGAAGGCGCCGGCGTGCTCATCTACCTGCAGGGCCACGAGGGCCGCGGCATCGGCCTGCTCGCCAAGCTGAAGGCGATGCGCCTGCAGGAGCAGGGCCTCGACACCGTCGAGGCCAACCTCGCCCTCGGCCTGCCCGTCGACGCCCGCGACTACCGCCCGGCCGCCTGGATCCTGCGCGACCTCGGCATCCGCTCGATCCGCCTGCTGTCCAACAACCCGGACAAGATCACCTCTCTCTGGCGCTCCGGCATCCGCATCACCGAACGCGTCCCGCTCCTGATCACCCCGTCCGACGACAACCTCCCCTACCTGCGCACCAAACGCGAGCGCCTCCACCACCTCCTCCCTCACCTCGACGCCGGAAAGTCCCGCTCCAGCGCCCCCAACACCCCGCCGAACGACTCCACCAGGCTCGCCAGCGCCACCCCACCCTTGTCCGCCGACGCCCGGGACGGCATCCCGACCACTCCGGACTCGGTGTAAGCGGCCAGCGACACGGTGAGCATCCGCTCCCGGTCGTCGGCCAGATGATCGTGCGCGGCATAGTCGGCCCGCACCAGCCTCGGGTGGGCGTGCAGCAGGATCGAGGTCTCCAGTTCCCCGGCGTGCATGTCGCTGTCCACCGGGGTCCGCATCCCGGCGGCCGCGCGTGCCCTTGCCCAGTCTACTTCGGACGGAAACAGCGCCATGCGCCGCCCGGCGGGGCCGGCCTCCTGAACCACGTTGGACAGCACGTAGTTTCCGCCGTGCCCGTTCACGATCACCAGCCGGTCCACTCCGGACCGCCGGAGCGACTCGGCCACGTCGTTGACGATCGCGTACAGCGTGCCCGCCGAGATGCTCACCGTCCCCGCCCACACCGCGTGCTCGTGCGAGCAGGAGATCGTGACCGGCGGCAGCTCCAGCACCGGCCAGGCACCCGCCACCGCCCGCGCCACGGTCACCGCCACCACCGTGTCGGTCACCAGCGGCAGAAACGGCCCATGCTGCTCGAAGCTGCCGACCGGGAGCACCGCGACCCGCGCCCCCCGCTCCCGCACCTCGACCGTGGTGCTCAGCGGCAGGAGGTAGCCGTCCAGTTCGGTCATGCCCGCAGGCTAGGGGCAGCGCCTCAGCAAAGCCCAGCGGACCCCGCCGAGCGAACCCGTTCGCGATGCCGGGGCTGTGATCGCGATACCCCGGCATGATCACCGGCTTCGGCGGGGCTCCGCGTGGGCGCGTTCGGCGGCCCAGGGGATGGCCGCAGGGGAGAGGTCGACGGTGAAGCCGGCCGAGGCGAGGTGGATGGCGTTGCGGCCAAAGGTCGAGGGCCCGGCCCGGCGGCGCGATCACGCCGCGCTCGAGGGAGGAGACGGGGTTCCCGTCCGGCTTGGCCGTGAGGAACGGCACCCGGCTGGCGCGGTCGGCGTGGAAGCCGTCCCACCGGGAGGCTCCGGCCGGCCGGCGGTCGGCCTCCGGGGCGAACGGGCCGTCGAGCGGTCGCAGCACGTCGTCGGCCGTGCGCACGCTCCGGTCCGTCCTGCCCCCATTCGCGTGAGCACCCGAAACGACTCGTGCCGCGGAGCGATTCACCATGCACGTGACCCCTTCGAGGGAGGGACTTGATCGTGACCACATCCAGCGTGCGGCCCGCCTGGGGCGAGCTCGGGGCCGACGAGCAGACCCCGGTCGTCGAGTCGGGTCCCTACAGCATTTGGTCGCCTTCGGACACGCCGGCGGTCCCCTCGGCGGCCGACAACGCGCCGCTCGAGCTGGGCGTGAAATTCCGGGCGGACGTGACCGGGAGCATCACCGGCGTGCGTTTCTACAAGGGCGCCGGCAATGGTGGCACGCACACCGGCTCGCTGTGGAGCGCCGACGGCACACGGCTGGCGAGCGCCATATTCGACAACGAGACCGCAACCGGCTGGCAGACCGCGACGTTCGACACGCCGGTGCCCATTGCCGCCAATACCACCTACGTCGCGTCGTATTTTGCGCCGCAGAGTCATTACAGCGTCACCTACAACTACTTCACGGTCACCCGGGACAACGCGCCGCTGCACGCGCCGGCTTCGATTGTTGGCGACCCCAATGGCGTCTTCCGCTACGACGCGTTGAGCGGATTTCCCACCTCCACCCACCTGAGCTCCAACTACTGGGTGGACGTGGTCTTCGTTCCCGGCCCTGGGCCGCAGCCACCCACCCCGCTGGACCAGGGCTTCGGCGGACCGGTGCTGGTGCTGAAGTCCGACTCGCGGCCGTTCAGCCGGTACTACAGCGAGATCCTGCGCGCCGAGGGGTTCAACTCCTTCGCCACCGCCGATCTATCCACTGTGGACGCCGCTGGGCTGAGCCAGTACGACGTGGCCGTCCTCGGCGAGATTCCGCTCACCACCGCCCAGGTCACCATGTTGACCGACTGGGTCAACGCCGGCGGCAACCTCATCGCGATGCGGCCGGACAAGAAGCTGGCCGCGCTGCTTGGCCTCAGCGACCAGGGCACCATCCTCACCAACGGCTACCTTCAGATCGCCACCGGGGCCGCCCCCGGCGCCGGGCTGCCGAGCCAGACCATGCAGTACCACGGCACGGCCGACCGGTACACGGCGCTGAGCGGTACCACTACTGTCGCCAAGCTGTACAGCAACGCCACGACGACGACCAACAGTCCCGCGGTCACCCTGCGCGGCGTGGGGGCCAACGGCGGCAACGCCGTGGCGTTCACCTACGATCTGGCCCGCTCGATCGTGCTGACGCACCAGGGCAACCCGGCCTGGATCGGCGACGAGCGCGACGGCCAGACCCCGCTGCGTCCCGCGGATCTGTTCTACGGCGCCAAGGTCGGCGACGTCCAGCCGGACTGGGTCGACCTGACCAGGGTCGCCATTCCGCAGGCCGACGAGCAGCAGCGGCTGCTGAGCAACATCATCAACTTCGTGAACCAGGACCGCAAACCGATCCCGAAGACGTGGTACCTGCCCAAGGGCCACAAGGCCGCGGTGGTCATGGCGGTCGACGACCACGGCACCGAGACCGGCACCGCGGACTACTTCGACCGGCTGCTGGCCAACAGCCCGCCCGGCGGCGCGGTCGAGACCTGGGACGCCGCCAGGGGCACGTCCTGGCTGTGGCTCGACGGTCCCTCGCTGACCGACGCGCAGGCGGCGGCGTACGTCGCCCAGGGCTTCGATCTGGGCATCCACGTCAACACCGGCTGCGCCAACTGGACGCCGGTCTCCCTTGAAGCCACCTTCCACGCCGAGCTGAAGGCGTTCGCCGACCGGTACCCGAGCGTGCCGCCGCAGACCGGCAGCCGGACGCACTGCATCGTCTGGAGCGACTGGGCCTCGACACCCAAGGTGGAGCTGAGCAAGGGCATCCGCATGGACCTCAACTACTACTACGCTCCATCGTGGTGGGTGCAGAACCGGCCCGGCATGTTCACCGGGTCCGGCCTGCCCATGCGGTTCGCCGACCTGGACGGCACCATGATCGATGTGTACCAGGTGGCCTCCCATCTGGTGAACGAGAATGGTCAGACGTACCCGGCCGGCATCAACACCCTGCTCGACCGCGCCCTCGGCCAGGAGGGCTACTACGGCGTGTTCGGCGCGCATTTCGACCTCAGCGACGAGTTCGACTCGCAGGTGATCGCGTCGGCCAAGGCCCGCGGGGTGCCCATGATCTCGGCCAAGCAGATCCTGGACTGGACCGACGGCCGCAACAACTCCTACTTCTCGCAGATCGCTTGGAACGGCAACAATCTCACGTTCACCGCCCAGGTCGACGCCCGGACCAACGGCATGCTCCGCGGAATGCTGCCGATGCAGTCCGTCAAGGGCGCCCTGACCGGCATCACGAGGGACCTGGCCAACGTCGCCTTCACCCAGCAGACGATCAAGGGCGTCACCTACGCCCTGTTCCCGGTGGACAACGGCAGCTACAGCGTCGCCTACACGCCGCACACCTACCCGGCGTCGCTGTGGACGCCGGCCGCCGTGCCCGCCACGATCACCGCCAGCGACGCGGCCTCCGTCGAGCTCGGCGTCAAGTTCACCCCCGGCGTCTCCGGCAAGATCACCGCGGTCAAGTTCTACAAGGGCCCGCAGAACACCGGCACGCACACGGTGAGCGTCTGGTCGACCGGCGGCACCCGGCTCGCCACGGCCACCGCCACCAACGAGACGGCCTCGGGCTGGCAGACGGTGCCGCTGGCCGCGCCGCTCAACGTCACCGCCGGCACCACCTACGTCGCCTCGTACTTCGCCCCGGTCGGCCGCTACTCGGTCAACTACGACCACTTCACCAACGCCTACACCAGCGGCCCGCTCACCGCCCCTTCCTCGATAGGCAGCGGCGGCAACGGCGTCTACCTCTACGGCGCCGGCAACGCCATGCCCAACCTGACCTACCGCAGCACCAACTACTGGGTGGACGTGGTCTTCACCCTCTAGGCAGTGTTTTCTAGCTCGGGCAAGGCCGCCGGGCGCCTTCGGCGCCGGCCTGGGGTTGGGTTGGGT